>DATKQD010000222.1:0-10678 GCA_035532895.1 Chloroflexota bacterium
AACATCCCGCTGAAGGTCATTCGCGACACATGCACTGGCGATCGCGAAGCCTACGCCGCCGGCTTCGTCCTCGTCCGGCCCGACCAGTACGTCGCTTGGGCAGCTAACGAGTCGCCAGCCGATCCCCTCGGCCTGATGTGCCAGGTTACTGGGCGCACTTCCTGACGCTGAGGCGGCGCAGTCACGTCGATCGCCGCTACCAGGACCACGCGGTTGACAGTGCCGGCAGCACTGGACTTGGCGGAGTATCCGGCTGGCGTTGTCGTGTCCGATGATCAAATGGCCGCTCCTCGCCCCCGATTCGACTGATGCACAAGTCATTTTCGTGAAGCTCGGCGGGACGATGACCGCGGCCTTTGCGCGCTGAACGTGTATGATGCCGGCCACCGGTGAGTGCCGTGGACTCCAGGAGGACTGGCACTGGGCAGCCTCACGAGGTAGACACCGTCCAGCCGGTTTGAACAGCAGCGTGCACGAAGTGAAACAAGAGGAGATGACTGTGGATCGCAAATGGCGCGGCTTAAGCCGTCGCGAATTTCTGGCCTTGGCGGGCGGTGCCGCCGGAGTTATGGTGCTCGCCGCCTGCGGCGCGGCGCCGGCTGCGTCCGCGCCGGCAGCTGCCTCGGCGCCAGCGACGACAGCCGCGCCAGCATCTGTCAGCCCGCGGGCCGCGGCCTCGACAGCCACCCGCCCTTCAGCTTCGGCAACGAGCGGAGGTCCAGCGAAGCTGCCCACGTACAGCCCCGTCAGTGGTCCCACGGCCGACCTGCCCAGCAGCGGCAAGGACATCGATCCGGGCTACCTGAGCTATCCGAAAGCGCCTTTCAAGTCCGTGCCCAACCCTCCGGGAACCGGAGGCGCGATCAGCGCCTTCACCTGGTTGATCACCCAGCCGCCCGCGCCAGTGGGCCAAAACGCCGCGTGGCAAGAGATCAACAAGCAGCTGAACGCGACGATGAACATCACCATGGTCGGCTTCGCGGACCTCAATACCAAATTCTCAACCCTCATGGCCGGTAATGACCTGCCCGACATCTTCCTGGTGCCGCTCCTCAACACCGTGCAGCAGCTGCCGACATTCCTCCAGGCGAAGGCGGAGGATTTGACGCCCTACCTTGGGGGAGATGCCGCCAAGGACTATCCCAACCTGGCCAACATCCCCACGCGGCCCTGGCGAAGCGCTGTTTACAACGGCGGTCTGTACGGCGTGCCCATCCCCATCTCGGCCGTGAACACGGCGCTGTTTGTGAATCAGAATCTTTGGGACGCGGCCGGCGCCACGCAGCCAACCAACAGCACCGACTTCAAGGCCGTGCTGCAGCACCTCACCAACGCCTCCGCGGGCCATTACGCCGTGGGTTCCGCCGGAGCGCCGAGCGCAACCAGCCGAAGCTTTTGGATGGCGATGTTCGGTGCCCCCAACAACTGGAGCCTGGCGGCGGACGGCACACTGACCAAGGACTATGAGACCGAGCAGAGCAAAGCAGCTACCGGCTATTTGCGGGACCTGGTGGCGGCCGGCGTCTGGTACCCCGACTCCGGCACGCTGAATCTCATCAACGGCCAGTCGGACTTCATTGGCAGCAAATTCGCCATGTGGTACACCGGCTGGCCCAATTACTCCATCATGTGGAACCAGGGGCTGGGGCAGAAACCGCGGGTGAAAGTGCACGCGCTCCATCCCTTCGGGGCAAGCGGTGGAAAGGGCACGCAGTTCCTGGGCGCCGCCTACTACGGCATCATTGCCCTCAAAAAAGCTCCGGCGGCACGCATCAAGGAGATGCTCGGCATCCTGAATTTCCTGGCGGCGCCGTTCGGCAGCCAGGAGTCGCTGCTGCTGGAATATGGGGTGAAGGGTGTTGACTACACCCTCGACAGCCAGGGCAACCCTCAACTTACCAGCAAAGGCAAGGCCGACGTGCTGGTGCCGTGGAACGAGATCGGCGAGCACCCACCGGTCCTGTACGATCCCAGCGGGCCGAACTTTGCCAAGAGCGCTCAGGCGGACGAGGAGGCGCTCATTCCGCTTGGTGTTGACGATCCAACCATCGGCTTCTATTCGGAAACGAACCAGGCCAAGGGAGCGAGCATCGGCTTCACGCTGACCAGCGGCCTCGCGGACATCGTCGCGGGTCGCCGGCCGTTGACGGACTATGACCAGGTGATCAAAGCCTGGCGCAGCAGCGGCGGCGATCAGATTCGCACGGAATTGCAAAAGGCCATCGCCGCGGCCAAATAGGCGACCGTCGGCGGAGGGTGCAGCGCCTGTCCTTTACGGACTCGTGCGCGCTGGCAAGCCGTCGGCGGCTTTTTGGATGGCAGCGATGTCGTAGGTGGGGTCGAGCTGCTTGACCTGGGCAAACTGCTTCTGCGCTTCAGCCTGCTGGGCGCCTTCCTGAGCGATGTAACCGAGCGCATCGTGCAGGCAGGCTTTCTGGCCGGCGGTCCACACCGGGCGCGTGGCAGCGAGATTGGCCCGCGCGACCGCTGCCTCGAAGTTCGCCTGGTCCTGGGCAAGCACCTTGGGGAAGCTGCCAGTTGCCACAGCAAAGGTGCCCTGCTGCCATTGGTACACCGTGGAGAGGCGAGGGCTCGCCACATGGCTTTGGCAGAAGGGCGACCAGGAGCGCAGCACCTCGGCGCTGCCATCGCCGTTGAGGTCCTTCAACACAACGCCGTCCGCCACCCCGTCGTACACGACGGTGGCATCGCGCAGCACCAGCAGCCCCTGGCTATTCGCGCCGATGCCGTACGTCACGCCGGCCGCCTCCACGCCCGCCACCTTGGCGGTGGTGAGCTTTGGCTCCAGCGCAAAGCCCTTGGTGACGGCTAAGGGCAGCCGCCAGCCAATGGGTCCGCCGGTCACAATGGCCAGCTGCATGGTCATGGGTGGCGTGCCGGCGGGCATACCTGGCGGATTGGGCAGCATCGAGAGTACCGCCAGGGTGGAGCTTTGCTGGCCACGGTACAGGGTTGCGACCGCCTGCACGTTGGCGGGAGCAGGCAGCAGAGCGCGCGCGCCCGCTGGCAATGTGGTTGCGGCCGAGCTCGCGGAGCCCCTGGCGCTGGCCGCCTGGGTGCTGGCAGACGCGCTGGCTGGTGCTGAGGCCTCGGGCGATGTGGACGAGGCCAGCGCCGGCCTGCTCGCGGCTGATGCTGCCCGCGAGGCTACGCTGGCGCTCGGCGAGGCCGAGATAGGTGCACTGGCAGCGGGCGGAGCGCTTGCGCCGGAGTTGCAGCTCGCCACTGCCAGGATCAGCAGCAGCGAACCCCCGACAATTCCCGACACGCGACGGAAGCTTCCAGAAGGCACTCCTCCTAAGCCTACAGCCCACCACTGGCCGGCCAGAGCTCTGCCGTGATGCCCTACGCGACCCTTAGCACTTAACGGAGCGTGCCGGCGAACGGACGCAGTGCCGGGGCCGGCACACGTGAGCTCGGCCCATCGCCTGGCTCTACCCCGAACCCCTGAAGCGCGCGAGTTGGGGGTGAGCGTCAACTATGGGCGAACTGACCAGCCAGGGCATCGCCGGCGGCGCGTACCGTTTCCCTCAGCGATTGCGCGGTGACGGAAACGGCTGTCGGCTCGTAGCCGCAGTGGGCCATGCAGTTGGCGCACTTGGGATGCCGGCCGCGGCCATACTGTGACCAGTCCGTATCGTCCAGCAGCTCCTGATAGCTGTGCGCGTACCCGCCGTCGGCCATCAAATAACACGGCCGCTGCCAGCCAAATACGGAATAGCAGGGAATGCCCCACGGCGTACACTGCAGGTCGACTTTGCCTTCCAGGAAGTCCAGGAAGACGGGTGAGTGGTTGAGCCGCCACTTCTGCCGCCGGCCTCCCGAGAAGGCTTCGCGGAAGAGCGCGCGTGTGTTCTCGACCCCCAGAAAGTGCTCCTGATCGGGCGCCTTCTCGTAAGCGAAACCGGGCGAGATCTGCATCACATCCACATTGAGGTCATCATTCAAAAAGTCCAGCACGCCGCGAACAGACTCCACCGTATCGCCGTCGAAAAAGGTGGTGTTGGTGCTCACGCGGAAGCCGCGGGCCTTGGCGGCGCGCACAGCTTCGATCGCCTTGTCGAAGATGCCTTCGCGGCACACGGATTCGTCGTGACGGTCGCGCAGGCCATCGATATGCACCGACCAGGAAAAGTAAGGCGACGGTTCGAAGAGATCGAGCTTGCGCAGCATGAGGATGGCGTTGGTGCACAGGTAAACGAAACGCTTCCGCTTCACCAACTCGCGCACGATCTGATCGATCTCGGCATGGATCAGCGGCTCGCCGCCGGCGATGGACACCATGGGTGCACCGCACTCCTCCACCGCGGCCACGCACTGCTGCACGCTGAGCCGCTTGTGCAGGATGGCGCTGGGAAACTGAATCTTGCCGCAGCCGGCGCACTCCAGGTTGCACTGGTACAGCGGCTCCAACTGGAGCACCAGCGGGAACTTCTCCCGCCTCCTGAGACGCTGGCTGGCGACATAAGCACCAACCTTGAGGGATTGTCGTAGTGGTACTGCCATCTCAAACTCAAACGTACATCAGTTCGGCAGATCTTGAAAGGCGGCGGGCGCCGTCCCCGAGTGGTCATCTGCCGGAGGGAACCAATGCTTGGACCAGCAAGAAGAGGGCCGGGCGCGGCGAGCGCTCCCCGTGGCCGGCGTGCTTTAGGATGGCAGCAGCATGCTACCTTCGTCGCTTGGCGCCGCACGCTCGGTGGCGTTGGTCATTCCCGTTTTGAATGAAGCGGCTGCCATCGGCTGGGTTGTCGGGCGCGTCCCGCGCGATGTTGTGCAGGAGGTGATCGTGGTCGATGGTGGCAGCCGCGACGGCACGGCAGACCGCGCCGCGGCGGCCGGGGCGCGCGTGATCGCGGAGCGCCGGCACGGCTACGGTCGCGCCTGCGCGACCGGTGCGGCGCAGACACAGGCGGACATCGTCGCCTTTGCCGATGGCGACGGGTCGGACGATCCCGCCGCCCTGCCGGACCTGCTGGCGCCTATCGTGGCTGGCTCCGCGCACCTGGTGCTGGGCGCGCGGACATTCATGGAAGCGGGCGCGCTGCCGGCGCACGCCGTGCTCGCCAACCGCATGGCTGCCTGGCTCATCCGGTCGCGGTGGCACCAGCCGGTTACGGACCTGGCCAGCTTCAAGGTGCTCCGGCGGCAAACCCTGCTGGAGCTGCGCATGAGCGAAGCCACCTACGGCTGGACGCTGGAGATGATCGTGAAGACCGCCCGCCGCCACCTGCGCATTGAGGAGCTGCCGCTGGCCTATCACCGCCGCCAGGGCGGCGTCTCCAAGGTCAGTGGCAACCTCGGCACTTCGGTGAAGGCCGCGAGCGCCATGCTGGGGACCTTCCGACGGCACGCCTTCGGCCCCCTGCGCGCCGGCACTCTCCTGCCAGAGCCGGCGCGCCAGGCCAGCACGTGAGCCGCCAAAGCCCGCAACGGGCCGTCCTGGTGATGGCCAAAGCCCCCTTTCCCGGCGAGGTGAAAACGCGACTGGCCAACGTCATTGGGCCTGGGGCCGCGGCGGAGCTGCAGCGCGCCTTCCTGCTGGATACGCTGGCGGCGCTGGCCGGCGGAACCTGGGCCGCCGGCAGGTCGCCACGGGTTGGGCTGGTGGTTCCAGATAGGCGCCACGCGGACGCGCTGCGGACGCTGATCCCCTCGACCTTCGAGCTGATGGTGCAGCCCCGGCCCGGCCTCATGGCCGGCATTGCGCACGCCTTCTCCTGGGCAGAAGACCAGGGCATCGCCCTGCTGGCGGTCACAGAGGCCGATTCTCCCAGCCTGCCGCCGGGCCACGTAGCCGCGGCCTTTGAGCTCCTGGAGGGGGTACACCGAGGGGTCAGCCTGGGGCCATGTGATGACGGCGGCTACTACCTGGTGGCCGGCACCGGCCTGAGCGCCGGCACCGCGGCGGATCTCTTTGAGGGCCAGTCTTACGAAAGCAGCACCATCTGCGCGCAAACCGTGGCCCGCGCACGCTCGCGAGGCATCTATGCCGCCCTCGGCCCTACCTGGTATGACGTGGATACGGTGGATGAACTTGGCCGCTTGCAACACGAGCTGGCGGGCCGAGACGATGGCGTCGAGCACACTCGGCGTCTCCTCGCAAGCTGGCCACCAAGCGCGGGCAGGCTCGATGCGTTGCTCCCTTCACCGTGATGCAAGCCGCCGGCCAAGCAACCAGTCAGCCAAGCACCTCGCCGGCCCGGTTGTGCCGGAGGTCAGCGTGCCATGCGCTGCTCGACCGGTCAGCTCCGCCCAGCGAGGGTTCGGGCGTGCTGCTGCAGCATGCGCACGAATTTGTCGACCAGGGGCGAAGAACCCGCCGTGGGCCGAGTGGCCATCCAGTAAGAGACGGTGATGGCGGGGCCGGGCAGCGGCAGCATGGAGACGCGGCCCGCGGCCGCCTCTTCCAAGGCGACCGTCCGGTACAGCAGCGCAACGGCCTGTCCGCTCTCCACCAGCCGCTTGGCCAGCCCGGCATTGGATACCTGGATACGGCTGCGCGGCCGTATGCCCAGCAGGGAGAATTGGCGCCACAGCTCCTGCTCCTCGGCGATGGGCCCAATCAGCTTGTACTCGGAGAGGTGCGGCCAGTGCAGCTCGGGCTGGTTGCACAGCGGCGAGTCGGCGGCCACGCACAGGCACAGCTCGTCATCGAACAGGTGGCTGGCGGCGATATGTGCCGGCGGCAGGCTGCGCGAGATGCCCACCTCGCACGCGCCGGAGTCGAACAGCTCCCAGATGTCCGTGCCCGTATCCACACCCTGAATCCGCACGTCCACGTCCTGCACGTCCGTCAGCAGCCGGCTGATGACTGGCGGCAGGACATAGCTGCACACGGTGTTGCTGGCGATGATCCGCAGGGCTCCGCCCTGGCCGGTTTTGACGCCCGCCAGCATGGTGTCAATGTCGCGCAGCTTGAGCAGCGCTTCCTGGGCCGCGCCGGCCAGTCGCGCCCCATCCAGCGTGAGCTGCAGCCGCCGGCCGTGGCGTTCCACCAGGCGTAGGCCGGCCTTCTGCTCCGCCGCGCGCAGCGTCTTCGATACTGATGGGTGGCTCAGCAGCAGCTCCTGGCCAATGCGCGACAGGGTCTTGCCGGCCATCACCCCAACCAGCACCTGAAGCTCTATTGTGTCAAACATCGCGAAAGATCACGAACAGTTTAGGTCAACATCTGTTCTTGAACAGCGAACACGTAGGGGGTATGGTGCTGCCACATTCACGAGGAGAAACGCCGCATGATTGCCGTGGAAGAGGATACGCGCCCGGTCTACACCGCGAAGACCACGCCGGCTGTTCTGGCCAGTTACGCTGAGGCCATCGAGCGTGCCCGCGCGCTGGGTCCTACGCTGGGCGAGCGCGCGACGGGAACCGAGCGGCTGCGCCGCCTGCCGGATGAGAACGTCGCCGACCTCCTGGCGAGCGGCCTGTACGGCCTCATGGTGCCGAAGCGCTGGGGTGGCTCCGAACTGGGTGCCGAGACGATGATCGACGTGACCATTGAGCTCGGCTCGCACTGCTCATCCACCGGCTGGGTGCACATGCTGTGGACGGCCCACATGTGGCTGCTGGCGCTCTTCCCGGAAAGGGCGCAGGCGGAGCTGTGGGCGAACCCCAACACCCTCGCCTCGTCCGTAGTGAGCACGGTGGGCGACGTTGTGCCCGTGCCGGGCGGCTACACCTGGACCGGGCGTGGCTTCTTCTCCAGCGGAGTCGACCACTGCAACTGGCTGACCGCGGCGGTGCCGGTCAAACGCGAGGACGGCCAGCCGGAACGCCGCTGGCTGCTGATCCCGCGCGAAGACTTCACGATCGTTGATGACTGGCACGTGGTGGGCCTGAAGGGCACCGGCAGCAAGACCATCGAGCTGAACGACGTGTTCATCCCCGACTACCGCACCGTTGCCTGGCGCGAGATCGAGGAGGGCGAATCGCCCGGCAAGGCCATTCACGCCAACCCCATGTACGGCGCCATTTCGTCCGCGAATTTCACCGCGGCCATGGCTGCTCCGGCGGTTGGCGCGGCGCGAGGTTTCCTGCGCACCTACTTCGAACGACTCAAGTCGAAGTCCAGCAACGTTGATGATGGGCTCACGGTCAACTTCGCCCGCTGGGCCGCGGCGGCAGCCGAGGTGGACTCCGTCCACGCGCTGACGTTGCAGAATGCCAACCGCTACTCCCGAATCCCCGCCAGGCAGGTGAGCAGCGAAGAGCGCGCCAAGTGTGGGCGCGACCAGGCGTTCACAGCCCAGACCTGCCGTAAGGTCGCCAACTACCTCTATGAGGAGGGCGGCGGCACGGGACTGTACGAAAAATCCGACATGCAGCGCTTCTGGCGCGACGCCAACGGCGCAGCCGCGCATCACGGCCTCACCTGGGACTGGCACGCCGTACTGTACGCGCGCACGATGCTCGGCCTGCCCGTCGCCACGCCCGGATCGGCCAACACGCTCGTCCGCAGCTGAAGGGCCTTCGGGCCGGCAGTGCCGGCGGTACCTCGGTGGGTTTGCTGAACTTGGTCGCTTGCAGCGCGAGCTGCCGGGCCGGGACGATGGCGTCGAGCACACTCGATGCTATGCTCCCTTCACCGTGATGCAGCCTGCCGGCCAAGCACCTCGCCGGCCGTTTGTGCCGGCGGCGGTAGACGCACCTCTCACAGCACCCGGCGAGCTGCTCGACAACCCACGCGAGCTGTACATCGAGGTAACCAACCGCTGCAATTCGCTGTGTGAAACCTGCCCGCTCACCTTCGAGCCACAGGAGCAGGAGCACTACCTCACCCTGGACGAGTTCACCCAGCTGGTGGATCAGTTCCCACGGCTGGAGCGCGCCGTCCTGCAGGGTATCGGTGAGCCGCTGCTGAACCGCGAGCTGGCGCCCATGATCCGTTACCTCAAGGCGCGCGATGTGCGCGTGGTGTTCAACACCAACGCCATTCTGCTGTACCCGCGGCGCCAGGTGGAGCTGGTGGAGAGCGGGCTGGACGAGCTACGCGTGTCGTGCGACGGATCGACGCCGGAGACGTACGCCCGGTTGCGCGGCGTGAACGTGCTGCCCAAGGTATTGCGCAACCTGGGGCAAATGGTGGAAACGCGCCGCCGGCTGGGCGCCGCCAACCCACGAATCTCGCTCTTCTTCACGGGTGTACGGCAGAACATCCACGAGCTGCCAGGCGTACTGGAGCTGGCCGGCCAATTAGGGGTGGACGAGCTGTACCTCACCCGCATGGTGTTCTTCGGCGAGGGGCTGGCGACCGCGGATCAGTCGATTTTCAATGGCCAGGGGGCTGTTCAGGACCAGGTGCAGGCCATTGTGGAGCAGTGCGAGCGGCGCGCGGCTGAGCTGGGCATCGCCTTCCGAAGTGCCGGCGCTGTCTCTCCGCGGGAGTACGCTGCCGGTACAGAGGGTGTGGAGCTCCCCTGGCAGGGCTGCCGCCGCCCGTGGCGGCTGGGCTACATCACCGCGAATGGCAACGCGCTGCCCTGCTGCATCGCGCCCTTTACCGGTGCGCCGTACGACGACATCATCCTGGGCAACGTGCACGCGCCCGGCGGCTTCAGTGCCGTGTGGAATGGGCAGCGTTACCAGGACTTCCGGGCTCGCCATCAGTCTGCCGAGCCACCCGCCGCCTGCCGCGGTTGCGGCCTGGATTGGAGCCTGTAACAGCGGCGGCCCACCCCGGCGCGTTCCAACGCGGGCATCCCCAGGCGCCGAACCCACCAGTGCTTCAGTAAGGGCGAGGACCGGCACGAGACTCGGCAGATTAATGGCTCTGGCTGGGACCAGGCCCACCTCGGCTCGGACCACCTTCCTCCGCTTGACGGGGGCGGCGCTGCTGCTGGCGCTTCCGTGGGTGGTGTTCGTTGGCCTGCTGGCCACGCGCCGGCACGACAACCTGCACTCCAACGCCTTCGACCTGGGCTATGTGGCGCAGGTGCTGTGGAATACCGTCCACGGCCGACCGTTTCGCTTCAGCACCCTGGTGGGGGCGCCCTTCGAGGTGGAGGGCGTGCAGGCTGCGCTCATCCGCCACCCCTCGGTCCTGTTCAGCTTCCACGTCGAGCCAGCGCTGCTGGCCGTGGCGCCGCTCTACGCGCTGTGGCCGGATCCGCGTTTGCTGCTCTGGCTTCAGGCGGCCATTCTCGGCTTGGGCGCGCTGCCGGCAGCCTGGCTGGCTCGACGCGCGCTGGCATCGAGCTGGGCCGGGCTGGCCGCGGCGGCCGCGTATCTCCTGGCGCCCGGGCTGGAGGGGGCCGCGCTCTCTGACTTCCACATGGTGGCGCTGGCCGCGCCGCTGCTCCTGCTGGCACTTGACATGTGGGAGCGTGGGCAGCGGCGCACCGCCGCGCTGCTCCTGGCCTTCGTGGCGCTGTGCCGTGAAGATGCGGCCCTCACGGTGGCCTTTGTGGGGCTGGACCTGTGGCTGCTCGCCTGGCGAGCCTCCCCAGCCGGGCGCCGCGGCTGGTGGCGGAACCTGGGCTCGGACCAGGGCTCTGGAGGCGGCCGAGTCGGCCAGAGGATGGCGCTGGCCATCGCGGCAGGCGCCGCGGTGTGGACGGGACTGTGCTTCGGCATCATCGCGCCGCTGCTCAATGGGCAGGGGTCGGTGTTCTGGGCGCGCTACAACTGGCTCGGCGCCACGCCGGAGCGCGCGGTG
>DATKQD010000223.1:0-7099 GCA_035532895.1 Chloroflexota bacterium
CGGCCGCCGATCTCGGCCGGGGCTGTCCCGTTGGAGGAAGGATGGCCCGCGGCCACGGATTCGGCGGCGGCCGGCTCGATGATCCCCCGGCTGCCGATGGACGGCGCGGGGATCTCGTGACCGGTATCGATGGCGCTGGCGCCGGCCGGTGCGAGATCGGGGTCGCCGCTTGATTCGGAGTTCGCTTTCGCCGCGGTCTTCCGTGGCCGCCTCCGCTTGGCCGCTACGGCGAGCTCGCCGGGCGCGGGCAGCGCAGGCTCCAGCACCAGCGGGAGGGCTGCTTCTTCTACATGGGTCTTGGGTTCGTCGGTGTGGTCGGGCAGGATGGTGTGCTCGGCCTCGACCGTGGCCACCGCGGCATCCACTTCCTGGGTCACTTCCACGGACTGAGCGGCCGGCGGGTTGACCAGGCTGTTCACGTCGAACGTGCTCTGGAGATCCGCGCTGGCTTTTCGAAGCTCACGGACTGCCCGTCCGAGCATGCCGGCAACTTCAGGAAGCTTCCCTGGCCCGAGGACGATCAATGCGATCACCAGAACGATGATCAGTTCCGGGCCATGGCCGAAGAACATCGGGGCGAATTATAGCGGCGCGATGCCGCTACCAGGCGATCTCGGGCTCAACTTTGATGATGCCCTTGCGAATGGCGTACTTCACCAGCTCGGTTCGATCGTGCATGTTCAGCTTTTCCATCAAGTGGCCGCGGTGCGCCTGTACCGTTTTCACGCTCAGGCAGAGCAGGTCGGCGATCTGCTGATTGGTCGACCCCTCGGCGATCATCTTCAGGATCTGCCGCTCCCGCTCGGTGAGGCGGTCGTAGCTGGCGCGCTCCTCACCTGCCTCCGCGCGCTTGAGATAGTCGGACACCAGCCCCTTGGTCATGGAGGGGTAGAGGAAGGCGTTGCCGCGATCTACCGCTAGAATGGCGGACACCAGCTCGGCTCCGGCCGATCGCTTCAGCACGTAGCCCGACGCGCCCGCCTGCAGGATGCGGTGCACGTACTCATCGTTGTCGTGCTGGGTGAGGATGAGCACTTTCGTATCCGGCAGGGCACGCTTGATCTGGAACGTGGCCTCCAGCCCATTCACCACCGGCATGCCAATGTCCATGAGCACGACGCCGGGGTGCAGTTCCTGCGCTTTGTGCAGGGCGTCATTGCCGTCGGCTGCCTCACCTACCACTTCGATGTCGGGCTGGCTGCGGAGCAGCAGGCGGATGCCGTCGCGCAGGATGGCATGGTCATCCGCGACGAGCACGCGAATCTTGGTAGGAGCAGCGGACGCTGCGCTGGCACTCATGACTCACCTCCTGGTAAAGCTGGCACCACGACCGTCAGCCGTGTGCCGGAACCGCGAGTGGAGTCCACGTGGAAGGACCCGCCCAGGAGCGCTGCGCGTTCGTGGATGCCGAACAGGCCCAGCCGGTCGCTGTTCACCTGCGCGGGATCGAAGCCGGCGCCATCATCTTCCACGGTCACGCGGACCTCGCCTGCGCCCAAGGCCAAAGTCACACGGGCCAATTTGGCGCAGGCGTGCTTAGCCACGTTCGTCAGGCCTTCCTGAATGACACGGAAGAGCGCCACTTCGGTCTGCGAGGCGAGGCGGCGGTCCTCGGCGCCGTCCACACACACATCGATGGAGAAGCCATAGGTCTGCGCCTGCCGTTTGGCGTACCAGCGCACCGACGCCACCAGGCCGAGGTCGTCCAGAATGGTGGGGCGCAGGTCGAAGGCGAGCTTGTGGATGCCATCCAGCGTTTGAGTCGCCAGCTGCTTGCTGGCATCGAGACGCTGACGTGCCGGGTTGGCGGGGTCGGGCACCGTTTCCGCAGCCATTTCGAGCGAGAGGAGCAGCGCGTTCAACGCCTGCGATGTTTCATCGTGCAGCTCACGGGCGATGCGTCGCCGCTCCTCCTCCTGCGCCGTGAGCACCTGGCCAGACATTACCTGGATCTGCCGGCGGTGGTGGGCGATGGTGGTGGCATCCTGCTCCAGGCGGGCCAGCATCATGTTCATGGTGGAGGCCAGGCGGTCGATATCGGGATCGGTCCGCTCGGTTTTGGGTACCCGGGCCCGGGTATTGCCGTGGGACACTTCGTCCACCGTGCGTTGGATAGCATTCAGCGGCTTGAAAGCGGCCCGCATGATGGCGTAGTTCACCACCATGCTGAAGCTGATGCCCAGCATGACCAGCATGGTCGCCACGGTGAAGTTGGATTGCTCCAGCATCGTTTTGGTGACCCAGGTGCCCACCACGGCGCCGCTGGCCATGATCAGCGAATTGCCGATAACGACCTTCCAGAAAAGGGTCAGCGAATCGAGACGGTTGCGAATACGCCAGCGCGCCGCCCACAGCCCCGTTGCTGTTTCGGCCACAGCCACGCCACCAGTCTACCAATGGCGAGATCTGCCTGTACTATTTGCCCAAAGTTGAGTGCACAGGCGAGCCCACGGCCCAAGGTGGTGGTGGTTATGCCCGCCTTCAACGCCGCTCGTACCCTCCGCCAAACCTTCGACGCTATCCCGCCGGGTACCGCTGACGAAATCATCCTCACTGACGATGCGAGCAGCGACGCCACAGTGGCGGTGGCCGAGGATCTGGGCCTGCGGGTGATCTGCCATACGCGCAACAGGGGCTACGGCGCTAATCAGAAAACCTGTTATGACGCTGCACTGGCAGCCGGCGCCGATATCGTGGTGATGCTGCACCCGGATCATCAGTACGACCCACGTGCCATCCCGGACCTGATTCGGCCACTGGTGGACCGCCGTGCCGACGCGGTATTCGGATCGCGGATGCTGGGGGGCCGCTTCCTGCAGGGCGGCATGCCGCTGTGGAAGTTCTACGCCAATGTCGCGCTCACGGCCGCGGCCAACATGACGCTGCGCACCTACCTCACCGAATTCCACTCCGGCTTCCGCGCCTACAGCCGCGGCTATCTGGAGGCCGTGCCCTACGAGCGCAATTCGGACAGCTTTGTGTTCGACACGGAGATCATCGTGCAGGGGCTGCACAAGGGCCTTCGCATTTTCGAGGTGCCCATCGCCACGCGCTACTTCGCCGAGGCGAGCCAGATCGCCTTCCGCCCGTCCGTCCGCTACGGGCTGCAGATATTGCTCACGCTGGCGGCGTACCACGCATACCGGCGCGGCTGGCGGCGCGACGCGCGCTTTGCGTGAAGTGATGCGCAGCCAGCGGCGCTGGGAGGCTGACCAGGCCGTTGCGCAGACCCGCCCAGCGTGGCCTCGCGGTGCGGGTGGGCATATGGCGCCTGGTCGCCGGGATGCTGCGTGTAACGGCTTGGCGCTGAGCATCGGGTGACGCCGGAGTTGTGGCTTCCGACGGCCGTGGGAGTCGCCGCCGGAGTTGCGGCGCTGCTGGGCCGCTGGGCGTGGCAGGCGCTGCCCCGGCCTGGCGAGCGCGCACACCTGGAGATTTGGCCCGAAAGCCGTGGGCGGCCATCAGCCGATCCCCTGTCGCCGCGGTTGGCGAGCTCAACCGAGGCTTTGGAGGAACCCCACCCCGGCCGCCGCGGAAGGTTTCCGGCCAAACGTCTGGCCCCGCTGCACGGGCGCACAGCGGAGTTGACGGCCGCCGGAAGCGTAGCGCTGCTTGCTACAGGCTTCGCGGCGGCTTTCAGCCTGCTGGGCCTGCGTGAACTGGACACGGGGCGAGTGGCCCTGGGGGACGTGGCGCTGTTCGACCAGATGCTCTGGACCACCATGCACGGCCACCTTTTGCAGTTCACGTCGGGCATCGATCCACCAGCCAACTTCCTGGGAACGCACTTCTCGTTGAGCCTGTTGATTCTGAGCCCGCTGACGCTGGTCAGTTCGGACTCCGGCTTTCTGGTGGTGGTGCAGGCCGTGGGCCTCGCGCTTGGCGCGGTGCCCATCGCCCTGCAAGCCGGCCGGCGGCTGTCGCTGCTGGCTGTGCCGGTGGTGGCGCTCGCCTACGTGATCAACCCGGTGCTCACGCGGAGTATGCAGCTCACGTTTCACGAAACGCCGCTGTGCATCGCACCGCTGGGTTTCGCCCTCTACTTCCAATTGCAGAAACGGTGGCGGCTGACCTTTCTGTGCGCGGCCTTGGCCCTGCTGGTGAAGGACGAAATCGGCTTCGTGGTGGTGGGCCTGGGACTGTTTGCCGTCGCCTTCCAGCGCCAGCGCGCCCAGGGCTTGGGGCTGGCCGTGCTGGGCATGTTCTGGGCCGTGGCCACGCTGGCCGTGGGGGTACCGCACTTTAACGGCGGCCAGAGCGTGTACTTCATGAAGGACTACGCCTACCTGGGCGCCAGCAGCCCCTTTGGCATTCTCCTGAAGCTGGTGGAGAACCCGCTGCTGGCCCTGCGGCATCTCACTACGCCGTCCAAGCTCGCTTTCGTGGCCTTCCTGATCGCTCCACTGGGGCTGCTGCCCTTCGTGGGCTGGCGCATCCTGCTGTTAGCAGTTCCCACGCTGGCCTACCTGTTGCTGGGTGACACGCCCTACCGGCACGACCCCTACTTCGCCTACTACGCCAGCCCAGTGGTGCCCTTCCTCTTTTTCGCGGCCATCGAAGGGCTGGCTCGGGTCGGGCGCTGGCTGGCGCCGCCGGTGGCGCTCGCCTTTTTGTTGGGTTCGAGTGTCGCGGGCTATCTGCTGCTGACGGGAGCACCCGGTAGTTTCACTTTTCAGACAAGCAGCTTTCAGCCCACGGCGCGCGACATCGCCATCAAACGCACGCTCCTGGCGCTGCCCGCCAACCTCAGCGTATCGTCCACCATCAACCTCTCACCCTGGATCGACCGGCGGTTCAATTACCGCCTTTTTCCCGAAGTGTTCGTCGCCACGGATGTCTACGCCGTGGATTTGCAGAACTGGGCCGGCTGGGGGCCGTATCCTGCCAACTTCAACAGCTATCACGCGGCGCTCCGCCGCCTGCTGCAGTTGCCCGGCTACACCGCGGCCTATCAGCAGCCGGGGTTTGTGCTGGTGCGGCGTGGCTCACCCCCCGCGCCACGGGTGCCCCAGCAGGCGGTGTTCGGTCAGCGCCTGCGCCTCATTGGCTATGACGCACCCACTGGCCCGCTGCACCCAGGGCAGATCATCCGCGTCGTGCTGCACTGGCAGGCGCTGCGCCCACTGGCCACCGCCTACACGGAGTTCCTGCACTTGGGCACTCCGGCGAACGACAAGGTCGCCCAAACTGACGGCTGGCCCTGGGATGGCTACTTTCCAACCGCGCAGTGGGCCGCTGGCGAGCAGGTGCTCGATCCGCGCCGGCTCCGCCTCCCCGCGAATGCGGAGCCCGGCAGCTACGTGCTGCGCGTGGGCTGGTATGTCAATGGCGCCCACGGCCTCACTAATCTCACCCTACCCAACGGTCAGCAATCCGTCGCGCTCGGTCCCTTCACCGTCGCCGCCCGCTAACGGCGACCTACCCCGCCGGCAAGCTATAGTCACACTGCCCAAACCGGGAGGGATGTCCGAGTGGTTTATGGTGGCGGTCTTGAAAACCGCTGGGCGAAAGCCCCGGGGGTTCGAATCCCTCTCCCTCCGCAAGCTGTTCTGAACACGAATTGCGCTGAACGGACCCGGTGGCCCGGCTACCCGTGGTAAGTTTTAGACACATTTTTAGACACATTCTCGGAGAGCAGCTATGTCTACACGGGCGCGCTACGGGACCGGCAGCATCATTTTCGAGGAGAACAAAAAGCTCTGGAAGGGCCGCATTCGTATCAAGGGCAAGGTCAAGACGGTCTACGCCAAGACTCAGCGGGAGGCTGAGTCGAAGCTAAAGGCTGAACGTGATGCTGCCTATGTTGGCCACTTGTTGCCGCCGGCAAGGTACACCGTGGGCAAGTTGATGAGCGATTATCTCGAAGCGAAGAAGCCGCCGGCTACCGCCCCCAAGACGTGGCGCGGCTATGAGGAGAAGGCCAGGAACCACATCATCCCCACCTGGGGCCGGACAGCGCTCGCTGCCTTAACGCCAGGGCAGATCGAGAAAGAGTTGAATGCCAAGGTAGCCAGCGGCTTATCTGCCATGAGCGCCAGGCACATCAGGGCGATTCTCCGCTCAGCGCTTAGCTGGGGGATCAACAACGGTCTCACCCATAGAAACGTCGCGCAGCAAGCTGTGGGGCCGAAAGTCGCTCGCAAAAAGGTTGAGCCATTCACGCCTGAAGAGGTTGAGCAGATCACGAGCGGGCTTCGTGGCGATAGGCTGGAAGCTTTGTACCTTGTGGAGATTGCCTTGGGTCTACGGCCTGGCGAGCTGCTTGGCTTGACCTGGCCCAAGGTTGATCTCAACAAGGGCACGGTTCAGATTCACAACACGCTCCAGCATATCGACGGCGAATATCGTCTCGTCCCTCGGGCTAAGACGGATGAGAGCTACGCCACGATGTTTCTGCCCGCCTTTGCAGCTGAGGCGTTACGCCAGCATCGCACCAGGCAGAGGGAAGAAAACCTCGCCGCTACGACATGGCGAAACGACTGGGACTTGGTGTTCACCACCAAAGACGGCTACCCGATCCACGAAACTATCCTGTGGAAGCACTTTCAGGAACTTCTCACCAGGCTCGGCCTGCCCCGACGCAGCTTCTATTCCCTGCGTCACACCAGTGCCAGCTTACTAATTCACGGTGGGGCTGAGATGCGTGACGTAATGGAGCATCTCCGACACTCGCAGATCAGCCTAACCGCGAACACGTACACGCACCTTTATGAAAGCCGTAAGCGTGCCACCGCACAGCGAATGGACGATCTGCTCAAGCGCAACTGCTAAGATGCCCGGTACCCCACCGACGGCCAAGCCGCTGCCGGACCGAGTCGGCGTCAATTGTTCAGGCCGCGTATCCGCACTTCTGATTCCACAATTCGCTCTGGTGACCCGGACTTATGCTTTCGCCCCGGGACATCGGGCGGCGTATCGACAAGGTCACCGACTGCTGGGACCTTTGGACCGTGCTGGCCAGGCGATGCGTCTGGCACCACGAGATTCGAGCTCGCGACCTTCTCCTTGGCAAGGAGATTAACGCGGGTTGCGTGCTTCACGCCAACTCGACCAAAAGCACCCTAGCCCCGCCGCAGGGGAGTCACTAGGTGGCTGACCC
>DATKQD010000224.1:0-25112 GCA_035532895.1 Chloroflexota bacterium
GCCGTCGCTGTAATCCACGCGGTTGGCCGCCTTCACCCATTGCAGCCGTTGGCCACACCCACGGAGCGCTCGAACGTCGGCACTGCAGCGGAAACCTCGCCGTCAAGGTGAGATCGACCCCGCCACCGGGGTAGCCGAAGCCGGAGCTCACCGCGCTCTGGCTGGGGACGGCACGTGCAGCCACACCGGTGCCGCGGAAATGGTAGGCATGCGTTGGGTCGCCGGTGCAGCTGCAGGAGCCGATCATGGCCGGGTTGGCGGCCAGGGCCGCGGGCATCAGAGGCGCAGCGCCGAGCAGCACGTTCGCCATCCGGGCCGCCCTCAGCCTCACCCGCCTGCCTGAAACCGCCATGGGCTGCTGTCCTCCATTCCACGAACCGGCGCCGGATCATCGCGGCGCCAGTCAATGCTTGAGTATCGGCGGCTGGCGCCAAGGAAGCAAGGGCAGCAGCCGGCGCTGCCATGGGGACTACAAGCGACACCGCCGCTCAGGAACGCGGCGCCCGCCACCTTGCCGGCCCCAGCCAGCAGCTGCCGTCGAGAAACGCCCGCCCGCGCTGCCATTGCTCACTTTGAGCATCGCCCTCTCCGGCCCACTGCTTGAATGCGTCCGCGTGGCAGGCCTGCGCGGATGCTACGCCGAGAACGAACAACATGCGGCGCGATGCACCTCAGGATTGGATCTCTTCCAACAGGGCGCGATCCTCGGGGGTGAGCGGGGCAAGGGCCAGTAGGTCCGGGCGCTGCAAGAGCGTTTTGCGCAGGGACTCGCGGCGTTGCCAGCGGGCGATCTCCTGGTGGTTGCCCGAAAGCAACACCTCCGGCACTGCCTGGCCGCGAAAGTTGGGTGGCCGCGTGTACTGCGGGTGCTCCAGCAGGCCGGTGGCGTGCGAATCGCCTCGCGCGCCCCCTTCAGCCCCGATAGCGCCGGGCAGCAACCGCACCACGGCATCCACCAGGACTATGGCTGCTGGCTCGCCGCCGCTGAGCACGTAGTCGCCAATGGAAAGCTCCTCGTCCGCCAGCAGGCTCACCCGTTCGTCCACACCCTCGTACCGGCCGCAGATGAGCACCAGCTGAGACAGCCGCGAGAGTCGCTGGGCGGCCGCCTGGTCCAGCAGCGAACCTCGGGGGCTCAGCAGGACGACCCAACTCTCCGGCTGGCGCACCGCCTCCACCGCCGCGTAGAGGGGCTCCGCCTTCATCACCATGCCATCGCCGCCGCCATAGGGCGTGTCGTCCACCACGTGGTGCCGGTCCTGCGTGTGGTCGCGAATGTTGTGCAGCCGCAGATCGATCAGGCCCCGCTCCCTCGCTCGCTTGATGATGCTGTGGTCGAACGGCCCGGCGAACATGCCCGGAAACAGGGTCAGCACGTCGATCCGCATACCTGGAGGACCATAGCAAACGCCAACGCTCTGGCGCCCGACCGCTGGCTGAGCGCGGTATCAGGGGGCAGGCGTCGGCCCCGGCGCTGGGCCGGGCGCGGTAATCGCGGCCAGCTCACCACTGGCCCGCAAGGTCGTGAGGGCGGCGTCGATGGCGGCCAGCAGCTTGCTGTGGGGGCCACGCACTGCCACCACGTACGGGACGCTCGCCAGCACTGGCGTGAGCGCATGCAGACCGGGCGCATCCGCGGCGAAGAGGCGCAGGTCCGGCACGTCCACCACCACGGCCTGCACCTGGCCCGCTACCAGCGCGGCCACCGCGGCGCGCGAGGTGTCGAACGTGCGCAGGCGGCCGGCCCAGCGCGATCGCGCGGGTGCCTCCCCATCGCCGCCGGCCTCCACGCCAATCTCGCCAGTCTCGGCCGTGGCGGTGGTGCCCGCCAGCACCGGACCCGCGTCGTAGTAGGGCTGGGAGTAGCCCAGCTGGCGCGACCATTCGCGCACCGGAATGAAGGACGAGATCACGGCATCCACTGCGCCGGCCACGAGCGCTCCGTGCAGCCCGTCGCTCGCCATAGCCACGAAGGTGACGCTCACACCCAGCTGCCGCGCCACAGCCCGCGCAAGGCTGGGATCGATCCCTTGAAAGGTTCCGTCCGCCGCCGTGGACTCCAGCGGCGGAAAGCTGGCATCCAGCCCCACGCGCAGCGTTCCGGCCCGCTGCACTGTCGCCAGCGATAGATCCGGCGGTGGGGGAGCGCAGGCCGCCAGGGCCAGGCTCAGCACTGCCCCCGCCAGCAGCCACCACGGCGCGTGCGCCCGCTTGTGGCGCGCCGCAAATGGTGCCACGCCCAGCAGTTCACGCGGCGTTGCATGTCGGCCGAATGCTCTCGCCTGCCGCCATGCCAAGCTGAGCCACCACTCCGTACGGCGATTCCGCGGAGTCTCCGGCCGCTCGTCATCCACCGGGCTTCGCCAGCCGCTGCAGGGCGAGGTAGAGCGGCGTCGGGCTGAAATCGGTGCGCACCAGGCTCCAGCTGTCGTTGTAGGTGTGGGTCACGTTCGGCAGACGAAACTCCCAGAAGCACAGCGCGGCCAGCCAGGGCCAGCGCTCGGCCAGCTGCACCGCCCGCACGGAGTAGGTCACCTGCTCAGCCGGTGACACCGCCCGAATCCAGCGTGGAAAATCATTCCAGCCGGTCTCCGTCACGTACACCTGTTTGGCGGCGTCGCCGTTGGCCACCATCACCTGGCGCAGCAGCGTGACTCGCTGAAAGTTCACCACGCCCACCGCGGCCGCCTGATCCGGCGGATTTTGCCAGCCATAGCTGTGGGCCGCCAGGCCATCGAAGAATGGGGCGGCGCCGGCCGCGTACAGGCGCTGCAGGTAGATGGTGTCCTCCAGGGCGGCCGGGCTCTGCTCGGTAGTTGGTGCCAGCGGTGCGGCCAACACCTGCACCTGGGGATTGGCCTGCTTGGCGGCCGCGTAGCTGAGTTTCAGCAGCTGGGCATACGCCGCCGGATCCGGCTGCCGATAACCCCATTCATAGGCCAGGTTGGGCTCATTCCAGATGACGCAGGCGACAATTTTGCCGCGATAACGCTGCACGAACGCCGCCACGTAGCGAGCGTAGTCCACATAGTGGCTGGGATCGAGGTACGTGTCCGCCGTGTTCTTCGGCCGCGCCCAGCGCGGCACCGCGTCCAGCCGGGCAATGACCTTGAGGCCCTGCCGCTGGGCGTGATCGATTACCAGGTCCGTGTGTGCCCAGTCCCACTCGGTGGGGCTATCGCGCTGCACGTAGTTCCAGGGGAAGTACTCCACGTCCCACGCGGCGCCCATCTGCCGGACCATTTCCAACGTCCGCTGGATCTTGGCCTGCTCCACCTCATCGGTCAGTCGCGTGTGCACGCCGAGGATGGGAATGCTGGTGACCACGTGCCGCTGCGGACCCAAACGCAGCCGGTTGGGGTTGCGCAGTGGCGCGACTACCAGCACCCACAGCGCCGCCAGCACTCCCGCGGCCAGCAGGGCCACCGCCACCCAGCGCCAGTGCCACCACCACTTCCACCATGGGGCGGCCAGCCGCCGTGCGCCTTTCAACAGGAGAGAGCGTAGCGGCTCCTCCGGCCGCCAGCGCCACGTCCACCTCGGCCGCTGCTACCGGAGCCCAGCCAGCCCGAACGCTACCTGCCCTCATGCACCTCAAAGGCCTGGGTGATCGCGGCGCGGAAAAGGCCCTGCGACTCCGCGCTGTGCGCCACCGCGCGAGCGTACGCCGCTTCCACGCCCGGCAGCTGACCTTTGTAGCGCGGCATCACTTCGCGCGCCAGGAGCTCGTAGCTGCGGCGCTGATCTTCGCGCGTGGCCCAATCCTGCGCCATGACCATCAGGCCACCAAAGCCACCACTGGCTTCGTCCAGCTGGTCGATAGCGGCGATGCAATCGTCGGGCGTGCCCACAATCCAGCTGCCCGCGTCCACAATGGCGTCCACGGCGCGGCTTTCCGGCACGCCCTCTGGTAATGCCCGGCCCAGCACGTCGCGCTGATACTGCGACAGCCAGCGCACTGCCGGCTCACGAATCTGGCGCAGGGCTTCCGCGCGCGTTTCGGCCAGATGCACGTTCATCACCAATCGCCATTCCTCGCGGTGCGCGGGGCGGCCAGCGTTGGCCGCCGCCTCCTCCAGCACGCCCCACTGCGACTTCAGGTCCACCGCGCCGCGCAACCCCATGAACAGTCCCATGGACAGCAGCCCGGCGCCATGCTTGCCCGCCAGCAGCGGGCCGGCGGGCGATTGCATGGAAGCCACGGCCACTGGCATGTGTGGCTGCGTGAACGGCCGCAGCTGCAACCCCGCGTTGTTCAGGGTGAACCAGTCCGTCTTTACGGTGATGGGCTCCGTCTCGGTGAACAGTCGCAGAATGGCGTCCAGCGCCTGGTCCATCATGGGCCGCGTACGCGCCGGCTCGATGCCCAGCATGATGGCATCGGTCGGCAGTGCTCCGGGCCCCACGCCAAACAACACACGACCGCGAGTGAGATGATCCAACAGCACCATCCGATCGGCCACGATCAGCGGGTGGTGGTAGGGCAGGCTGAACACGCCGGTACCCAGCCGGATGTGTTTGGTCCGCTCGGCCGCCATCGCGATGAAGATGTCCGGCGCGGTGATGGTTTCCCAGCCCGCGCTGTGGTGTTCGCCGATCCATGCCTCGTCGTAGGCCAGCTCGTCCAGCCACTGCACCAGCTCCATGTCTCGCTGCAGCGCCAAAGTCGGGTGCTCCGTCGGCGCGTGGAAGGGCGCCATGAATATGCCGAAGCGCTTGAATCTCACCGCGGCACCCAGCACGCTGCCTGCTGGGACTGGCCGGCCTTCGGATAGCGCCCCAGGTGGCACAGCAGGCCCACCTGCCGCCGGCCCAGCACCACCCGCGCGTGGTCGCCATCGGCCACCCGTTCACCGGAGGACAGCGCCGGCTGTCCGCGTCCCGGCGGCAATGCGCCCATAGGCGTACCTGGCCCTAGAAGTTCGGCCGGAAACCTGCCGCGGCGGCCGGGGTGGGGTTCCTCCAGAGCGTCGATTGAGCTCGCCAACTGTAACGACAGGGGATCGGCTGAGGGCCGCCAATGGCTTTCCGGCCGAACTTCTACCCCGCTGATGGGCTCGTTCTCTGCGCGCGTCAACATGCTTGTATTGTGCGCCATGGAGCGCCGAGCCTGAAGATCAGCGGGAGCTCACGTCTTACTCGCGCTGCTCCACCAGGCGCAGGCTCAGGTCGCGCACCGCGTAGATGCGCAGCCCATCGCCCCACAAGCTGCCATCGGCCAGCACCAGGACCTCGTCCTCCGTGCGCTCCACTCGCTTGATGTGCAGCTCCAGCGACAGC
Organism: Chloroflexota bacterium; assembly: GCA_035532895.1. Lineage (GTDB taxonomy): Bacteria > Chloroflexota > JAJPGV01 > JAJPGV01 > JAJPGV01 > DATKQD01. The sequence goes on from DATKQD010000224.1 coordinate 5,281, forward strand.
GCGCTGTGCGTGGGTAGAATCTGACCTCGGTAGGTCCAGCTCACGGGCCGGTCGACGCTGATGGCGAAGCGCGGCGACTGCAGGTGCGCTCCCAGGCCGGCCACCCGAGCGTAGGCCTGCAGGGCCTGGACCATGGCCTCCACGCCAAGGGAACCCGGCATCACCGGATCCTGGTAGAAGTGGCTCGCGTAGAACCAGTCGGCCGGATCGATCGTGCGCTCCGCCTGCACATAACCGGCGCCAAATGTTCCGCCATCGAGCACGATGGTCACGCTGTCCAGCAGGTCCAGATGGCCGCCAACCAGATGCAAAGCTGGCGCCGCTGGGCTGGGCACGAAGAGCCAGGCACCATCGCCGTGCAGCTGCAGCGTGGTGGCGGGGCCTATCCATTGGCTGCCCCACAGTGGCACGCGGCGCCCACCATCCAGGCCCACCTGGCTTTGCAGCGCCTGAGGATGGAAGTACCCGCAAGTAGCGGTGCCTCGGTAGAAGGCTTGATCCTCACACAGCAGCTCGATCGCGAACTTCTGAATCACCAGACCGGACCATTCTGCTGAAGACGTGAGCGTGACGTGGCTCTCTATACGGCGCCCGCGCGGATCCATCGCGCGCAGCAGATGGCCCTGCCCGTCCAGGTTGCGAAAACGCAGGTCGGGCTCGGGCGAAAGGAAGGTGGAGCCCAGCCAAAAGGAGAGAAAGCCGCACGGCTGCAACCCCAACTCCATAAGCACCGAAAGGGGCAATCCTGACCCAGGCGTGTCAGCGACAAACCAGGCTTCGGTAGGAACATCGTATTCGGCCACCACAAAGGGTGAGTCGTTGAACGCCTGCCACTGCCCACCCACCTCGCGCACGCGGGCGATGAACTGCAGGTCGCCATTCGGCAGCCGCGGGCCTCGGCGCCCGGCGTAGCTGGCGAAGGCCGGCCCGCAGCAGGCCGGAATGGAGCCGCTGGCCAGCTCCAGAATCTGTGCCTCGCTGTACCCCTGGGCCGCCGCGTCAAACAGCTCCGGCGCGGCTGCACCAGCCCCTTCCACCAAGCACACGGACGCATCGGCCCAGCGCCCGGCGCACACGCCATCCAGCAGCAGCTCCACATCGCCCATGACCCACGGTTCCGGCCCAAGACCTATGCCGGTAACCTCCAGCCGGTACGTGGCCTGCTTGGCAGCCAGCCACAGGTGTTCCAGAGGCTCCATGATGGGCGGCTGCCCCTGGCCCTTCGCGCCCCGCGCCTGCAGCCGCCCATCACGCGTGAGGGTGTGCAGGCCAGCGTACAGCGCAAAGAAGGCCAGCAGCTCGGCCGCACCCTTGCACAGCGCGTTGCCGTCATCGCCAGCGTCCGCGTCGCGCAGCAGAGAGTGTTCCGCGCTGGCGGTGCCCAGCCCCCGCGTACCGCCGCTGGGTGAAACGCACACAACTCGGTCCAGCGCAACGGGCGAGGGCAGGCGCAGGGCGCCGTTGTGGTCGTGCTTGTTGTAGGCCGCGCCGAACACGCGGGCGAGCTCGCCGTGTGCCAGCAACGCCAGGTCGGCGGCGTCGAAGGTGCGGCGGGGGCAGGGCAGCGGGAGCCTGGATATAACCGGTTGATCGTATTTTGAAGGTTGCGCTTCCACAAGCGAAGGTGCGAGATCAGGCCGCGGCGTGCTCTCGTCCAGCGAATCCTGCAGGCGCTGCCGCAAGTCGGCGGACAGCAGGGTGTAGACCTGGTGCCGCAGGCGCAGAAAACTGGCGTGCGCCGCCGCCAGGCTCACACCATAGCCCGCAGCTGCAGCGTGCGCACCTGCCCGCTGGGAGTGAGCTCCGCGCCTCGATGTCGCATGTACACCAGCCCATCCGCGTCGTGCAGCACGCTGTCGCCAACGATGGCGCTGTCACTCGCCGCTCGGATACGCGTCGTAACGTACAGGCGCTGGTCGAACCGGGGCGTGGTGAGCACCTCCACCGCTTCGAGGTGCAGGGGGTGGCCGGCCACACCACGCAGCATGAGCGCCCACACCAGCACCGATTGCAGCTGTACATCGGCCCAGTAGGGATGGTACGTGCCGGCGGGAAACTGCCCCTGCGCGCTCTCATGCAGCGCGGACAATCGGCAGCGCAGGGTGATGCCCTCCTCGCTGGCGCTCAGCACGCGCTCGATGCCCTGAAACGCGGGGCCGTGAAAGAGCCGCCCCTCACCGTACAGCTCCGAGCCATCGCGCGCCGTGGCATCCTCCTCCAGGTTCAGCTCCTCCAGTCGAACCGGCGCCGGCCGCGCACGCCGCAGCAGCAGCGAGCCGGAGTAGTGGAAGCGCTCCGGGCCATTCGCCGGCAGGCTCTTCACTCGGGCCAGGCAGCGCACCTCTGCCTCATTGCTGCCCAGCTCGTCAATTTGCAGCTGGTATGCGTCGGCCAAGGAGCCATCGAAAATAATGCCCTTCAGGACGCGCAGCTCCGTGGCGGCCGCGAAATGGAAACCGGGATGCAGCTGCTCTGCCGCGCGCGCGAGCCAGGCCACGGCACAGGCGGCAGGCAACACCGGCCGGCCGTCGATCACATGGTCGATGGCAAATGGATTGGCCGCCAGCGACAGCCGCCGGACGAGTGTACGAGTCGTCGGCGCCGTGGGCGGCTGGGGCGGCTCCGGCTCCAGCCCCCCGCCCACCAGCAGCTGCACGGGCGTGCGGGGCTGCTCCAGTGCGCGGACGAAGGCAGCGGTTCCCACCTCGGGCGTGATGAGCGGCACTTGGCGGTCGGCCAGCCGGCGCTGCACCTCCGGCGTAACCATCCCACCGGCCCACGGACCCCAGTTGAAGGCGATCACCCGGCAGCCAGGATGCCTGGCTTGCAGGCGGTGCGCGGCCCGGTTCAACACCTCGTTGGCCAGCGCGTAATCCGTTTGGCCCGCGTTGCCGAAGAAGCCGGCGGCGGAAGCGAACAGCACCAACCAGCTCAGATGCTCCGCCGGCAGGCAGCCCAGCAGGTGCTCCAGGCCCAGCACCTTGGCCCTGTACACGGCCTCAAGATCTGCCACGCGCTTGTGCTGCACCAGCTTGTCGCGTGTCACACCCGCACCGTGGATGAGGCCACTGACGGGGCCCAGCCGCTCCAGAACCGGCTGCAGAGTGCGCCGCAGTGACTCCCCATGCGTGACGTCGGCGGTCAGGTACTCGGCCTCGCCTCCGGCGGCGGCGATATCCGCCAGCGTGCGGCGCACCTCGCGGTCGCGTAGGAGGGCGTCATAGCGCTGCTGGATAGCCCTGGGTGTGGCCTGCCCGTCGCGCGCCTTTAAGTCCGCGGCAAGGTGCGCTTTGAGCTCAGCCTCATCTGCATCGGAAGGGAATGCAGACTCCTCGGCAGCCATCAGCTCTGTCCGCCCCAGCAGGAGAAGGCGGCATCGATAGCGCTGCGCCAACGTCACGGCACAGCGAGCGGTAATGCCGCGCCCACCGCCGCTGATCACGAACAGCGAGGAGGGCGTGATGGGGGCGGGCGGCCTCATCGATGCGCCGGCGCCACGGTTACGCGACCATGCAGCCCAAGCCCAACTTCAGCCAGCAGTTGATCCGTGTCGCACAGTTCCTCTAGGAGCCGCGTGGCTGCCTCGTCATCGGTCAGCGAGGGGCCAAGGTCCAGAGCTCGGCAGTACACGCCAGGCCACTCGAAGCGCAAGCTCTTGACCAGGCCAAACAGCCCGCCAGCGCCCGCGCTGTAGGTGCCCTTGCCTCCATCCAGCCCCACGCCCAGGCAGCCATCCAGGCTGGCCGCGGCCACGAAAAAGGGGCGGCCAGGGCCCGAAACGGCTGCGTGCAGGGGTTCCGCCAGATGCTTGGCCAGCAAGAAGGCCAATGTCAGCGCATCATGCTCCCAGCCCGCAAACAGTTCGCCGTCGCTTGGGCGGCGGGGATGCAGGTACACCAGACCCGCCGCGCCCTGGCACGCCATGGCGATGGCCGGCTCGTCCAGGCTGGCCAGTGCGATGCACTCTATGCCCTCCGCCAGAGCGGCCGCAACCGGTACGATGTTCGCCGGCGGTTGCAAGACCTTCACCGTCGCGCCGGCCCGCCGCAGCGCCTCCACTACCGCACCCGCGCGGGCCGTGCCGTCATCGCTCACCAGGCATACACCAGCCAGCGGCAGTGCGCCCAGGAGCTCATCTGGCGGGGGCAGGCGCTTGAGGCGAATGCCCACGCTGGCCGCGGGCCTCTGGACGGATCGGCCAGGCCCCGGGCCACCCGAATCGGCGGCCACTCGCCCTCCCGGCTGCTCGGCAACGGCCTGCCCGGCAGGCTCGCCGAGCTCGCCCCCCGTGGCCACCGACTCGGCGCCGCCGGCAGCGGCAAGCTCGCCAAAAGGGTGGCCGTGCAGGCCAGCCAGGTAGCGCGCCACAGCGGCCAATGTGCGCAGCTCGCCCAACTCGGCTGGCGCTGGCTGGGGCGCATCCGGAAAGCGGTCCCGCACGGCGCCCAGTATCTCCACGCGCTTGATGGAGTCGATGCCGAGATCCGCTTCCATGTCCATGTCCGGCTCGAGGACATCCTGGGGGTAGCCGGTGCGCTCGCTTACCAGCTCCAGGAGGGTGCGCAGGACCAGACCCTCTACCGGCCCTTCCGAGGCCAGCTTGCCGGCGCTGGGTGCCGCCAGATTACGCTCGGCGACCGGCGCGTCGCTGGCGTGAACTGCTGGCGCCTGGCCAGCCACACGCGGGCCCTCCGCGGTCGGGCTTGGGATCGCATCGGCGGCCGCCAGGTAGCGCGCTACCAGGCGCAAGGTTCGCAACTCGCCCAGTTGCGCCGGCTCAGGCCGTGGCGCTTGGGGGAAGCGATCTCGCACCGCGCCCAGGATTTCCACCCGCTTGATGGAGTCGATGCCGAGGTCTGCCTCCAGGTCCATATCCAGATCGAGCACATCCTGGGGGTAGCCTGTCCGCTCGCTTGCCAGCTCGAGCAGCGCACGCTCCACTTCAGCCAGCGCGGGCGCCTCTTCCCCGGCCCGCGGCGTGGCAGGCGCAGCCTGAGCAGGGGCTTTCTCGCTGCGTGCTTGATCGAGCGCGGCGGCCGGCCGCGCATCCGATCGACCGTTCTCCGAAACCCTGCCGGCAAGCGGCGCGGCCGCCCGCACCTCCTCGCGTTCGTGCGTCTCGGGTACACGAGCCACGCGGTCGGCCAGCAGCGGCGCTGAGCTCACCCCGGCAAAGCTGCCTGGTAGCGTCGCGGGCTCGCCCGAGAGTGCGCGCACCCAGTCCGCTTGCTGATCCAGGAAGGTCTGATGCAACCGAGCCGTTCCCGCTTGCAGCTCCTGCAGCGCCGCGAGGCTGGCGAACACGCCCTGCCGCAGATCGGGCGCCAGCGCCTGACGGCTCGCCCCATCGATCACGTCGCTCCGCAGGATGTCGAGCAACGTCCGGTTCTCTTCACCCTGCTGCCGCAGAAATTGCTCGTGCACCGCCAGCAGGCTCGCCTGCTGAGGGAGAAGCGCATCCCACACTGCCGTCGGTAGGCGGGGGGCAGCGGTGGTCGCCGGGGGAACAGGGGCAGCAGTGGCGGCCGAGGGAACAGGGGCAGCGCTCCCCCGGCCTACTGCGCCTTCCTCATCGGAAGCTTGGTCTGTTTTCTGGCGCATCGCCGTGGGACCGGGGCCGGCTAGATCCGGCAGAGGCCCAGCTGCCAGTGCCTGGCGATACGCCAGGCGCGATGCCTCGCTCACGTAGTTTGCGCCATTGATGGTGATGGTGGCCGTGCTGTGGCGCCGCTCTGCACGCGCCAGCGTGCGGGCATAGGGATCGCGCAGCGTGACTGGCAGGCCGAGCACGCGCATCTTCAGCAGCGCTTCACGCAACTGGCGATCCGCGTCCCGCTGCCGGCTCGGGTTCACCGCCACAGCCTCGTGCGGGCGCTCACCCAGGATGTCGTGCACCAGGTCCGTGAGGATCCGCCTCGGGCCGACCTCGACGAACAGCCGGCCGCCAGCGGCGTAAAGCCGCTCTATCTCGGCGGTAAAGTTCACCGGGGCCAGCAGCTGACCCACCAGCGTCTCCACCATATCCCCAACCAGGGGTGGGTACTGGCTGCCAGTGGCATTCGAGTACACGGGAATATCTGCCGGGCGCATCTCTTCGGCGTGCACGGCAGCGGCGAAAGGCACAGTGGCGTGGCTCACGCGGTCCGTGTGGAACGCCGCGGACACCGGCAGCCGTAAGGCCGCCAGGCCGGCTCTGGCCAGCACATCGAGGGCTCGCTCCGTGGCTGGCGTGGGACCGGCGAGCACCACCTGCGTCGGCGAGTTCACATTCGCCAGCACCAGGCCGTCCAAATCACTGAGCAGCGGGCGAATCGCTTCCTCACCGGCACGGACCGAAACCATGGCGCCGGCGTCGAACGCGGAATCCGGCGGCGCCATGGCCTGGCCCCGAGCTACCGCCAGGCGCGCGAAGGCGTCGTGGGACAGTGCGCCAGCCGCCCACAACGCGGTAAGCTCGCCAAAGCTGTGGCCGGCTGCCATGTCCGGCCGAAAGCCGAACAGGCCCAGTACTCTCAGCATGGCAGCGCTCACCGCGCCGACGGCGGGCTGTGCCAGTGCAGTGTGGCGCAGTCGCTCCAGGTCCACCTTCGCTGCCTCCGGCGTGAAGCGGGCGGGTGGGATGATGGCGTGGCTCAGCCGGCCAGAACCCGTCGCGGCGAAGGCTTCGTCAAACAGGGCCAGCGTCTCGCGCGCCTCAGGAAAGTTCAGCGCCAGCTCACGACCCATGCCCGGATACTGCGCGCCCTGGCCGGGAAAGAGCGCCACGGTGCGCCCGGCCAGCTCTTGGCCGCGCCGCCGAAAGCAGATCCCGCGCGGATGGTCCCAGCCGTTGGCCTCCGGCTGCTGCGCCAGCTGCTGCTGGGCAACCTCCAGTAAGTCCAGCGCTTCCTCTGCACCGTCCGCTACAAAGCCCAGCCGCGCCTGCTCGGGCCCCAGCTCGCATGCAGCTGCCGCGGCCGCCAGCTCATCAAACGCGGATTCATCGCCGGCCAGCCGCTCACGCGCAGCCCGGCAAACGGCGGCAAGCTCACCCGTGGAGGCCGCCGCGAACAGCAACGGCTGGCCACAGCGGTGCAGGCGGTACGCGCCTGGCTGCTCCGCCTCGTATTCCTCCAGCACCGCGTGGTAGTTGCTGCCCCCAAACCCGAAGCTGCTCACGCCCGCGCGGCGGGGCACGTCGGGCGCGGTGCGCGGCCAGGGCCGGGCCTCGGCGTTCACCACCAGCACGGACGCGGCCTCCTCCAGCGCCGGCCTCGGCTGGGAAACATTCGCCGTGGGCGGCAGCACCTTGTGATGCAGCGCCAGCGCCGTCTTGATCAGCGACACTACGCCAGCCGCCGCTTTGCCATGCCCCACCTGCGACTTCACACTGCCCAGGGCCAGCGGTTCGCGCACCTGGCCGGCGAACACCTGCCGCAGCCCTTCGAGCTCCACCTGGTCGCCGGCCACGGTGCCCGTGCCGTGCGCCTCAATGAGCCCCACGCTCGCCAGATCCACACCGGCGTTGGCGTAGGCGCGCCGCAAGGCCCGCGCCTGCCCCTCCGATCGCGGGCCATAAATGCTGCTGCTGCGGCCATCGCTCGAGCTGCCCACCCCGCGGATGACGGCGTAGACGCGGTCGCCATCACGTTCGGCATCGGCGAGGCGCTTCAGCACCAGCATGCCGGCAGCCTCGCCAATCAGCATGCCGTCCGAGGCAGCGTCAAACGGTCGGATTTCACCTGCGTGGCTGAACGCCGGCGTCTTACTGAAACAGAGATACATGAACGCCGTGTTGTCCGTGTCGATGCCACCGCTGATGACGACGTCACACTGGCCTTCGGCCAGCTCCGACATGGCCATGCGCACCGCGGCCAGCGAGCTGGCGCAGGCAGCATCCACGACGCAGTTGATGCCCCCCAGGTCCAAACGGTTGGCGATGCGCCCGGCAATAACGTTGCCCAGAAGACCCGGAAAGGCATCCTCATCCCAGGGGATGTAGGCCAGCTTGGCGCGTTCGGCAATGGCCCGCGCGGCCGCGGCGCTCACGCCGGCGCTGCGCATGGCCTCCTCCCACACGGCCGCCTGCAGGCGGCTGGTGAGCGGCGTGATCAGCTTTTGCCCCCCACCGATGCCCAGGATCACGCCGGTGCGCTCGCGCGGGAGCTCGCGGCTCGCGCCCACGCCATATCCCGCATCCGCCAGGGCATCGCGCGCGACGAGCAAGCCCACCAGCTGTGCCACGTCCGTGACTTCTAACGTGCTGGGCGGCAGACCGAACTCCACGGGATCGAACGCCAGGTCCGGCATGAAGCCGCCCTTGCGCGCGTAGGTCCTGTCCGGCACAGAGGGGTCCGGGTCGTAGTAGTCCTCAAGGCGCCAGCGCGAGGGCGGCACCTCGCTGATGCTGCTCCGGTTGCGCATGACGTTGTCCCAGAATGCCGCGACATTCGGTGCACCCGGGAACACGCCGGCCAGGCCCACGATGGCAATGGGAGTCATGGCTGCAGGGCGGTAGCGCGGCGCGGCGCCGTTGTGGCTCGCAGCGCCAGCAACGCGCGCAGGCTGTCGCGGCCGGCCAGTTCCAGCGCGGCCTCAATAGCTGCCACACGCGCGGCGGCGCCAGGGACGTCGCTCACCAGCATGGCCCACGGCGCGCTCAGCGTGCCCTCTACCTCTTGGTGAAATACGGGCAGCTGATCTGTCGGCGGCAATGGCCGGGGGAGTGTAACGAAGGCGGTGGAAAAGAATGTCAGGTTGCGCTCCGCCTCCTCGGTGATGTCCCCCAGCACGACATCAACCGTGGCGCCCAGCTGCCCGGCCATGGCATGAAAGGACGCGACGCCCAGCTCCATGGGTGCGCGAAAGGCGAGCTCGTCGAGCGGATCCAGCCAGTAGGTCTTCACCAGCCGGCGTGACTCCACGAGCCGGGCCAGCGGCAAGTCGGGCACAATAGGCAGGCTCAGAAATACATCGCGGCCAAACACTTGCTCCGTTTCAAACAGCTCACGATCCGCGGAACGTAGGGTCCGGCCAGCTAACGGGCCCCCTAGGTAAGCCAGAGCGCTATGGCAGGCAATCTCCCCGGTTCGGCTGGAGCCAACGAAGAAGAGGATGTCATCGGGGCTGCCGCTGAACCACCATTCGCACTCCGCCCTCCGCTCGAACATCGGCACCGGGTCCACGTGTTTGTAGAGCAGCGCGTTGGCCAAGCGAAATCGCAGCATGGCCTCCACGGCGCTGTCGCTCAAGTACCGTTGGGCGATCGCGATCGTACTTGCGCCGTGCCGATCGCGCCGCTGGTAGAATGCCCGCGGCTGCTCGCCACAGAAGAGCTCGGGCAGCCGAATCTGCTTGGCTCGGGCGGCCAGCGCGTTGACGTAGGCGGCCACCTCTTTGTCCACAGGGCTCGGCCCGGCCACGGCCTCAACCACCCGCTGCCACCGCGGCACGCAGCCCAGCCACCAACCACGCAGCAATTCCCATCACGTCCTCAGGCTATGGCCCGGATCTTCAAAAGCTGCTTAAGTCTTCCACACATCTGCCGTACCGCCCGCGAGGCGCGCAATGGATGGCCGGCGGTGGCATGATGGTCGGCGACGGCCTTGGCTGGCGGCCATCCCGAACACGCGAACAGGTGGCAACGGACATGCAGGCACTGCTGCGGGGGAAGCGCGCGCTCATCACCGGCGCGGGAAACGGCATTGGGCGCGCCGTGGCGCGGCTGTTCGCCGAGGAGGGCGCTTCCATCGCCGCGGTCGACCTGCTGGGAGACCTCGCGGCCGAGGTGGCGGAGCAACTGCGCACCGCCGGTCACCGCGCCGCGAGCTTCCAGGCCGATGTGGCGGCCGAGGGCGATGTGGAGCGTGTGGTGGCGGCGGTTACGCGCGATCTGGGTGGGCTGGACATCCTCATCAATAACGCCGGCGTTACCGGCGGCGGCAGTGTCTCGCTTCAGGAGATGAGCCTGGAGCGCTGGGACCGCACCCTGGCCGTTAACCTGCGCGCCCACCTGCTGCTGGCTCAGGCCGCGTTCCCGTGGCTGTCGCGTCAGGGCGGCGCCATTGTGGGCACGGCCTCCTCCGCCGGGGTCACGGGCTTGCCTGGCTCGGCTGACTACGGCGCCAGCAAGGCCGGCGTCATCATGCTCACGCGTCAACTGGCCGCCGAGTGGGGCCGGTTCGGCATTCGCGTGAACTGCATCTCGCCCGGCATCACGGACACGGGGTTTGGCCGGCCTCGCCAACCGGGCCAGGAGCGCCCGCCGCGCGACCCCGCCGCCTATGACTTCCGCAAACAGTGGATCCCGCTGGGGCGCCCAGCTGAGGCTGAGGAGATGGCCAAGGTGATGCTGTTCCTGGCTTCGGACCTGGCCAGCTATGTGAGTGGCGTGAACGTGCTGGTGGATGGCGGCGAGCTGGCCAACCTCAAGCAGGCGCTGCGCGGCGGCTGAGATGGCCGGCCAGCCGGAGGCCGCGGAGTGGCATGGCCGCTTCTTCGAAGACTTCTCCGTAGGCCAGGTGCTGCGGCACCGCCTCGGGCGCACTATCCTGGAGGCGGATAACGCCTGGTTTACCCTGCTGACCCTTAACACCAATCAGGCGCACTTCAACGCCGAGTACGCCCAGCGGTCGCCCTACGGCCGCATCCTGGTGAACTCCGGCTTCACCATCGCCCTGGTGCTGGGCTTGAGCGTCAGCGACATCAGCGAGAACGCCATGGCCAATTTGGGCATGGATGCCATTCGCCTGCCACGCCCCGTGTTCGTAGGCGACACGTTGTACGCCGAAAGCCTGGTCACGGGCGTACGCGAGTCGCGCTCACGCCCCTATGCTGGCATCGTCAGCGTGCACACCCGCGGCTTGAACCAGGATGGCGCCGTGTGCATTACGTTCGACCGCTCGGCCATGGTCTACAAGCGCGATGCGCCCCAGGTGCGAGACATCTTCCCCCAGGCCACCGAGCCGCTGCAGCCGCCGGTGTAACCACTGGTACACTCAGCGCAAAATCGGCAACGGGGGCGATCAGGTGCGACGATTCGCTGCGCTCATACTCGCGGCGGGGCTATGGTTGCCGCTGGCACCCCAGGCGCTGGCGCAAACCGCTCCGCTCACGTGCGCCAACACCAGCGGGCCCACCGTCACCATCACGGATACGTCCTACTCGCCCGCCACAGTCACCGTGGGCGTGGACCAGAGCGTGACCTGGGTGAACCAGGGCCAAAACGTGCACTCGGCTGTCACGGACGCGGGCATGAACCCCAGCTTTGATACCGGTGGCTTGGGGCCCGGCCAGAGCGCCTGCATCGTTTTCCTCACCACGGGCACCTTCACCTACCACTCTTCCATCGATCGCGTGATCAGCAACAACGGCGGTGTCATCACGACCAGCTATTCGCTCACCGGGAGTGTGATTGTCCAGAACAGCCCGCCAGCCGCCGCTGCACCCACGGCGGCGCCAGCGCCTGCAGCGAGCCAGCCCTGCCAGTTTGTGCTGGGCTTCGAAACGCTGGCCGCGGCGCTGCCCCAGGTGGGCCAGTGCCGGGAGAATCAGCACGGCGACGGCACCAGCAGCGGCAATCAAATTCAACACACCACCGGCGGGCTCCTCGTATGGCGTCAGTCCGATAATTGGACCGCCTTCACGGATGGCTACCGCACCTGGGTCAATGGACCGAACGGCATCCAGGAGCGTCTCAACACGGAGCGCTTCCCTTGGGAGCATGACGTCGTGACATCTCCGGCGGCCGCGCCTGCCGCCGCGCCAGCAGCAACGGCCACTCCCGCGCCAACGGCCAGCACCAATACCGTGCAGCTCACTGATGCCAACGGCTTTCTGCCAAACCCCCTCACTGTGCCAGCCGGCACTGCTGTCACCTTCACTAATGAAGGACCGTCCGTTCACTCAGTGGTGAGCGACAAGGGCGTGTCTCCAACCTTCGACAGCGGTGGCCTTGCCGCCGGACAGAGCTGGAGCTACACCTTCAACACGCCGGGCACGTACACTTACCACTCGTCGATCGACCAGGTCAACACCACCGATTCCACCACGGGGCTGACCTACATCACCTATAAGTACACCGGCACCATCACCGTCCGCTGACGCAGCCCAAGGCGGTAGTCGAAGCGAAGGAAGGTGCTTCCCAGCTTCCACGGCCGGGTGAAAGACCTCTCCTCAACAAGCGTTGCCGCCGGAGAGGCTGGTAAGCGCTCATGGACAGGCCGCCGACATCCGCGCCAACAGCCACGTTGCCCGGCAGCCACCCTTTGCTATGGTTCTCGTTACGGCAGGCTGCCGCGCAAACTTGACTGAGGTGGCTCTCGTGGAGGCGCGTTACCGCTACCGCCGCTGGGACGGCACCCAGGAATTTGACCCGTTCACCGCCAGCGACCTGATGGACGAGCTGGCCGATCGCATGCTGGACGAGGGCGACTTGTGGTCCGCCATGCGCGACATGATCCAGCGCGGCACCAACTTGCGCGACGGGCGCCGTATGTCCGGCCTGCGCGACCTGCTGGGGCGCCTGCGCGAGAAGCGCCAGCAGTGGCTCCAGCGGTACAACCTCAACTCCCTCATGGACGACCTTAAGGACAAACTGGAACAGGTCGTCCAAGCCGAACGCGGGGGCATCCAGGAGCGCTTGAGCAACCAGGACCAGAGCTCGGAGGAGCAGCTCCGCAAGATGCTGGAGAACATGGCCCGCAAGCACCTGGATCAGTTGGACCACATGCCGGACCAGGTGGGGGGCCGCATCCAGGCACTGCGCGCCTACGAGTTCATGGACCAGCAGGCCCGCCAGCAGTTCGACGAGCTGCTCGAATCGCTCAAAGAGCAGATGCTCCAGAACTATTTCCAGGGGCTCAAGCAGGGCATCGGCGCCATGACTCCGGAGCTTATGGCTCAGGCGCAGGAGATGCTGCGCGACCTGAATGACCTGCTCGCCCGCCACCGCCGGGGCGACGATTCCGGCTTCCAGCAGTTTATGGAGCGCTGGCGCCAGTTCTTCCCCGACGACATTGAGAACGTGGAGCAACTGGCAGAGTACATGCAGCGGCAGATGGCGCAAATGCAGTCGCTGCTGAACTCCATGACGCCCGACATGCGCCAGGAGCTGGAGGACATGCTGGCGCCGCTGTTCCAGAACCCGGAGCTCCAGCGCGAGATGGCCGAGCTCATGGCCAACCTGGATCGCTTGTTCCCGGATGCGCGCGGCGAGCCGTTCCCCTTCTCTGGCGACGATCCCGTGACCCTCCAGGAAGCCATGCGCCTCATGGGCGACATGAACAGCCTGGACCAGCTGGAGCGCGAACTCTTCGAAGCCGCGCGATCCAATGACCCCTCGGGCCTGGACGCGGATGAAATTGGCCGGCTGGTGGGCGACGAGGCCAGGAAGATGGCCGAGGAGCTGCGCGACTTCGCCCGCATGCTGGAAGAAGCCGGGCTCATCCGTCGCAAGGGCAAGGAGTGGGAGCTCACGCCCCGCGCCATGCGCAAGATTGGCGAGCGCGCTCTGGAAGACATCTTCGGCCGCATCGATCGCGGCCTGGCTGGCGATCATTCGCTGGCCCGCTTCGGTTGGGGCATCGAGCGGCTGGACGATACCAAGACCTACACCTTTGGCGATGCCTTCACGTTGGATGCTCAGCAAAGCGTGATGAATGCCCTGCGCCACCACGGCCCTTCGCGCCCGCTGCGCATGGCCGAAGAGGACTTCGAGGTGTATCGATCCTCCTCAATCAACCAGTGCTCCACCGTCATCATGCTCGACATGAGCTACTCCATGCTCATGGCCGGGCGCTTTCAGGCGGGCCGCAAGGTGACGCTGGCGCTGGACAGCCTTATCCGCTCCAAGTTCCCACGCGATTCGCTGCAGGTTGTGGCCTTTTCTTACTTCGTGCTGCCACTGGAGCCGCACATGTTGCTGGACAGCTACTGGGTGGACCCGCGCGGAACGGATTTCCCGGAGGCCTTCCGGCAGGCCCGGGCGCTGCTGGGCAAGCACAAGGGCGGCACCAAGCAGATCATCATGATCACTGATGGTGAGCCCCACGCCAACAGCGGGGGCTGGGGCGCCGGCGAGCCCTGGAGCTACCGCCAGGCCATGGCCGACACCTTTCGCGAGGTTACCCGCTGCACGCGCGAGGACATCACCGTAAACATCTTCATGATGGACCGCGACCCTGGTCTTACCGCTTTCGTAAAGACGATGGCCAAGATTAACCGTGGGCGCACTTTTTATGTCAATCCCAACCGGCTGGGTGAGTACGTAATCGTCGATTATGTGAAGAACCGCCGAAGGGCGGGCTGACGCTGGCTGCGCCACCTTCCTCTGAAACCAGCAGCGGCGCAGCCGGTCGGCCAGAGCTGGAGCTGTGGTTCGGCACATTTCCTGAGGCGGGCCGCCCGGCGCGCCTGGCGGCGCTGCTGGAGGCGGAAGGCTGGGATGGCCTGGCCCTCACGGACTCGCAGAGCCTGGCCGGCGACGTATTCGTGGGCCTGGCGCTCGCGGCGCACGCGACGCGGCGCCTGAAGCTGGCTACCGGCGCCACCAACCTCAGCACTCGCCATCCGGCCGTGGTGGCCTCGGCCATCGCCACCGTGCAGGCAGAGTCCTTCGGTCGCGCCGTGCTGGGTGTGGCCCGGGGCGATTCCGCACTGGCCTACCTGGGGCGGCCGCCGCAGCCACTCGCGGGCTTCGGCGCCGGCCTGGGGCAGCTCCAAACGTACCTCCGAGGCGACGCGGTGAATCTGGAAGGCTACGCCAGCCGCATCGACTGGCTGGCCGCGTCCCGGCAGGCCAAGGTGCCCGTCTCCGTGGCCGCCACGGGCCCGCGCATCATTGGGCTGGCCGCGCGGCTCGCCGAGCGAGTCACCTTCTCGGTTGGTGCGCAGCCCGAACGGCTGCAATGGGCCATGCAGCAGGCGCGCACTGCGCGGAGCGAGGCCGGGCTCGACCCCACCGGCGTGCGACTGGGCGCGTACGTCAACGCGGTGGCTCACCCGAATGTGGAGCGGGCGCGCGAGCTGGTGCGGGGCCGCCTGGGCGTGTACGCGCGCTTCGCCAGCATGCACCAAAATGCGCTGCACACCCTCACCGAGGCCGACCGCGCGGAGGTGCAGCGCCTGGCCGGCCACTACAACATGGCGCAGCACGGCACCGCCACCGCGCGCCATGCCGAGGAGCTGGACGCCGCGTTCATCGACCGCTTCGGTATTGCTGGCCCGTCCGAGCTGGTCGCGGACCGTCTGCTGGAGCTGCGGGATATTGGGCTGGATCACCTGATCGTGGTGGGCCATGGGCGCGACGCATCGTTCGAGGTCCTGGCCGAATCGATCCGGCGCTTTGGCCGCGAAGTCATCCCGCGGCTGAAATAAGCAGCCTCTCGGGCCGTATAATCGCCAAGCGGCTGGCGCACGTGGGTCGCGCCGGTGTGGGGAGGTCATTCCCAATGGCGGATGTATCGGTCTACGCGCTGCGCCAGGAGCTCACGGAGCTGCAGGTGCAGCTGTTGCGTAAGCGCAGCGAAGTGTCCAACCTCAGCGTGGGCTACCGCCGTGCCGAAGACGGCGTGGGCCCCATTCCGTTGCCGCCTCTGCTGCGCAACCTCACCGCCGCCCGCGATGCGCTGCAGGATCTGGAGCGCCGCGCTCAAGCGCTGGAGGATCAAATACAGCTGCTCGAATCCACGCCCAGCGCTGGCTAGCTTGGGCGAAAACGTGTCGCGGGGGACCGGCCCAAGGCCGCTTCCGGCTCCGCGGCCCAACTTCTGAAGCACCTCCGATGCGCTGGCAGGCGGACGCGGGGCTGCTGATTATCAGCGGCGTATTCGCCTATCAGCTGTTCTGGTGGCTGCAAGGTCGCGTGATGGGCCGCTTCAATCCACCGCGCCCAGCGAGGCCCAGCGCGAGCATTCATCGCCGCCTCCGGCGCTTGCACTGGCTGGCACGGCTGGATGGTACCCGCCGAACGCGCCGCTTCTGCCGCTGAGCGGTGCGCGCCCTGGGGAACGGCCGTTCGTTGACTTTCGGCGCCTTCACCCGTCACTGCGATGCCGCCCGATCCGTTTCCGAGGTACAGAGATATTGGCGCCGCCGGCTCGGGCCGCGCAGGGGAGGGGCCACCATGCTGGGCGCAACACAATTTCAAACGGACCACAACCCGCGCACGCCGCGCTATTTGCCGCTCACCTATTACCTGGGCGTTCCCGCCCGACACGCGCGGCGCCTTTCCCCGCGGGCCGTAGCGCTCCTCCTGAGCCTTCCGATTCTGGCTGGCTTGCTCCTGCTGCTGCACCCCTGATCGGCGTTTCAGCGCGGGCCAGCGTTCAGGCGCGGCGGTCGATCGGATCCAGTTCGCCCTGCAGAATCTCGCGCGCCGCTTCTATGTGCCGCAGGAGCAAGGAAGCCCACTCCTCGCGAATGTGCTTCTCAGTCTTGTCGACCATCAGCCGGCCCACCGCGGCGCGGATCACTGCCTTGAGGCGCGGCACTTCCTGGATGCGCTGCTCGATGCGCGCCCGCAGGTCGGCGTTCTCCGCCCGCAGTTCTACCACCCGCTCCAGCGCCTCATCCTTGTAGCGCACCTGGCGCTCGTACTCCTCCAGCGGCACCCAGTTCTCCGCCACAATGTCCGCCATGAGCCGGTGCTCGCTGGTGTTGCGCGGCACGGCAGCGAAACCGTAAAACTCGCTCAGATCCTTCACCAGGGCATCCAGCGCCCGGCGGTTGCCATAGCCGCGCCGGCGGGGGCGCCGCGGAGGACTGTGCTCCGCCTCCTCGGCTGCTCTGGGCGCCTGCGCGCGTTTCACGATAGCGGCGGTGGCCAGCTCCTTGATGCGCTCGGGAGGGAGTTGCTGCTCGGCCGCCACTGCCACATTGTAGCCGGGTCGTTACACTCTTGCGCAATGGAAGGCTCCGCCCGCCCGCTGCGGATCATGGTGGTGGATGACGAATCGCTGATCGTCATGGCGCTGCACGATCAGCTCGAGTACCTCGGACATCAGGTCGTGGCCACAGCGGACACCGGTGAAGACGCCGTGGCGCTGGCCAGCCAGCTGCAACCGGACCTGGTGCTCATGGACGTGCACATGAGCGGCATGGATGGGCTGGATGCCGCTGCCGCCATCAACCAACTGCGCCCCACCCCAGTCATCATCCTGACCGGCTATCCAGACAAGACGATGATGGACGTGGCGCGAGAGTGCGGCGTGGTGTCCTATATGGTCAAACCCATCGACATGGAGGATCTGCGCCACGCCGTGGACACCGGCTTCCGCGTGTTTGAGTTGGAGCAGCAAGCCGCCACGGGCGAGGCCCCACCCGAATAGACGGCTCTCTCGGACACGCCGCCGGCACAATCACTCCGCCGCGTTGTCGCCTTTGCGCAGCGCGCGTAGGAACTTGTCCCGGATACCGTCAGAGATGCCGGCCATATGGCCGTGGTTCCACACGTTGATCATCTCGGCCAGGATGCAGATGGCGATCTCGGCCGGCGTCTGCGCACCGATGTCCAGGCCGATGGGCGCCCGCACCTTAGCCAGGTCGTCCACGGACACACCCTCATCCTTCAGCAGCTTGAGCACGGCGTACACGCGCCGCCGGCTGCCAATCATCCCCACGTACGCTGCCGGCTTCTGGATGACCTTGCGCAGCGAGAGCACATCGTGCCGGTGGCCGCGGGTGACCAGCACGATGAAGGTGCTGGGCCCGATGTCCAGCGAAGTGATGGCCGGCTCGTAGTCCTCCACCATGATGCGGTCCGCCGTAGGAAAACGCGATCGGTTGGCAAACGTCGTGCGATCGTCGATCACGACGACCTCGTACTCCAGCATCTTGGCCATGGCCGCCAGCGGCAGCGCAATGTGGCCGGCGCCAACCACGATGAGGGTGGGCGGCGGCATAAACAACTCGAAGAAGACATCGACGCTCTGCCCCTGGGGCAGCTCGAAGGTCTGGGTGGTAGGCTGCCGGCGCTCCATCACTCGGCCAAGCTGAGCTTGCGCCTGACTGTCCAGGTCGGCTGCGCCCAGCGAACCGGTGCGCTGCCCATCGTGGGTAACGACCATTTTGGTGCCCAGGCGCAACGATCCGTGGCCAGTCACCCTCACCACGGTGATGAGCGCCGCGGCGCGATGCGCCTCCAGCGCCGCGTTGATGGCGCCCGTGAGCTCCAGCACGGGGGTAACTTAGGGGCGCTCGGGCGTTTCCGGGAGGTACCAGGGCTCGACAAAGATGTCGAAGTGCCCGCCGCACACCGCCTCGGTCTTCATGGCGATGTCGTCGGTGAGATCCACGTGCACCATCTGGGGCTCGCGTGCCTCGATCACGTCCACCGCGGCGCGGAACACATCGGCTTCGCCGCAGCCTCCACCCACGGTTCCATCGAACTCGCCGCTCCGGCGGATGAGCATCTTGGCGCCCACCTCACGCGGAACGGATCCTTTGGCACTCACAATCGTGGCGACGGCAACGGTCTCGCCGCTCTTGATCAGCTCTTCAACCTTTTTGTAGAAATCTGCCACAGCTTGATTCTAGCGACTGCGGGCTTGCCGCCATGTGGCCGTATCATGGCGCCATGGCAGAGCGGGCTGGCGGGAGCATGTCATGGAACTAGACGCCACGCAGGAGAAGCGCCGGGCACCGCGCGCCGTTGTCGACATTGATGGCCAGCTGGCGGTCGGCGGGGCCACACTGCTCGGCACCATCCATGACCTGTCCTTCACCGGCAGCCTGTTTATTACCGAAGATCTGCTGAACATTGCCACCGGCGCAAGCGCGGTGCTCACCTTCGTGCTGCCCAACTCCACCGCCTGGTTCAAGCCCCAGGTCGAGGTGCGGCGCACCAGCACCTTTCAGCGGCTCTTCGGGCAGTCGGCGCAAGCCGTGGGTTTCGCGTTCTCCGGTCTGGCGCTGAGCGAGGAGCGGGCCATTGCACTCGCCTGTTACGAATGGGCCAGCTGCAGCTCCCGCGCCTACGCCCTCGCGGCGGAGTGCTTCGCGCAGGGGCTGGATGGCATCCAGAACTTCTCGCGCTTTGGCCGGCTGCTGGAGGGCAGCCGCGATGCGCTGGCGCTGCGTTTCCCCAGCAAGGAGCTGCCACTGCAGCCGCGGCACCTGCTGCGGCTCAAAGTTGGTCAGGCAACCACGCTGGCTCGCGTGCTCCGCTTGAGTGAGACACGCCTGGGTACCGAAGTCGGCCTGCGCATGGAGGGCTGGGGCCGCGACTTCTTCCTGCACCAGGCCCGCTTCGCCGCCTGAGTCGCTTGCGAGCGGCCGCGGCTACGTCACCAGGCTGGGCTCCTCCCGGTGCCGGTAATGGGTGAGGAATTCCTTGAGTTCCGCGGCGGCGCTGGAGAGCCGCTTCTCCTTGAGCTGAATCACCAGCCACTGCCGAACAATGGGAAAGCCAGCGACATCGAGTATGGCCAGGCGGCGCGTGGCCAGCTCCAGCGAAATGGCCTGCTTGGAGAGCACCGCGATGCCCAGCTCCGCGGCGACCGCCTGCTTAATGGCCCCACTGCTGCCCAGCGTCATGCCGGCGCGGATCTGCAGGTTGTGCTCACGGAAGAACCACTCGGCCGTTTCCCGCGTGGCCGATCCCACCTCCCGCAACAGCATGGTCTCGCCGGCCAGCTCCTGCACCGGAATGTTGCTTGCTCCCACCAGGCGGTGCGCCCGCGGCGCGATGATCACGAGCTCGTTGGCGATGAAGGGCTGCGTCGCGAACACCTCCAGGTCCGGCTCGCGGCCGATAATGGCCATGTCGGCCCGGTTGGCGATGAGCGCGTCCTGCGCGCCGGTGCGGCTCTGCACTTCCAGCGACAGCTCAATGGTCGGGTGCAACCGGTGAAAGG
>DATKQD010000225.1:0-3670 GCA_035532895.1 Chloroflexota bacterium
CGCCCGGTGAGCAGCGCGTCCTTCGCCTCGCCCGCCAGGACCTTTATGCGATCCAACGCATCGCGCACGCCAGAGGCCGACTCGCGATAGCCCGCCACCTGCTGCTCGATAATGTGGGCCGACGTTCTCGTGGCGCCCGTAAACACCAGCAGCATGTTGTACTCGAGCTCAGTCACCGTATCTCGCGGCACGCGCAGCGGATTCACCACCACGCCGCCATCGCGCCGGAACTCGATGAAGTTGAAGCCGCCGAACACCGCCGCGTACTGATCCTGCCGGCCACCCGGCACGCCCACATCCTGCCGCTCGATCTCCCAGGCCAGCTGCGCCATCTGATAGGCATCCAGGCTGAGGTGGCGCCATTTGCGCAGCGCCCCAACCACCGCCACCACGAGTGCCGAAGACGAGCCGAGACCCGAACCCGGAGGTGCATCGGTTTCCAGATACAGCTCGAGGCCGCTGGCCAATTCCTCGGGTTGTGGAACCAACCGCCGGAGTGACGCCGTGATGAGATCGTGCTTGCCGTCACCCACCAGGGGCTCGTCGAGCCGAAAATGTGCAATGGTGCCCAAGTCCAGCGAGGTTACCCGTAGCACCTTCTCCGGCGGAAAGCGCAACGTGGCATAGGCGTAGCGATCGATCGTGGCGTTGAGCACCAGCCCGCCCTGCTCTTCGACATAGGGCGACAGGTCCGTACTGCCGCCGCCGAAGCTGATCCGCAGCGGTGCGCGCGCCCGCACAATCACCGGTCCACCCCGTGGTCCAGGTCTTCACCCTGCGCCCCGAGGGTGGCACGTACCGCGCTGGCAATGGCGGCGGCATCGAAGCCACGCCGCGCCAGGTGGCCCCAAAGGCGCCGGCGAGCCACGTCCACCGGCAATGCGCGAAGCGCCTTCACTTTCTTTGCAGCGGCCGCGAGGGCGAGGTCAGTGTCCCCCACGGACGTAGAGAGGGCTGCCTCCGTCGCTTCGGCCGTTAAGCCTTTGCCTCGCAGCTCACTGGCCAGCAGGCGCCGCCCTCGAGGAGACTGGCGCCCGCGGCTCGCCACCCACTGCTCCGCGAACGCGGCGTCATCGACCAATCCGGCCACGCTCAGTCGCTCAAGCGTTGCCTCTATCACCTCAGCCGCGTAACCGCGCTGGCGAAGCCGCTCCCGCATCTCCGCCTCGCTCCGCGCCCGATAGCCGAGCAGATTCGCCGCGTCGTGCCACGCCGCTGCGGCGTCGGCTAAACGTTTCACGTGAAACGTCGCGCGCACATCCGGCGCTCAGCCTTTACACTCGATGAGTCATTCATCCGCAAGGAGTGTTCTGTGATCGACGACATCGCCTTCATCGAAAGCCTCATCAAACGGTCGCTCCCTGACATCACCGTCTTCCAGAACGCCACCGATGGTGATTCGTCTGAAATCGACCTCCAAAACATCCCTGGCCGTCCTCTATCGTTCATCCGCCTCTTACTTTCGGACACGAGCGCTCGCGCCATTCGCCAGGATACAGCGCTAGCCAATCAGGTACTCGCCACCATCAGCCAGGCGTTGGCTGAACCGTCCGCTGAATCCGAAGCAGTCCTGGACCTGCGCCAAGGCTTCTGACTCATCTCGTCGTGGCTGCCGCATCCCACCAGGTCGCGTGGCCATCCTGGCATCCACACCCATCACAGCCGTCGCCCCCAGGTGGGCGCGAAGGCCCCCGCTTAGCGGCCGCGTGGCCCTTTCCCAGCATGCGCCGGCTGCCCGAGCGGTGGACCAACCCTCCGCTTCCTCCTGGCCAGCTCGTGCCCTGGTGCCCGCGGGGGTCACCCTCGACACACGCCGCCCTCCGCTGCACAGCTCTTTCGGGCCACCCTGCGCACCCCGCCCCGTGGTCCGGCCACCCGCGGCAACCTGGTGTGCCCATCCTTCCTCTGACAGGCACTCGCCAGGACGCAAATACCCTCCGCGCCCCTGGCATCCAGCGGCTGGCCCATGGTCCAGCCAGTGCCACGGACTGCAGGACCGCCTGGCAACTGCCGCTGGATTTCATCCGCAGCCAGCCGCCGTTATAAGACGTACCTTGACTCGCTCACAGCCGAAGCTACGCCCACCCCTCTTGAGAACGCCGGACCGCACCGCCACAAAACGCGGGAGCAGGGCTGTCACCGGGGCCCCAACTCACGGCGCCTTTGCTGAGTTGCTCTGTCATTAGGAAGCTGCGCCGGGATGCACGTTCGCGCGCCCACCAAGAACCCTGCCAAACGGACCAGCGTCTGACCGCCGATGGTCCGCCCACCGCGGCATCTCTGGGCCCGCCAGTCCGCTCACTGCAACAAAACGGACGTGCAGGGCAGCCTGGACCTTCAGTCGCCAACACCATCGGCTCGCCGCGGGTCACCCCGAAAGCGGTGCTCGTCTTCGGCGCGAAACTTGTCGCCCAGCCCCACCCTCTCGGAGCCGCTCCGCGCGGCTTCCGACCGAACTTCTCGCCCGACCCGGCATTCCCAGCGATGACGCCTGAACAGCAGGCGCGGCACTGGGCTCGCGCTCATCGCGACCTCACAGAGTGCATCCTCTAGCGGCAGGCTGATCCGTTCGGCAAAGCGCCGCGGCAGGTCATCAAGGCCCTACTCGCCTTCTCCCACAACAGCAACCGGAACATCCTCGTCGCCCGGAGCCCTGCGCCACCAACGCTCCCTGGTTGCAAATGCTGCCCAGCCACTCTGGCGACCTGACCCGATGGGCAGAATGGCTCGCTCTCCAGCATCACCACGGGCGGCTTACTGCTGACCGCGAGCGGTCGATATCTGTCCGTAAGCAATGTCATGGAGCCCGGTCCCGGCCCAGCGACCCTGCCCACGCTGCCACGGCTGCACTGGCCGAGCGCACACCGCTGGCAGCTACTCCGTGACAGCGCTATCCGGTTGCGCCTTCTCCGGGTCGCAGGAGCGTCTGCATGTCGTGAGGCCAGCACAGCATGATGCTCAAGAGCGCGTGGAGGTTAGGCGGATAGTCTGGATCATCGGCCAGGCTCTGGCGCCGCACGCCCAGCGCGACCACGGCTCCCGCCGCGGCGTAGGCCGCCGCTCCCACGAACGCCGCGGCGGCGATCCGGGCCAGCATCAGGATCGTCGCGGACTTACACACGTCACGGCCGCGAGTATAGCGGCTGGCCGGCTGCCTTCCCCGTGCTACACTCAAACGGCCCGCTCGGCAATACTGCTTGGTGGAGGTCCCCCTTTGGCGGTCTACGATACCCTGCTCACGATCCGACAAAAGCTCGAAACCAATCAGGCCGGGACGGAGAGCCTCACCTTCATTGATGCCCGGCTGCGAGAGGCCGAGCCGGAAATCGGCAACAACATCTACGTTTCCGAAAACATGATTCTCCGCCACTTGGTTCGGCGCACTGATGTGCGCGGCACGGATATCGAGATCGACCTGCTCAATCTCATGCCGGACGAGACGCCGCGCGAGGTACGAAGCGAATTGGAAGAGGGCGTTCGCGAGGCCCCTAAGCCACACTCCTTTTACCAGGACGCCAAGCGCAAAAAGCGCGCCGACAGCTAGAAGTCCGGCCGGAAACCTGCCGCGGCGGCCGGGGTGGGGTTTCTCCAGAGCGCCGATTGAGCTCGCCAACTGTAGCGACAGGGGATCGGCTGAGGGCCGCCAATGGCTTTCCGGCCGAACTTCTAG
>DATKQD010000226.1:0-28112 GCA_035532895.1 Chloroflexota bacterium
CGCTTGCCCGAAGCGCAGGCGCGTTCCCCCGGTGGTTCCGATGGCGGCCACCGGCACTCCGTGCGTATGGGCCAGGCTGGTCAGCACCGGCAGCTGGCTGTGTGGAAGAGCAACCAAAAAGCGGGAAGGTGTTTCAGCGAACATCATGGCAGCTTCCGACAGTGTATTCCATGCCTCGGGTGGGCGCACTGTGGCCCCCAGGCCGGTGGCTGCGCTGCACGCGGCCAGAGCGACCAGCAAGCCCCCGCGGCGGCAATCACGCAGGCTGCTCAGCAAGTGGCTCGCCACGGCTTGGCGAACTACATCCTGCACGCGCGCCTCAGCCAGCAAATCTATGGCTGGCGGAAAGCAGGCTTCCACGCCAGCCAGCCGCAGCAGGGAACTGCCGCTGATATCGCCGCCAATGGAGCCCAGCAACGCCAGCACCTGGTCCGACTCGTGGAAGCCACCAGCCGCGGGGGACACGTCCGGGTGGGCCGTGACGGTGAGCTGTGGCCGTGGTCCCAGTGCTGGCACGGCATCCAGCTGCTCCGATACGAATGGCACCCCCAGCAACTGGGCCGCGTCCGCCAGCCCAGCCACGGCCTGCTTGAGCTGATACGTCACTTCCGGGTCTGCCCAGCAGTCGCCCACCGTGAGCCGAACCGACAGCGCCGCCGCACGCTGGCCCGCCGCCGCGGCCGGCCGCAACGCCTCGGCGGTACGAATAGCGGCGCCTGTGTAGGGGTCCTGGGTGACGTAGGTGTCGGCCTGGCGTCCCCCGATCAGGGCGCGGGCGACGGTGTTCCAGTCAGGCTCCGGCTCGTTCCAGGGACCTGGTGCCCAGGGCCACGGATCCAGCGGCACCGGCCGGCCGGCCTTGAGCGTCGCCAGGCCAGGCAGCTGCACCAAGGAGGACGGTGTGGTGCTGGGTGGTAGGGGTGCATGCGAGAAGGGATATGTTGCCATGAATTGGGGGCGGCGGATGGGGGCGGACTCATCGGGCGCGGGAACCGCGTTGTTGGGTGGCTCCTCGGCACAGGCCACGGTATGGGAGTTCGTGCCTTCCACAAGCAATACCTGGCCGCTGGTGAGGCGAACGGCGCCTACCCGCCCGCGAAAGAGGACGGCGCCGCTGGTGCTGGCGCTCGCCAGCCGCTCAAGAAGCGAGGCCAACGCGGCGGAAGGCTGTGTCCACGTGCTTGAGGTGGTAGTCGTAGCCGAAGAGATCGTCCAGCTCCGCATCCGTGAGGTGGGCGCGAATTTCGGGTTCGGCCAGGAGCAGATCGCGGAACTCCCCACCGCCATCCATAGCTCGGTGCGCGGCGCGCTGCACGAGCACGTAGGCTTCGGTGCGCTGCAGGCCGGCGTCGATGAGTGCGTGCAGCACGCGCTCCGAGTGGATGACGCCGTGCAGCAGGTTCAGGTTGGCCAGCATGCGTTCCGGCTTGACGACCAGCCCAGTGATAACGCGGTTGAAGGTGCGCAGCATGTAGTCCAGTGCCAGGCAGGCATCCGGGAAGATGATGCGCTCGGTGGAGGAGTGCGAGATGTCCCGCTCGTGCCACAGAGCGACATCTTCCAGCGCGGCCAGGGCGTAGCCGCGCAGCACGCGGGAGAGCCCACTCACGCGTTCGCTGAGGCGTGGGTTGCGCTTGTGCGGCATGGCCGACGAGCCAGTTTGCCCAGGGTCGAACGGTTCCTCCACTTCGCCCACTTCGGTGCGCTGCAAGTGCCGGATCTCGGTAGCCATTTTATCGAGCGAGCTGGCAATGATGGCCAGCGTGGTGATGAAATGCGCGTGCCGGTCGCGCTGCAGGGTCTGGGTGGAGATGGGCGCTGCCTTCAGGCCCAGCTTGGCGCACACGGCCTCCTCGACCTCCGGCTCCACGTTAGCGTGGGTGCCCACCGCGCCCGAGATCTTGCCGTACGCCATCTGTTCCGTGGCGTGATCCAGCCTGGTGAGATTGCGGCCCATCTCGTCCACCCACAGCGCCAGCTTGAGGCCGAAGCTGGTGGGCTCCGCGTGGATGCCGTGGCTGCGGCCGATGACTGGCGTGTATTTATAGGTGCAGGCCAGCTTGGACAGCGTGGCAATGACGCGCTGCACGTCGCTTCGAAGAATGGCCGCTGCCTGCGCGATTTGCACGGATAGACCCGTGTCCACGACGTCGGTCGAGGTGAGGCCGACGTGAACGTAGCGCGAAGCATCGCCAAGGCTTTCGCCCACGCAGCGAACGAATGCGACCAGATCGTGATGGGTCTCGCGCTCGATCTCGTCCATGCGGTCGAGGTTCCAGCGAGCCTGGGTCTGGATGATCTCGTTGGCCGAGGCGGGAATTTCGCCGCGCTCGGCCCGCACCTGGCAGACCATCTGCTCCACACGCAGCCACTGTTCGGTGCGGTTCTCCAGCGACCACACTCGGGCCATCTCTGGATGCGAATAGCGCTCGATCACGGCTTCGCCTTTCTTACAGATGCTCCGTAAGGTTATGTGCTTCCAGGTGTTCGACGATGCGCTTCACGTCTGCCGCTCGCTCTGTTTTGCAGACCAGGAGAGCCGTGTCGGAATCGACAATGATGAGGTTCTCCACGCCTACCAGGGCGACGAAGCGGTGCGGGCTGGAAACCAGTGTGTTGGACGAGTCGATCGCCAGGACTTGTGTGCCGCCCAGCACAACGTTGCCATCCTCGCCGGAGGGCAGCACTTCCAGCAGTGACGACCATGTGCCGACGTCACTCCAGCCAATATCGGCTGGAATGACCACCACATTCGCCGCCTTCTCCATGACGGCGTAGTCGATGGTGTCCCTTGGCAGCGTGGGGTAGACAACGTTCAGCACGTCCTGCTCGTTCGGCTGGCCAATCGCATCCGCTATCTGCTTCAAGCCGCGGTGAAGCTCCGGCACGTGCCGCTCGATCTCGCGCAGTACCGCGGACGCTTTCCAGCAGAACATGCCGGCATTCCAGTAATAGTCGCCACTCTCAACAAACTCCCTGGCGCGATCGGCTGTTGGCTTTTCCTCGAAGGACTGCACACGGTAGACCTCGCGCCCCTCGCTGCCGGGATAGCGCTCGCCGCGGTGGATGTACCCAAACTCCGTGCTCGGCTTCGCCGGCTTGATACCGAACGTGATGAGCACTTCATTGGACGCCGCCACCTCCACGGCCAGGAGCAGAAGGGAGAGGAACTCATCACGCCGGACGATGACGTGGTCCGATGCAAACACCGCCATGACCGCGTTGGGGTCTCGTTTGGCGACATGTTCGGCCGCCCACCCGATGGCTGGACCCGTGCCGCGGCGCACTGGCTCGACGAGCACGTTCTCCTCGGGCAGACCCGGCAACTGCTGCCGGATCATCGCGGCCTGCGACTGCTCAGTCACCACGATGATTTGCGACGCTGGCACCGCGCTGCTCACGCGGTCGAAGGTCTCCTGCAGCAGCGTACGTTCGGTAACGAGGTCCAGCAGATGTTTGGGGCGCTCTCTGCGACTCCTGGGCCAGAGCCGCGTTCCGCTGCCGCCCGCCAGGATGATCACGTACATGAGGCGAGCGAATTGTATCGCCTGGGCCGCGTGAGCCGGGCTCGCCGGGTGGTCCGCGCCCGCTTGCCTCAGTCCAAGGTTCAGCGCGCCGCGGCTCGCGCCGGAAGCTACACTTGGCGCTGCTGATGGCCGAGGCGTACGACTCCGTTATCGATCGTTTAGGCGCGTTCAACGCCGCCACGGAGAAGATGGCCAAGGGCAAGGCC
Organism: Chloroflexota bacterium; assembly: GCA_035532895.1. GTDB lineage: Bacteria > Chloroflexota > JAJPGV01 > JAJPGV01 > JAJPGV01 > DATKQD01. The sequence goes on from DATKQD010000226.1 coordinate 3,734, forward strand.
AGCCGGGTAGAGTGCAGCGCCACGGCCCCTACCGCCTGCCGGCTGCGGCTGGTGAAGACAGAGGAACATTACGCTTTTGAAGTGGACGGCGACGTGCCGCCAGGGCGCGACGCTGCGCTGCTTGAGTTGCACTTTGCGCCCGCGGGCGCCGGCTATCGGCGGGACATTCGCCGTGCCGAGCGCTCCTGGAACGTGGCCAACGAGATGGAAGACATCCTGGCCGATGTCTTCGGGCTGCCGCCGGACACGTCCGTCACGGTCGTTGTCGAATAACGTCCGGCCAGCCGCGCTGGCGCGGTGGAGAAGAGCTCCGGCTCTTTAGCCCTGCCCCGGAATCAGCGGCGGTAGCGACCCCGGGGACGGGGGCGCGTAGCGGTGGCGGCCGCGGCTTGTTTGGCCAGCACGCGTTCCGCGGCGCTCACCGCATCGGTGGCAGCGGGCGCCGCGTCAGAGGCATGGTCGATGTCGCGGGTCAGCTCGCCTCGCCGGAGCTCCACGATCTGGTCGCGCAGGAGGGCCGCTTTCTCGAACTCCAGGTTGCGGGACGCATCCTTCATCTGGCGCTCAAGGTCCTTGATCAGCCGCGCGACTTCGTCCTTCGGCACGCTGTCCACGTTGTAGGCGGCCTTCTTCTCGGCCACGGCGCGCAATTGGCCGCCAATGTCGCGGATGGTCTTCTGGATGCCCACGGGATTGATGCCGTGCTCTTCGTTGTAGGCCAGCTGGATGCGGCGGCGGCGGTAGGTTTCGTCGATCGCCCGCTGCATCGATTGGGTGACCGTGTCGGCGTACATGATGACCGACGCGTTCACATGGCGCGCCGCGCGGCCGATGGTTTGGATGAGCGAACCCTCGGAGCGCAGGTAGCCTTCCTTGTCGGCATCGAGGATAGCCACAAGGGAGACCTCCGGCAGGTCGAGCCCCTCCCGCAGCAGGTTGATGCCGACCACCACGTCGTACACACCCAGGCGCAGGTCGCGCAGGATCTCCACGCGCTCGATGGTGTCGATCTCGGAGTGCAGGTAATGGACCTTGACGGACATCTCCTGCAAGTAGTCCGCCAGGTCCTCGGCCATCTTTTTGGTAAGGGTGGTCACCAGCGCCCGTTCGCCGCGGTCCACGCGCTGGTGTATCTGGAACAGCAGGTCGTCGATCTGGTTCTTGATGGGCTTGACTTCGATGGTAGGGTCCACCAGTCCGGTAGGGCGGATGAGCTGCTCCACCACCTGGTCGCCGTGCGCGTATTCGTACGGGCCAGGCGTGGCCGAGACGAACAGGCCCTGGTTGATGTGCCGTTCGAACTCGGAGAACTTCAGTGGCCGGTTGTCCAGCGCGGAAGGCAGGCGGAAGCCGTACTCCACCAGCACTTCCTTGCGGGAGCGGTCGCCCGCGTACATGCCGCCCGATTGCGGAATGGCGATGTGCGACTCGTCGATGAACATGAGAAAGTCGTCCGGCAGGTAATCCAGCAGGCACCACGGCTGGTCGCCGGCGGCGCGCCCGGCCAGGTGGCGCGAGTAGTTCTCCACGCCGTTGCAGTAGCCGAACTCCTTGAGCATCTCCAGGTCAAAGTTGGTGCGCTGCTCCAGCCGCGCGGCCTCCAGCACTTTGCCGTCAGCGTTCAGGTCGCTCAGGCGCTCGCGCAGTTCCTCCTCAATGTCATGGATGGCGCGAACGAGGTTTTCCTGGGTGGTGACCCAGTGTTTGGCAGGGTAGATATCCATGTGATCGCGCGATACGAGGATTTCGCCGGTCAGTGGGTCGATCTCGACGATGCGCTCGATCTCGTCGCCGAAGAACTCCACACGGATGGCGATGTCCTCGTACGAGGGGTAAATGTCCAGCACGTCGCCGCGCACGCGGAAGTTGCCTCGATCGAAGCCAATGTCGTTGCGGGTGTACTGAATATCCAGCAGCAGCCGCAGCACCTTGTCCCGCTTGCGTGTCTCCCCGACGCTGAGGCGCACGCTGGTTTCACCCCAGTCGTGGGGCGAGCCGAGGCCATAGATGCAGGAGATGCTGGCCACAATCACGACGTCGCGCCGCTCGAACAGAGAGCGTGTGGCTGAGAGGCGCATCTTCTCGATCTGCTCGTTCAGCGACGAATCCTTTTCTATGTAGGTGTCGCTGCGGGGGATGTACGCCTCCGGCTGGTAATAGTCGTAGTAGCTGACGAAGTACTCGACGGCGTTATTAGGGAAGAATTCGCGAAACTCCGAGTACAGCTGCGCGGCCAGTGTTTTGTTGGGCGCCAGCACCAGGCTGGGGCGCTGCACCTCCTGAATGACGTTGGCCATAGTGAACGTTTTGCCCGAGCCGGTTACGCCGAGCAGCGTTTGGAAACGCATGCCCTCGCGGATGCCATCCACGATCTTGGCGATGGCCGCCGGCTGGTCGCCGGTGGGGGCGAAATCGGACACCAGCTCAAAGGGCCTGGCGGGCACAACAGCCATATCGGGATTGTAGCGGCGGGGTCGGGGACCGTGCCCTCCAGATGCGCGTAGAAGGCTTGTCCTCCGGGCAGGTTGTATAGTGCCTAGGTGATGCGATGCAGTTCGTCTACCGTGGGCAGCGCGCGTGGCTGACGCGGCGAAAGTGGCTGATTTTGATCAGGTCGAGGAACTGATGCTGCGCCAGCGCGCGGTGCGCCTCTTCAGCAACGCGCCGGTGGAAGACGCGCTCATCGCGCGCGCGTTGCGCGCCGCGACGCATGCGCCGAGCGGCGGCAATACGCAGCCGGCGCGGTTCATCGTGGTGCGGGAGCGGGAAACCAAGCGCCGGCTCGGGGGCATCTTCGATGAGTTGGGAAAGCAGCTCTATGGTGACAATGCCCCTGAACGCACACCGTGGGAGGACGTACCGGTGCTCATCGCTGTTTGCGCCGAGGTGGGTCGCTCGCAGGAAGGGTCATCGATCTTCCCGGTGGTGCAGAATCTGCTGTTTGCGCTGCACGCCATGGGCTTGGGGTCGGTGCTCACCAACCGCTGGAAACGGCGCGAGGCGGAGGTGAAACCACTCCTTGGCCTGCCGGAGAACGTGGAGGCGCACGCCATCCTGCCCGTTGGCTGGCCCGTGCACGCCTACGGCCGCGGCAAACGGAAGCCCGTGGCCGAGGTGACCTTCCGGGAGCGCTTCGGCCAGCCCTGGTAATCGCGGGAGGCTTCGCCCGAAGCGCAAGACTGAGGGCGGCTGCTTCAGCGAGCAAGTGAGCTTTTGGCGCGAAGCCGGCTATGGCTTGCTGGCCACGGCCAGGGAGTAGTAGCCGTAGGTCTGGGTGAAGCTCACTGGGCCGAAGCCAGCTTCGCTCAGCATCTCTTCGATGTCGCGGCCGGAGAACTGCTTGCCGCGCGTGCCAACCAACATGAGCAGCGAGAAGAGCGCGGGCGTGAGTGGGCCATCTTTGCTGTCGTTCAGCAGCATTTCGTGCAGGTAGATGCGTCCCCCGGGCGGCAGGGCCTTGAAGGCGCCGTGCGCCAGATCGCGGCAGCGATCCGAATCCCAGTCGTGGAAGACATTGCTGAAGAAGATGGCGTCATAGCCCGTTGGCCAATCGTTCTGGAACATGTTGAAGGCGTGCGTGTCAACCTGCCCAGCCACGCCGTAGCGGTCGATGTAACGCTGCGTGTCCGCGGCCACGGTGTCCAGCTCCGCCACGGTGCAGTGCAATTCGGGATGCCGGAGCGCCAGGGCGATGGCGTAGCAGCCGGACCCACCGGCAACGTCGAGTAGCCGTCGCACGCCGGCAAAGCTGGCGTTGCGCGCCATGCCCATGGCCGCGGGGAAAGAGTGGCTCTGCATCGAGCGGTTGCCGTCGCGCGCACCCTGTTCGGTGGTTTCTCCGGCCTCCCACACGCGCGTGACACGATCCTGGGGCCCACGGTTATCTTTGTGCAGGGCGGCCATCAGGCGTTCAGTGCCGGGGCCGCCCGTGCCCACGCCTCGCAGCATGCCGCCCCAGAAATAGTGGCCGTCGCGCAGGAGGAAGCTGCGAGCAACATCGGCAATGTGGAAGCGCCCGTTGCGGCGGGCGCAGAAGCCCATTGCGCACAGGACGGCCAAGAGTGCCTCCGCCGGACGTTCAGCCAGGTTGAACTCTGCCCGTAGCTCGTCCAGCGTAGCCGCCGCGCGGTTCAGCCGGGCGAAGAGGCCCAGCTCCTCCGCCACCAGCACCACCGGCAGCTGCCATTGGGAGAGCCAGAGGTCCCAGATGGCGCGGTCATCCGTGGTCGGCGGCTCCAGGGGCAGGGGAGTGGGGCCCGTGTTCGACATGGCCCCCAGCATACCAGCCGGCCTGAATCGCTGGCCGGCCGGGGCTGAGCACGGGCGCCTCAAGGCGGCGGAAAGCGAACGGAGCCCCTCGCGCACCTCTGTCACGATGGCTCCCTGGCAGCCACCGCCGCCCGAAAATCGCTAGGCTGGGATGGCGCGGATGGCGGCCAGAATCTCCTCGTCATTGGGCAAGGCGCCGCCTTCGGATTGCCACTGGTAGCGAATAATGCCCTGGCGATCGATGACGAACACGGTGCGCTTGCAAATGCCGCGCATACCGTTGGGCAGGTCCTGGCTGGAGTCGTACTGCGTGGCGATCTCGTGATTCCAATCGCTGATCAGGGGCCAGCCGAACTTGGTTTGGTTGCCGAATTCGTTCAGCGTGAACACGCTGTCCGCGCTGCCGGCGATTACCTCGGCGTCCAGCTGCTTGAACTCGTCGCGATCTAACCCAAACTGGGTCAACTCACGCGTTCAACCACCGGTGAAGGCCAGGGGGAAAAAGGCGAGAACGACGGCGCGGTGGTTTCGGTACACGTCGCTCAGGGTGAGCTTGTCGCCCACCTTTTCGCCACCGGTGGACCAGGTGCTGAAGTCGGGCGCCTTATCGCCAACGTGAAGCGGCATGTGCTTGTCTCTCCGGATGTGATGTTCGCCTCACTATAGCCGAATCACCACGGCCGGCGCCTGAGAAGGATTCAGCGGTGAATGCGCAGGGAGCCGGCCCGCACCTGCGCGGCCGGCTCCCTCCGCTGGGTTAGCGCAAGCCGAGAAGGCGAGCGGCATTCTCCTTGAAGATGAGCGGCTTCACCTCGTCGCGGAAGTTGGCGGCGGGCAGATCGGCCATCCAGCGGTCCGGAGTGATCATCGGGAAGTCGGAGCCGAACAGCACCTTGCCCTTGATGAGCGTGTTGCCGTAGTGGACCAGCTCCTGCGGGAAGTACTTGGGCGACCAGCCGGATAGGTCGATGTACACCTTGGGCTTGTGCACGGCCACAGAGAGCGCCTCATCCTGCCACGGCACGGAGGGGTGGGCCATGATGATCGACAGGTTGGGAAAGTCAGCGGCCACATCGTCCAGGTACATCGGGTTGCCGTACTTGAGCTTGATGCCACCGCCGCCTGGCCGGCCGGCGCCCACCGCGGTTTGCCCGGTATGGAACAGCGCGGGCAAACCGGCCGCTTCGATGACCTTATACAGTGGGTAGAAGGCCTCGTCGTTGGGGAAGTAGCCGCCTCCGGGCGGGTGGAACTTGAAGCCCTTGATGCCCATGTCAATAAAGCGTTTGGTGTCTTCTACCGCGTCCTTGCCGCGCTTGGGATCCGTCCAGGCGAAGGGGATCAGCACGTCGCTGTTGCGTTCGGCGGCCTCCATGAGTGTTTGGATGCCGCCCCCTGGGTGCTGGGGCGTGCTGTCGTTGCCGAAGATGCAGAAGGCCATTTTCCGCTCGCGGTAGTAGGCGGCCGTCTCGTCGTAGGTCATGAACTTGATAGCTGAAGGGGGCGCGTTGCCACCGCGCTGGCCGGGCGTAGCCTCGCCGGTGTAGCCCGGCGGCGGCAAGTTGGGATGCACGTGTACATCGATCGCGTCGAGCTTGTCCACGTCGATCTTCAGAGTGAAAGCCATCCGATATGTGACTCCTTGTTCTGTTGAGTCGGCGCCGTTACGTGCCGGTAGGCCAACTCGCGTTGCCTCATTATGGGGCAACAGCTGACCTAACAGCTGGTGCGACACACGGGAGCACGCACTGCTCCACCTGCGAATGCACCGGCTATGCCACGTTGCCCTGATGGGTCAGGGCCGTTGCATTGTGGGCGGCGGCCAGAGGCAGCGGCCTGCTTCTGGCTCACTGGACCATCGCGGGCGGTGCGTTTTTGTTTAGGATTCGTGAAATATCTTTGTCGGTGAGGAGCAGGCCATGCGCGGCGTGCGAGTGCTGGTTGGGACGCGCAAGGGCGCGTTTGTGCTGACCTCGGATGAGGTGCGGGATCGTTGGGAAGTGAGCGAGCCTCACTTTGCCGGCTGGGAGATGTATCACCTCAAGGGCTCGCCGGCAAATCCGGATCGCCTGTACGCGTCACAGTCCAGTGGCTGGTTCGGCCAGGTGCTGCAGCGTTCGGACGATGGAGGCAAGAGCTGGGCGCCGGTAGGCAACCAGTTTACTTATGAGGGCGATGCGGGCACCCATCTGTGGTATGACGGCACGCCACGGCCGTGGGAATTCAAGCGCGTGTGGCACCTGGAGCCATCGCTCACCGATCCCGACGTGGTATATGCCGGCGTGGAAGACGCGGCGCTGTTCCGGTCGGACGATGGCGGCCAAACCTGGGGCGAGCTGACCGGGCTGCGGAAGCACACCTCGGGCCCCAAGTGGCAGCCGGGCGCCGGTGGCATGTGCCTGCACACCATTCTGCTGGACCCCAGCCAGCCCAGCCGCATGTACACGGCCATCTCCGCGGCCGGCGCCTTCCGCACGGACGATGGCGGCAGCACCTGGCAGCCCATCAATCGCGGGCTGAACTCGGCCCAGCTCCCAGACCCCACGGCAGAGGTGGGCCACTGCGTGCACCGGCTGGCCATGCACCCCTCACGGCCGAATGTGCTGTTCATGCAGAAGCACTGGGACGTGATGCGTACGGATGACGCGGGCCAGAACTGGCACGAGATCAGCGGCAACCTTCCCACGGATTTCGGCTTCGTGGTTGACGTGCACGCGCACGATCCCGAAACGGTGTACGTGGTGCCCATTAAAAGCGACTCGGAGCACTTCCCCCTGGATGGCCAGTTGCGCGTTTACCGCAGCAAGAGTGGAGGGAACGACTGGGAGCCGCTCAGCAAGGGCCTGCCACAGCGGGACTGTTACGTGAATGTGCTGCGCGACGCCATGGCTGTGGATGGGCTGGATTCGTGCGGTGTGTACTTCGGCACCACTGGCGGCCAGGTGTATGCCTCGCGCGACGGAGGTGACAGCTGGAAGGCCATCGTGCACGACCTGCCGGCGGTGCTTTCGGTGGACGTGCAAACCCTGCGATGATTCGGCTGGCGCTGCCGGCCCATCTGCGCACCTTGGCACGGGTAGAGGGCGAGGTCCTGCTGGAGGTGCCTGGCCGCCCGACCCAGCGCGCGCTGTTGGGCGCGCTGGAGGCGCGGTACCCGATGCTCCGCGGCACCATTCGCGACCAATCCACCGAGCGACGGCGGGCCTTCATCCGCTTTTTTGCTTGCCAGGAGGACCTCTCCAACGAAGCGCCGGACGCCGCGCTGCCCGAAGCCGTGGTCGAGGGCCGGGAGCCATTCCTGGTGGTGGGGGCTATGGCTGGGGGATGAGGCTGGCGCGAGTTGGTGCTCGGCTGGGTGGCCGCTAGAATCTAAAGGCTGATGCCGTCGCTTGCGGCGGCGTCACGATTCCGGAGGGATAGCCTAGTCGGTCTAAGGCGGTCGCCTGCTAAGCGATTGTGGGCCCTTAAAGCTCACCGTGGGTTCGAATCCCACTCCCTCCGCGCAGAGGCCTGCACATCGCGGGTCGCTCGATGAGCTTCATCCCTCAGCCTGGTACACTAGATGGCGCCCAACGGGGGCGAACTACGGAAGTTCGTGCGAGGGTGACACCGACGTGCCGGCTCACTACATCGGGGTAGGGCTTTTCATCATTGTGGGGATCGCCTTTGGCGGCGGCACGTTCCTCGTGGCTGGGCTGCTGAGGCCGAACAACCCCAACCCGGTGAAACAGGAGACATACGAGTGCGGAGCGCCGCTCATCGGCGACGCGCGCGACCGCTTCAACGTCCGCTACTACGTGGTGGCCATGCTCTATCTGGTATTCGATCTAGAGGTTATATTCCTGTATCCCTGGGCGGTGCAGTACGACAAGTTGGGCGTGTTTGGATTGCTGGAAATGCTCGTGTTCGTTGCCATTCTGCTGGTGGGCTACTTCTATGCCTGGAAGAAGGGTGCGCTCGAGTGGGTCTAGCGCCGGACGACCTGCTCAACCGGCTCGCCGGCCAGTTTCCTGATGCGGTGCTCGAACGGGCGGTTGCCCGGGGAGATGCCACCGCGCTGATCGACCCCGCGCGGCTGCTTGAGGTGGCTGCCTTCTGCAGAGACGACCCCGCCTTGCAATTCGATCACCTGTCGGACATCGCCGCGGTGGACTGGCCGCAACGGGCCGACCGGTTCGACCTGGCCTACCACCTCTACTCCATTCCGCTCAACCACCGGCTGCGCGTGAAGCTGCACCTGCCGGAAGGGCAAGCCGTGGAGACGGTCACCGGTGTGTGGCCGGCCGCGGACTGGCTGGAGCGCGAGGTGTGGGACCTGATGGGCGTGTCCTTTGCGCACCATCCGGACCTCCGGCGCATCATGATGTGGGATGACTATCCTTTTCATCCGTTGCGCAAGGAATTTCCCACGGAGGGCGAGCCAGATCAGCCGGAGGACTATCACGTGGTGTTTCCGCCGGGGGTGCGCGCCCATGGCTGAGTTTCGGTTGCCTCTGGGAGCGCGCCATGGAGAGTGACGTCCGGCTGATGGATCCCGCGCAGGCGCACGGGATCATGGTCGAGAGCGTGGTCGCGACCTCGCCAGGCCACAGCGACATGACCATCAACATGGGGCCGCAGCATCCCAGCACGCACGGTGTGCTGCGCGTAGTGCTGGACCTGGAGGGCGAGAACATCGTCAACTCCACGGTGCACATCGGCTATCTGCACCGGGGCATAGAGAAGCTGGCTGAGTCGCGCACCTACACACAGATCATCCCCCTCACCGATCGGACGGACTACACGGCCGCGATGACAGGGAACCAGGGGTTGGTGGTGGCCGTGGAGCGCCTTATGGAGCTGGAGGTACCGCCGCGTGGACGCTACGTGCGCACCATGGTGGCCGAACTGCAGCGCCTGGCGTCGCACCTGATCTGGCTGGGCACGCACGCTATGGACATTGGCGCCATGTCTGTGTTCCTGTATTGCTTTCGCGAGCGGGAGATGGTCCTCGATTTTTTTGAAGAGCTCTCTGGTGCCCGGCTGACCTACAGCTACTACAGGGTTGGTGGGGTGATGGGTGACGCTTCGCCGGACCTGCTGAAGCGCGTGTATGACTTCACCGACTACTTCACCGATCGCTTGGCTGAGAACGAGGCGCTGCTCACCGATAACGACCTGTGGCTGGTGCGCACCCAGGGCGTGGGCGTCATTTCCGCGAAGGACGCCGTTGCCGTGGGCCTCACGGGTCCCTCGCTGCGTGGCTCCGGTGTGGCCTACGACATCCGCAAGGCGGAGCCGTACGATGCCTATGCCGACATGGAGTTCGACATTCCCACGCGGGAAAGCGGCGACGTGTTCGGCCGTTACATGGTGCGCATTGAGGAGATGAAGCAAAGCGTGCGCATCATCCGCCAATGCATCGAACGCATGCCGGATGGTCCCGTGTCGGTGGAGGACCCGCGCGTTACGCCGCCCAGGCGTGAGGTGGCGATGACGCACATGGAGTCGATGATCAACCACTTCATGTGGAATATCCACAGCTTTGCCGCGCCCAAGGGTGAGGTCTACAGCGCCATTGAGGCACCAAAAGGCGAGCTCGGCTACTACATCGTGAGTGATGGCGGAAACCATCCCTACCGGCTGCGTATTCGGCCGCCCAGCTTCTGCAATCTGCAGGCGCTGTCGCAGATGGTGAAGGGCCACATGATAGCGGACGTGGTGGCCATCATCGGCTCCATCGACATCGTACTGGGCGAAGTAGACCGGTGAGCGAGCACGTGGTCACAGCCGACCACGCCATCGATCTGGCCGAAGTCGGCAAAATGGTGGAGGAGCACCGCTGGCGGCGCGGCGCGGCACTCACGGTGCTGGAAGCGGTGCAGCATCATTATGGCTGGGTCTCGTACGAAGCCATTGTGCGTATCAGCCGGCTCACGGACTGGTCGCCGTCTTATCTCTATGGCATCGTGACCTATTACGACGAGTTCCGCATCACGCCGCCGGGCGCGATTGCTGTGGCCATCTGCAATGGGTCGGCCTGTGCGCTGAACCGAGAGGACAAGATTCTCGAGGCGCTGGAGGATGCGCTGGGTATTGAGGAGCTTGCCGACGCGTCGCCGGATGAGCTGTTCACTCAGAACAAATTCGGCTACGTGACGGATGATGGCAAAGTCGTGCTGCGCAAGGCCGATTGCATTGGCTGCTGCCAGTTGGCGCCCGTGGTGCGTGTGGGCACCGAAACCATGGTGGGGCTGCTCACGCCGGACACTACCAGGGAGCGGGTGCAGGCCGCCCTGGAGGAGGCCGGCGTAGGGCTGCCCAGATCCAGCCGCGGCACGCGAGCGCCGGGCGACCAGTTTCGCGTGGGAAATCTGCGATGAGGCTGAGCCAGTGAGCAACAGGCGGTGACGTACGCTGAGCTGAAGCAGCAGGCTGACGCGCGCTGGCAGGAGAAAACGCGCCAGCGCCGTACCCGGGTCATTTTGGGGGAGTCAGCACCGGATTATGACAACGGTGGCCGTCGCATGAAGGTGGCGTTAGAAGCTGAAATCGCGCGGCGCGCGCTGGACGTGTCACTCGAACGCACCGGCAACTTCGGCATGGACTGGAAGTCACCGTTAGTGACGGTCATCAAGCCGGGCAAGGTGCCGGTGTGGTACGGGCCAGTGCTGGCGGAGGATGTCCCCGCCTTTGTGGACGAGGTGATCGCCGGCGAGCGGGTGAACACGCCGCTGGCCCTGTTCGCCGAGAGTGAAGTGCCCTACCAGGACGTGCAGCCCTTGAACACGGTGCCCTGGTTCGCCGTGCAGCAGCGGGTGATCATGGAGCACTGGGGGCACCTCGATCCAGAGAGCATCTGGGACTACATCGCCAACGGCGGCTACGCCCCCCTGCAGAAAGTGATGTCCGGCGCCATGACGCCGGAGCAGGTGATCGAAGAGCTCAAGGCATCGGGCCTTACTGGCCGAGGTGGGGCGTACTTTCCCACAGGTGTGAAGTGGGAGGGAGCGCGGCGCGCGCGGCGCAACCCAAAGTTCGTGATGTGCAACTGTGAAGAGGGGGAGCCGGCCATCTACAAGGACCGGCGGCTACTCGAGAGCAACCCCCATCAACTGGTCGAGGGCATGCTGTTGTGCGCCTTCGTCATCGGTGCCCACAAGGGCTACTGCTACATTGGCGAGCACCCGCTAGCGCGGCTGCGCTTCGCCGAGGCGCTGCGCCAGGCGAACGAGGTGGGTGTGCTGGGCAAGAACGTGCTGGGCTTTGACTTCGAGTGCGACATTGAGATCCGCCACGGCGCCGGCTCTTACGTGTCCGGAGAGTCGTCTGCCATGCAGGCCTCGATCGAAGGCGGGCGGGCCATGCCACGGGTGAAGCTGGCACGTTCGGTGGAGTCGGGCCTGTGGGAGTTGCCCACGTGCGCCAACAACGTGGAAACGCTGGCGTTCACGCCACTCATCGCGGACAAGGGTGGGGCCTGGTTCGCCGGAATCGGCAACGGCGGCAGCAAAGGCATGACCGGGACCAAGATGTATTCGCTCACCGGGCATTTGGTGGATGTCGGCTTGGTGGAGGTGCCATTTGGCCTGCCGGTGCGCCACTTCGCGGAAGAGCTGTGCGGCGGGACGCGCTCCGGCAAACCGATCAAAACGGTGATCTTTGGCGGGCCTACTGGCGGGCCCATCCCACCGGCGCTCTTCGATACGCCGGCGGACCCGCACCACTGCGGCGAAATTGGCGTGCTGGCCTTCGGCGCGGGCGGCGTCATTGTGCTGGATGAATCGGCCTGCCTGGTAGATACGGTCAAGTACTTCATGGCGTTTATGGAGAACCAGTCCTGTGGGAAGTGCACCCCCTGCCGAATCGGTTGCCACGAACTGCTGGTGACGTTGCAACGCATTTCGGAGGGCCGAGGCACGGCCGCCGACGTACTGACACTGGAGGACATGGGCGATCAGGTGGCCAAGCTCTCCATCTGCGGGCACGGCCAGGCAGCGCCGTACCCCGTGTTCATGGTCATCCAGCACTGGCGAGAAGAGCTGGATGCGCACATCAGCGACCGGCGCTGCCCGGCAGGGGTGTGCAAGATGGTGCCGACGGACGAAATTGGCCAGGGAGGCTATCTGCTGATGCAGCCGGTGCGTGTGCATTGAGCAGCGCGACGGCTCAGCGAATGATGCGTGATGAGTTGAGGACAGGACGTGGCTAAGCTCACCATCGACGGGCGCGAGGTAGAGGTACCCTCCAACGCGTCGATCCTGGAGGCGGCCCGCAAGCTGGACGTGAATATCCCCACCTACTGCTGGGATCCGCGAATGAAGCCATTCGGGGCTTGCCGGCTGTGCATGGTGGAGGCGAACGGCCGGCTGGTGGCCTCGTGCTGCACCACCGTGCGCGATGGCATGTCCGTGCTCACGGCCACGCCGGATTGTTTGAAGTCGCGCCGGGAGATGGTGGCTTACCTGCTGGTGCACCATCCGCTGGACTGCCCCTATTGCGACAAGTCGGGCGATTGTGAGCTGCAGCAGCGCACGTATGAGATGGGCATTGGTGAGGTGCCCGTGCGCGACGAGAAAGTGGTGGTCCCCGTGGACTTTCACCACCCGGTGGTCGAGCCTTTCCTGACGCGCTGCATCGTGTGCGGCAAGTGCGTGCGAGTGTGCGACGAGATTCGCGGCGAAGGCGCCATCGAGATGGTGAACCGCGGCTTCGAGACGGTGGTCGACACCGCGTTTGGGCAGCCTCTGGAGTGCACATCGTGCGGCGAGTGCATCGAAATCTGCCCGGTGGGCGCACTTACCAGCAAAGTCTTCAAGTTTCACAACCGCGCCTGGCAGATGCAGAAAACGCACACCACCTGCAACTACTGCAGCGTAGGCTGCACCATGGACCTGGAGCATTTCAAAGGGCAGGTGCGGCGCGTGCGCGCGCACCCCGGTTACGGCCTGAACGATGGCTTTTTGTGTGCGCTGGGTCGCTTCGGGTATGACTTCATCAACCATCCGGACCGCCTCACTGCGCCCATGGTCCGGCGGGACGCTGGCCTGGAGCCAGCCTCGTGGGAGGAGGCGCTTGAGGTGGCCGCGGATCGACTCGCCCAGATCGCTCGGCGCAATAGCCAGGCCATTGGCGTAATCGGTTCGCGACGGATCAGCAATGAGGATGCCTTTGTGCTGCAGAAGTTTGCACGCGAGGGGCTGGGCACATCTAACGTGGACCAGGCCGGACGCCTGGATGACTGGCCTGCACTGAAGGCACTGCTGGACGCGGGCATCGAGCCGGTGCACGACTTGAACGCCAACCTTGCCAAAGCCGAAGTGATCGTGGTGGTGGGTGATGCGAGCCAGGCGGCGGACATTGCCAGCGTGAAGATGCAGAATGCCTCGCGATACGGCGGCGCGACGCTGATTGTCATCAATCCCTACCGCACACAACTCTCCAAGTGGAAGACCATCGATCTGCGTGTCGCGCCCGGCCAGGAAGCCTCGGCGCTCGCGGCCCTCGCCGCCGTAGTGGCAGGGCTGCCGCGCCCGGCACCAACGCCGGCGGAGGGAGATACGGCGCCGGCAGCCCCAGCTGTTGAGGGCACACTACCTCCGGCGGGCACCGGCCACGGACTCAGTGAGGCCGCGATTCTCCAGGCGGCGGAGGCGCTCAACGGCGCACAAACCGTGCTGTTCGCGCTGTGCAGTGGGCACTGGCTGCGCGGCCGGGCGGGGAACGTGGCCGCGGCGCTGGCGAACTTGGCCATTGCTCGGGGCCGCCTCAGCGGCCTGGGCAACGGGCTGGTGTTCCTGCCGGAGAAGAACAACTCTATGGGCAGCATCGACGCTGGCTTGCTGACTGACATGCTGCCTGGGCGGCGCCCCGCGCCGCGCCCCGGGCTGGCCTTCGGCGACCTGCTGCGCGGCGACCAGGGCTTGGAAGCGCTCTATGTGGTGGGCGAGAACCTGGACGATACCCTGCCGGAAGTGCCATTCCTGATTGTGCAGGACATCCTGCTGTCCGAAACCGTGCGCCGGGCAGACGTGGTGTTCCCGGCCAGCAGCTACGCCGAGCGCCAGGGCACGTTCACGAACTTCGAGGATCGCGCGCAGTGGTTCAACCGCGCTATCCCACCGGTGGGGCAGTCGCGCCCGGACTGGCAGATCACCGCCGAGTTGGGCCGGCGTGTCGGTCAGAAGCTGGGGCACGACACCGCCAGCTTCGCTTATACCAGCGCGGCTCAGGTGACTCGCGAATTTGAGGCAGTGTCCGGCCACGTGCCCGCGGGTGCGCCGCCAGCCACGGTTTCGCCCAGCGCCAACGCCGTGCTGCCGGTGCTCGCGACGGCTATTCATCAGGCGCGCGCGGCGACGGCGCCGCCCAGCAAGCCCACCGCGCCAGGCGATTCGCGCTTTACCGGCCAGGTGATTGGCGGGCTGGAGGCACCTGAACGAGAGGGCGCGGCCACGCTGCGCTATCAGCCGGTGCAGGCGGCGCCAGCTGTGGCCACGGACGCGGAACACCCGCTGCTGCTCGTGGCTGCGCCGCAACGCTGGGTTTCGGGCAGTACGTCGCGCTTCGCGGCCGGGCTGCTGGGGTTGTATCCTGAGGCGCTGATAGTGCTTGGAACTGAGGATGCCGACCGCCTGGGCTTGGCCGAGGGCGACGCGGTGCGCGTAACATCCGCGGCAGGCGGCGTGCTGATGCGCGTTGAGGTGGATACGGGCGTTCCCGGCGGCCTGGTACTGGTGCCGGGCTATGCGCAGCCTGGTCTGGCGGTGAGTGAAGGCGCCGCGGCACCTCGCGTGCTGGGCGATGGCAGCGGCCCCGTGGCCGTGGGCATTGAAAAGCGGGATGCGCGGACGCTGGGGTTTGCCGGGTTCAACGCAGAGCCAGCACTCGCATGACCGTCGTCTCCGTGCTCATCATCCTGGCCAAGATTGTCATCGTTCTGCTGGCCATCAGCATGGCGGCCTACTTCAACATCTATTTCTTCCGCAAGGAACTGGGGCGCATGCAGGGGCGCATGGGGCCGAACCGTGTCGGCCCCGAAGGCCTGCTGCAGTCCATGGCGGATGCCGTGAAGCTGCTGAGCAAAGAAGACCTCGTGCCGGCAGGAGCGGATCGCTTCCTGTTCAAGATCGCACCAGTCCTGATGATTGTTCCGGTGGCGGTGGCTTTCGCCGTGATTCCCTTCAGCGACAACTGGGGCTTTGGCAAAACGATCCTGCATCCGGTCATCTCCAACACCAACGTGGCCATCCTCGTGGTGCTGGCGGCGTCGTCCATGGCGGTGTACGGCGTGGTGATGGGAGGTTGGGCGTCCAACAACAAGTACGCCATGATGGGCAGCCTGCGCGCTTCCGCGCAACTCATCTCCTATGAGGTGACGCTGGGACTGTCGGTGTTGGGCGTGATCATGATCTCGCACAGCCTCAACCTGGGCGACATTGTGTCCGGCCAGCAGGGGCCAACCTTTCTGAACTGGTACATCATCCGCCAGTTTCCCGCGTTTCTCATCTTCTTTGCCGGCATCATGGCGGAGTCGGCCCGGCCGCCATTCGACCTGCCGGAAGCAGAGTCGGAACTGGTGGCCGGCTACCACATCGAGTATTCCGGCGCCCGCTTCTTTGTGTTCTTCATGACGGAGCTGAGCTCCATGCTGCTGTGGAGCTGCGTGGCGGTGTTGCTGTTCTTCGGCGGCTGGCTGCCACCCTTCGGTTTCCTGGCGTTCATTCCCGGCTGGCTGTGGTTCATTCTCAAGGTCTACGCGCTCATCTTCACCATCTTCTGGGTGGGCGCCACGTGGCCGCGCATCCGGTATGACGAGCTGATGGCGCTGAACTGGAAGATCTTGCTGCCGGTGGGGCTGGCGAACCTGTTCGTCGTCGCCATCTGGAAGATCGTGGCGCGAAGCCTGGGGTTGGGAATCTCATAATGCCAAAGCTGCCATTGGCGCCCATGATCGAAGGGCTCAAGGTGACGCTGGAAAACTTCTTTCGCCAGCCATCCACCATTCAGTATCCCGAGGAGCGGCGGCCGGAGAAGGCACGCGAGCGCGGCATGCCGGTGTTGCGCAGCTTCCCGGATACAGGTGAGTGCCGCTGCATCGCCTGCGGCCTGTGCGAAGTGGTGTGCCCCGGGCACTGCCTGGAGGTGCACGCGCAGGAGGAGGGCGGCGACCGGCGCGTTCGCATCCTGCGCGAGTACATCCTGGACGTATCGCATTGCCTGATGTGCGGCTACTGCGCGGCGGCTTGCCCAGTGGAAGCGGTGGTGATGAGTGACATCCAGGACTTCGCCGCGTACAGTCGGCGCAATATGATCCTGCATCTTGACGAGCTCATGGAGCTCGGCCAGCGTTTCGAGCCCAACTACCAGGCCACCAAGGGCGCCGCTGAGTTCCGCCTGCCCGAGCCTGACTCGGCCGAGGGCCGCGCCATGGAGGAGAAGCCGGCCGGCGCGGCGGAGGGCCCCGTGTCAGTGCCGGTGCGGGAGAAGACGCTTTCATGAAGGCAGGGTCATGAACGCCAGCACAGTGATCTTCATCATCCTGGCCGCCGTCGCGGTGGTATCAGGGTTGAACGTGATTTTCCGCCGCAATCCCGTGCACAGCGCGGTATTTCTGGCCTTCACCATCGTGTGCATCGCCGGCATGTTCATCCTGCTCAATGCGGAGTTCATTGCCGCCATCGAGGTCATCATCTACGCTGGCGCCATCATTGTGCTGTTCCTGTTCACCATGATGCTGCTGGATATCCGCGGAGGGATGGCTGGGCGGCAGCTCCAGGGGCAGTACAAGATCGCCTTCCCGGTGGCCATCCTGCTGCTGGCGGCGCTGGTGGCCGTGGCCATCGGCACTGTTCAGCTCACAGGTTTGCCCGCGGCCCAGATCAGCAGCGCCCAAGCGGCGCAGATTGGCAGCGTGCAGAACCTGGGCCAGGAGCTGTACTCGAACTTCCTGCTGCCGTTCGAAGTCGCTTCACTGGTGCTGACGGTGGGCTTGGTGGGCGCCATTGGCCTGGCCGGCCGCGGCCCGGAGGACGCCGGCGAAGCTGAGCGTGTGAAAGACGCCGAGGTCTTTGATGCGGAGTTGCGCGAGGCGGAGCAGGTGGGTGAAATGCACATCCCGGAGGACATTCTGCCGGCGGCGAGCCAGCACTGATGCCAATACCGCTCAACTACCTGCTGGCAACGGCGGCGGTGCTGTTTATGATTGGGCTGGCGGGGGTGATCCTGCGGCGCAACCTGCTCATCATCTTCATGTCCATTGAACTCATGCTCAATGCCACAAACCTGAACCTTGTGGCCTTCAGCCGCTACCTGGGCAACGTGAATGGCCAGATTTTCGTGTTCTTTGTGCTGGTCGTGGCCGCGGCCGAGGCGGCCGTGGGGCTGGCCATCATCGTGGCCCTGGTTCGGCACTATAAGGACAGTCTGAACGCCGACGATTTCAATCTGTTGAAGGGCTGATCAGCGCGCTTATGGGTCCAATCTGGTTGATACCGGTGGCGCCGCTGGCAGCGGCAGCCATCAACGGCATCTTTGGCAAAAAAATCGGCAAGTTGACGGCAGCCGTCGCCATCGCGGCGCTGTGCATCGCCCTGGGCGAGTCGTTCTACGTGCTGGCGCAAGTGCTCGGTGGCGCGCGTGCCGACGCGGCTTTCTACAGCTGGATTCCGGTGGGCAAGTTCCAGGTGTCAATCGGTTATCTGGTCGATCCGCTAACGGTGATCATGCTGCTGGTGGTGACAGGCGTGTCCACGCTGGTGCACATCTACTCCGTGGGCTACATGGAGCACGACCATGCCTTCTGGCGGTTTTTCGCCTACCTGCCGCTGTTCACCTTCTTCATGCTGGTGCTGGTGCTGGCGAACAACTTCCTCCAGATGTTCGTCGGTTGGGAAGGTGTGGGGTTGAGCAGCTATCTGCTCATTGGCTTCTGGTACGACCGCAGGTCCGCGGTCGACGCCGCCAACAAAGCTTTCATTGTGAACCGCGTGGGCGATTTCGGCTTTACGGTGGCCGTGATCCTGATTTGGACGACCTTTGGCACGCTGGGTTTTGCCGATGTGTTCAAGGCAGCGCCGAGCGTGAGCACCGCCCTCCTCACCGGCATCACTTTGCTGCTGTTCGTAGGCGCCTGCGGAAAGTCCGCGCAGATACCGCTGTACACCTGGCTGCCGGATGCAATGGAGGGCCCCACGCCTGTGTCCGCCTTG
This sequence comes from Chloroflexota bacterium, assembly GCA_035532895.1. GTDB lineage: Bacteria > Chloroflexota > JAJPGV01 > JAJPGV01 > JAJPGV01 > DATKQD01. Next base: position 22,192 of record DATKQD010000226.1, read on the forward strand.
ATCCACGCGGCCACCATGGTGACGGCGGGCGTGTACATGGTGGCGCGCTGCTATCCCCTGTTCATCCACACGCCGCTCACGCTGTCGGTGGTGGCCTGGATTGGGGCGATCACGGCGATTTTCGCGGCCAGTATCGGACTGGTGCAGAATGACATCAAGCGGGTGCTGGCGTACTCCACTGTCAGCCAACTGGGCTACATGTTCCTGGCGCTGGGAGTAGTGGTGCCCGTGTCCGGCATCTTTCACCTGTTCACCCACGCCTTCTTCAAGGGCTTGCTCTTCCTGGGCGCCGGTTCAGTGATTCACGGCATGCACGACGAGCAGGACCTGCGCAAGATGGGCGGCCTGAAGCGGTGGATGCCCTGGACCCGCTGGACATTCCTAGTAGCTTGTCTGGCAATCTCGGGCATTTTCCCGTTCGCCGGTTTCTGGTCCAAGGATGAGATTCTCGGTGGCGCGTTCGACGGCGGACACGACGTGTTATATGCCGTTGGCTTGTTTACCGCGGGCCTGACGGCCTTCTACATGTTTCGCGAGTACTTCCTGGTGTTCGAGGGTACGCCGCGATTCGACCCGGAGCATGTCCACCCACACGAGTCCTCGTGGTGGATGGTAGGGCCGCTGGTGGTGCTCGGGGTGGCCTCGGTGGTGGTGGGTGCCGCGCTGGGATCACCGCCGGACCACGGCGCGCTGTTCAATTTCCTGAGCCCGGCCTTCGCCAACTCCGTCCACTTCGGTACGTACGAGGGTGTTCCGACGCAGACCTTCATCCTCATCGGCGTGTCGTTGCTGTTCGCGTTGAGCGGCATTGGCGTGGCCTGGCAGATGTACATGAGCAAAGCCTGGAGCCCAGAAGCACTAGCGGCGCGATTCTCCCTGGTGTACCAGCTGCTCTTCAACAAATGGTATGTGGACGAGATTTACAACGTGCTCTTTGTGCAGCCTACTCTGGCGCTGGCGCGTTTTCTGTGGGCCTTCGACGGCTACGTTATTGATGGCATCGTCAACGGCAGCGGCAATCTCACGCGCTACGTGGGCCGAGGCCTGCGCAAGGTGCAAACCGGCGGCGTCGGCAATTACGCGCTGGGCATGACGCTCGGTTTGCTGGCGATTTTGGGAGGCTTCCTCGTGAACAGCTATCTGGTGACGCACTGATGCTCGCCCTTCGGCTCATCAGTGGGGTAATTCGCGCATGCTGAGCCTGGTCATCTTCCTGCCGCTCATCGGCGTGGCGTTGCTGCTGCCCATGAACCCGGGCGCCAAAAAGCTGCTGCGGCTGACCACGTTGGCGGTGATGTTCGTGGACTGGCTCATCACGGTCTACTTGATGTTCGCCTTCGACCGCACCACGGCCAACTACCAATTCGTGGAGCGGCACGCCTGGATCAGCTCGCTGGGCCTGGAGTACCACCTTGGCGCGGACGGGCTGGCCTTGCTGATGATCTTCCTGACAGGGCTGCTGAGCTGGATCGCGGTGCTGTCCAGCTGGAACGCGGTGCAAACCCGCGTGAAGGAGTACATGATCGCCTTCCTGCTGCTGGAGCTCGGCATGCTGGGAGTGTTTTGCTCGCTGGACATGTTCCAGTTTTATGTGTTCTGGGAAATCGTCCTGGTGCCGATGTACATCATCATCGGCGTGTGGGGCGGGCCGCGGAAGCTGTACGCCACCATCAAGTTCTTCCTGTTCACCTTCATCGGCTCGCTGCTGATGCTTGTGGCCATCGTGGCGCTGTACTTTGAACACCAGCGGCTGGCCGGCGGAGCGCCCACGCTGGATGTGACCAAGCTCACCGGGGCCAACTACCCGCTGGCCTTCCAAATACCAGTGTTCCTGGCATTTTTCGCGGCCTTCGCGGTAAAGGTGCCGCTGTGGCCCCTGCATACCTGGCTGCCCGATGCGCACGTGGAAGCACCAACGGCCGGGAGCGTCATCCTGGCGGGGGTGATGCTGAAGCTGGGTGGCTACGGCTTCTTGCGCTTCAGCCTGCCCATTCTGCCCGCCGCGGCGCATGCCCTGGCCCCGCTGATGATCGCGCTGGCGACGATCGCCATCCTCTATGGAGCGTACGTGTCGCTGGCGCAGCGCGATTGGAAGAAGCTGGTGGCGTATTCGAGCGTCAGCCACATGGGCTTTGTGATCCTGGGCGTGTTCATCTTCAACCAGCAGGGGATGGAGGGCGCCATCCTCGAGATGTTCAACCACGGACTCATCACCGGCGGCTTGTTCCTGTGCGTCGGCATTATTTATGAGCGGGTGCACGATCGCGAGCTGGCGAACCTGGGCGGCCTCGCGCACTATATGCCGACCTATGCCGCGCTGTTCGGCATCATCATGCTCGGTTCCGTGGGCCTGCCGGGGCTGGCGGGCTTTGTCGGAGAATTCCTGGTGATGCTCGGCACCTTTTCGGTGAGCCCGGTAGCCGGCTGGCTGTCCGTCGCGGTCATCATCATCGCTGCCTGCTATCTGCTGTGGATGTTCCGGCGGGTGATGTTCGTACGCTTGAACACGCCGCGCTACGAGCACGAGCTGATTGATTTGCGGCCGTACGAAGTGCTGTACCTGTTGCCGCTGGTGGCGCTCATCATCTGGGTGGGCATCTATCCGGCAACCTGGCTTGGCATGCTGGACCCGACCGTGACGCACATCCTGGCGCAAACGGTGGTGAAGTAATGAACGTGGCCAGCCTGTCTGCACCTGAGAGACGTGAGGCGCGGCGCGCGGAGGAGGCAGCATGAGCGGCGCCTACGTGCTGATGCCCGAGATCGTCGTTACCGTGCTGGCCATGCTCATGCTGCTGCTAGACGCTGTGCTGAAGGAGCACCACAAGGCCAGCCTCACCTGGGTGGCTCTGGTGGGCTTTGCGCTGGCGCTGACGTTGAACCTGTACCAGTGGGGAGACACGGGTTCCGCGTACGCGGGCATGGTAGGGCTGAGCCCGTTCACTGTGTTCTTCGAAACGATCTTCCTCATCTCGGCCCTGCTGGTGGTGCTCATGGCGCCGGCCTACCTGCGAGAGCGAGGGCTGCCCTTTGGCGAGTTTTACGCTCTGCTGGCCTTTGCCGTGCTGGGCATGATGTTCACCGCCAAGTCCACGGATCTCATCTCGCTGTTCGTCTCCATCGAGCTGATGGTCATCACCGTGTACATCCTGGCTGGCCTGGCCCGGCGCGAGCGGCGCTCCAATGAGGCATCGCTGAAATACTTCCTGCTCGGGGCCTTCGCCTCGTCCATTCTCGTGTACGGCATGTCCTGGCTGTACGGGCTGAGCGGGCAGACGAACCTGGCTAAGATCGCGGTTTTCCTGCGCACCGCGGACCTCCGCAGTCCCATCCTACTGATCGCTGTTGGCCTGCTGGTGGTGGGCCTCGGTTTCAAGGTAGCGCTGGTGCCCTTTCACGCCTGGACGCCTGATGCCTACGAGGGCGCGCCCACCCCGGCCACGGCGTTCATGGCGGTTGGTCCCAAGGCGGCGGCCTTCGCGGCGCTACTGCGCATTTTCATCTCTGCCATGGGGCCCGTGCAGGCGGACTACACGCTGCTGTTGGGCATCCTGGCCGCGGTGACGATGACGGTGGCCAACCTCATCGCCATCCAGCAAACGAACATCAAACGCATGCTGGCCTACTCCAGCATTGCACACAGCGGCTACATCCTGGTGGGGCTGGCCGCGGCGCGCCCGGGCAACTCCACCGAGGGCATCGCCGCGCTGCTCTTCTATCTCTTCGTGTACAGCTTCATGACACTCGGCGCCTTCGCCATCGTGGCCTACGTTCAGGCTGGGCAAAAGCAGGCGGAGAGCTTCGACGATTATCGCGGACTCTGGTACCGCGCTCCCCTGACGGCACTGACCATGACCGTGTTCATGCTCTCGCTAACGGGGGTGCCGCCGCTGGCCGGCTTCATTGGCAAGATCTACCTGTTGTACGCCGCCGTACACGCGAACATGGTGTGGCTGGCCATCGTCATCGCGGTGAACAGTGCCATCTCGGCCTACTATTACCTGCGCGTCACCGTGGTGATGTACATGGCGGATACGCACGAACGCGTGCCGCTGTACCGGTCGCCGTTCATTCACGCCATGCTGGGCGTGGCCTGCCTGGCCACATTCGTCATCGGGATATTCCCGGACACCTTCCTGCGCTTTGCGCAGGCGGCCATCCTGAGCTTTTAGATTTGAAGCGCTGCCGGCCAGCGCTACCATCACTGGCGTGAGCTCTGATAGGCTGCCACCTCGCGGGCCCCGAGCCTCGTTCGCGGAGCTGATGCGGCAGCCTGAGGAGCGCTTCACGGTTGGCGAGGCGGCGCTGGCTGTCGCTGCTGCTGAGTACCCTGACCTCGACGTGGAGCACTATCTGGCGGTACTGGAAGAGATGGGCGGCGAGGCCAAGAGCCGCTTGAGGCGGGCGCGGTCAGCAGATGAGACGGTGCGTCTGTTCAGCCACTTCGTGATGGAGGAGCTGGACTTTCACGGCAACCGAGAGGAGTTCGAGGACCCGCGCAACAGCTTTCTCAATGATGTTATCGACCGCCGCACGGGCATCCCGATCACGCTGGCAGTGATCTGCATGGAGGTGGGCCGGCGCGCCGGCATCGACGTGCGCGGGGTGAACTTCCCCGGGCGTTTCCTGGCCAAGTACAGCCATCCCGCCGGCTTTGAACTGGTGATCGATCCGTACGATGGTGGACGGATTCTCTCGGAGGCCGATTGCCAGACGCTGCTGGATGAGATGTCCAATGGCACACTCGCCTACAGCCCGCTGCTGCTGCGCTCGGCCACGACGAAGCAGATTGTTGTGCGCATGCTCAACAATCTGAAGCGCATCTACGTCCAGTCGCACTACTTCCACAAAGCCCTGCGGGTGGCGGATATGATTCTGGCCGCGGCTCCGAGCGACGCGGGCGAGCTGCGCGAGCGAGGCCTGCTGCAGGCCGAACTGGCCAACTACGTGCAGGCCCAGGCCGACCTGAATGCCGCACTGGAACGCACCCCGGATCCCGCGGCGGCCGCGGCCATTCGCCAAACCTTGGACCGTATCGACGCCATCCAGGCCGCCCTGAAGTAGGTGCCGCGCCCCACGTATTGCTTCGCCCGCGAGGCGGATGCATCCCGTAGGGCTGGCTTGAGCCTCTCCTATCAGGCGGGCTGCGGGGCGCGGAGGAGCCAGCTGGCGACGCGGGCACGCAGGTGCGCCGGGGTAAAGGGCTTCGTCAGAAAGTCGCTTACACCGGCGTCGAAACCCTGTCGGGTGTCCTCGGGCGAGTCTTTGGCGGTGAGCATGATGATGGCCAGATTGGCGATGCCGGGTTCCGTATGCCGGCGCAGCTTGCGGCACACCTCGGGGCCCGAGATGCCAGGTAGGTTCCAATCCAGCAGCACCAGGTCTGGCCGCTCGGCAAGGACCGTATCCAGGGCGCTTTCGCCGTCGCCCGCCTCCAGCACGCGGTAGCCCTCTGTGGCCAGCAGGTCGCGCATGAGGTAGCGGACGTCCTGCTCGTCGTCCACCAGCAGCACCGTCTTCAGGCCGGCCGTCCGCGAGCGCCGGGCGCTTGGCTCGGAGTCGCTGGCGACGGTGTGGGCCGTGCTGCCCCGTAGCGCCAGGCACTCGCCTTCCGCGGCCCCGAGGACCTTCAGACTTCCGCCGGCGCGCTCCTGGCAGTGCTCCACCAGCGCGTCCAGCGCATCATCGTTGCGGAGTGGGTCGTGATGAAACAAGGCCAGCTGTTTGACCTGGGCCATCAGTGCATAGTCGACCACCCGCTCCACAGGGGAGTGTCCCCAGCCGATTTTTGCGGGGTACTCGGCCTCGGTGTACTGCGCATCGTGTATCAGCAGGTCGGCCTGCGCCAGGAAGCGCGCATGCGCGGCATCCTGCGCGTGCACCGCCCGATCGATGGCGCCTGGCGGGGGCGGTACGGGGTT
>DATKQD010000227.1:0-3602 GCA_035532895.1 Chloroflexota bacterium
CCTCAGGTCTACAGCCTAGCCCCCGGCCGGTTCTTTCGGTTGCCAAAGATGCCTAGACGCACAACGGACGTGCTCGAAGAGGTCAACGCCGCTAACCGCGCTCTCAACAGCTCCTAGACCGGCCACCGTCAACGCGCGATATCCCGCCTCGCTTCTCTCCCTCGACGCCCGCTCGCAAATTCGCATACAATGAGGCTCCTCACTTTGTCCTAAGGAGCTAACTGGCATAGGCGATGGCTGTCCTGGACCCGGTCGAGACCCTGCCCGAAACGACGCGTGTGCTGCTCATCAACCAGCGCGGAGCGTACATCCATCGCCACGCCGAGCGGCTGGTGGTGTCGGTCAAGGGCGAGCCGGACGCCGAATATCCGCTGCTGCACCTCGAGCATGTGATGGTGCTGGTGAGCGCCGCCAGCATATCGGCCGAGATCGTGCGGGAGTGCTGCCAGCGCGGCATCGACCTGACTTTCCTCACCAGCTGGGGTGAGCCCTATGGCCGGCTGGTAGCCCCAGGCTTGCTGGGCACGGCGAAGACTCGCCGCGAACAGCTGCTGGCCTACATGGACGGCCGCGGCAAGGAGCTGGGCCGGGAGATGCTTCGCGGCAAGCTCACCAATCAGGCCAACCTGCTGAAGTACATGGCCAAGTACCGCAAAGACCGCGACCCGGACGTGTACGACGGCGTTCGCGACGCGAGCTACGAGATAGCGCAGATCGCGGAGTGGCTGGTGGAAGCGCCAGGCGACACCATCGACGAGGCGCGGCAGCCGCTGATGGTGCGCGAAGCCGAAGCCGGCCGGCGCTATTGGGCAGGGCTGCGCCTGCTGCTGCGGCCGGACGTGGCCTGGGAATCGCGGGAGCATCGCGGCGCCATGGACCTGGTGAACAGTCTGTTGAACTACGGCTACGGCATCCTCCAATCACAGGTGCAGCAGGCCATCATGCTGGCCGGGCTGGATCCGTTTGCCGGCTTCGTTCATGCCGACCGGCCGGGCAAGCCGAGCATGGTGCTGGACCTCATGGAGGAGTTCCGGGCTCCGGTGGTGGAACGCGCGGTGATGTCGGCGCTGAACCTGGGCTTGACCTTCGACATCGAAGACGGGCGCCTTACCCCGGCGTCTCGCAAGGCCCTGGCCGAGCGGGTGCTGGACCGGCTGCACACGCCCGAGGTGTTCGAGGCGAAGCGCTTCCAGCTCGGCACGATCATTCAAATGCAGGCTCGGGCGGTGGCGGCCTTCGTTCGGGGCGACCAACCGTATCGCGCCTTTGTGGCGCGCTGGTAAGGCCCGCCGTGCACCCAGCACCTGTCACTTCCCCGGCTGGCGAGGGCTGGCGCGCAGGCAGCAAACCGTGAAGCTCCTGCTGGTCTACGACATCCCGGACGACAATCTGCGATCCAAGGTCGCCGGCATCTGCCTGGACTACGGCCTGGTGCGCATCCAGTACAGCGCCTTCTTTGGCGAGCTCAGCGCCAATTATCAGGAGGAGCTGCTGTTCAAGCTTCGCCGCCGGGTGAGCCGCGTCCCCTGCAACATCCAGCTGTTTCCCATCGGCGAGCGCGAAATCCGGTTGCGCAAGATCATCCATGTGCCGGATCGGCCGGCACAGGCCGCGCCCAGTGAGCTGGCCGGAAGGCGCTGAGTCCTACGCGGACGGCGAGCTCGACGACGACCGCGCCAGTGGCGGCTGGCGAGAAGCCGTGGTTCAACGTGACGGACGTGCGGCAGTACCTCTATTGCCCGCGGCTGCTGCATTTTCGGCTGAATCAGCCACTGACCCATCGGTTGTCCTACAAGATGGAAGAAGGTGTGCTTATGCATCAGCGGGCGGGCGAGCTCGAGCGGCGCCGCACGCTGCGAGCCTATGGATTGACGGATGGAACGCGGCGGTTCGGACTCGAGCTGGCGTCGGAGCGCCTGGGTGTGCGCGGCAAGCTTGACATGGTCATCGAGCGACAGTTTGAAGCGATTCCGGTGGAGTTCAAGCACGCCCATGGCGAGCGGCAGACGAACCATCGCTACCAACTGACGCTGTATGCGCTGCTGCTGGACGAGCTGGGGACAAAGCCCGTGCGGCGCGGCTTCTTGTTCTACTTGTTGGATGGAACGGCCCATGAGGTGGTGGTGACCGAGGGCATGCGCCGATTCGTGTCACGCACGCTGGCAGAAATGCACGCGCTCGCCGCAACGGAGGCCATGCCCGAAGGCACGAAACGGCTGGGCCGCTGCCGTCCTTGCGAATACCTGCACTTCTGCAACGACCGCTGGTGATCCGATGTATTTTCTGACGGAGGACGAGCGGCGTTACCTGCTGCGTCGGCTGCTGCCGGAGGCCCGCAAGATCCAGGTGGATCGCACTCTGCGGGGCTGGCATTGGGCGGACATTGACGCCCCGGCGCGTCCGACGTACGATGCGCCGCTGGGTGTGTGGGAAGTGGCCGAGCGCTATTGCCGCAGCGGGCGCGACGTGTACGTGCGACGGGTGCTGGGCCAGCACGGCGAGCCAACGCGCGAGATGCAGGAGGGTGCAGCGCTGCACGCCTTCGCGGCGGCCTGGGTAACGGCGGCCAAGCGGCTCGTCTACTCAACTCCGCCGGCACTCGTTATGGAGGCATTACCGCGGCTGCTGGATGCTGACGATCTGGACGTGTTGCCGGGCGCGATGTTCGCGGCCGACGCTGGGCTGGCCGGCAAGATGGAGGTGATTCGCCGGTTCGAGACGTACCGGCTGCTGGCCGGTATCCAGGAGGCGCTGGCCCGGCAGCCAGACATTGGCGCCGACGCATTGGCGGGAACCGTGCTGCCTGTAGTGGTGGAGCAGAGGGTGGACGGCCGCTATCTGGGGCTTTCGGCGCATTTGGCGATCGACGCGATGCTGATTCACGGGCCGATGGTGTTGGACCTGAAATTCGGGCCGCGGGAGGACTTTCATCGCCTGGGCACCACTGGCTACGCGCTGGCGCTCGAAAGCGTGTTCGAGACGCCGGTGGACCTCGGCTGCGTGCTGTACGTGGGCTTTCGCGGCGACAGCCTGGTGATCGACCGCGACTTCCATTTCATCGACGACGAGCTGCGTACCCGATTCATCGACGAACGCGACCAGAAGCAGCGGCTGGTTGAGGAGGAACTGGACCCCGGCCTGCCGGACCAATGCTACGACCGTTGTCCGCACTTGCGCTTCTGCGGGGCCGAGGCGCAGCGCCGGGCGAGCCAGAAATGGCCGCCAGCAGCCGCGCGAAGGCTGCGCCCCGCAAACCGGCCTTCTACGCTTGCTCCATTGGAAGACTTCGAGACGGATTACGTGCCGCCTTCGCTCGGTCCGTTGCCGGCGAGCTGAGCTTGCGATTGGGTGCTGGAAGGCTTGGGCGCGCCGTCGCAAACCCTGGCGGGATCCGTGCCATGCTGCGGGTTGCGATGATCGGCCCAATTTTGGGGTCTAGACAGCCACTCCCGACCGCGTTAGGCTGTGCGCAAGGCGCCTCGGCAGGCCTGCGCCTTGCGAGAAAGCACATTACCAATCGAAATCGCGAACGCCTTCGCCTAAGCCCCGTTATACGAGGGGACTGAAACTGGCAGCGTCCCAGGCAGCGGCCCTGGCAGCGT
>DATKQD010000228.1:0-4241 GCA_035532895.1 Chloroflexota bacterium
AAGAGGGAATGGACGCCTCCGCCGTGTCGTTTGCCTATGGCCAAAAGCACCTGCGGGAGCTGGAGGCGGCCACGGCCATCGCTGCGCACTACGGCGTGCCGCACTGCGCGGTCACGCTACCGTCGATCGCCGGCTCCGCACTCACAGATGGCGGCGACATCCCGCGCGAGCGCCCGCTGCAGGCCCTGGATGAGACGGTGGCGCCGACTTACGTGCCCAACCGCAACATGATCATGCTGGCCCACGCCGCGGCGATGGCTTATGCCCAAGAGACGGTGGATCTCTATGGAGGCTGGAACGTGCTGGATGCCTCCAACTATCCGGACTGCGGCGAGGCCTTCCTGAGTTCCACGGAACAGGCGTTACGCCTCGCCACAGAGCGGCCCTTCGTGGTGCACCGCCCGCTCATTGCACTGACCAAGGGCGAAATCATCCGGCGCGCGCTGGAATTGGGTGTGCCGCTGCGCGAGACGTGGAGCTGCTATCTTGGCGGGGACCGGCCGTGCCTCAGCTGCGATACCTGCCTGTTGCGCACACGTGGCTTTCTGGAGGCCCAGCTGCCGGATCCGGCGCTCACAGCGTTGGAGTGGGATCGGGCGCGTGACATCTACCAGAGCACCCAGGCTGATGTGCCGGCGCCACGTGTGGGGGCGCGCATCGCTGGGCAGGCTCATGGATAAGGCCGCGGCCGCGCTGGGCCGGTTACGCATAGCGCTGCCTTGGTCAGGCGTGGTTGCACCGGCGCTGACCTGCACCTTCTTTGCCCTGCTGGTAGCGGTGTGTGCGCGCATCGCTGTTCCGCTGCCGTTTACGCCGGTACCCTTTACCCTGCAACCTCTCGCAGTGGCGCTCGCAGGCTTGCTGCTGGGGAGCCGGCTTGGCTCCCTGGCGCTGCTGGAATACGTGTTGATTGGCTTTGCCGGGGCGCCGGTCTTTGAAGGTGGCACGGGCGGCTTGCTGTATCCCGCAAGCACCGGGACCCTGGGTTACCTGCTGGCCTACCCGGCGGCGGCCTGGATTATCGGGCGGATTGCCGAGCGCTCGTCAGGCCGGTTCGTGGCCCTGCTGCTGGCGGGGCTCGCGGGGTTGGCGCTGGTTTACACTGGCGGCGTAGCGTACCTGGTGGTCTGGCTCGCGCTAGGCAAGCATGCGCCCGCCGGCTCGCTCTTCACCACGGCCGTGGTGGGTGGGGTGATGCCGTTCGCCCTGTTCGACCTGGCAAAGATCGCGCTCGCGGCGCTGGTGGCCAGGCCGCGCCCAACAGGCCGCGCTCGCGGCGCACGCCCTTCGCTCTGAGGGCGCTCTCACTGCACACCTAACGAAGGATTGGCTCGCTCAAGTAAGGCGGTACAGGGGCGCCCATGAGGGTGTAGACGTTGGCCAGATGGGTGCGGAACTGTCGGTCGAAGCCGCGCTCCGGCTTCGGATCGTTACCGCTGAAGAACCACCAGAACCAATCGCTCCCCTCGGCGATGTAAATCTGCTCCCACGCTTGCTCCAGCACCGCCAGGTCGCCACCTTCCCAGTTGGCGAGGTCGTTTCTGGTGCGAGCGAGGTAGTCCCAGGCGACATTCTGAGCCGGCTCGCCGATCCACACGTCGAACGTGCCGCCAATCCAGGAGCCGCTGGCTAGCCTCGGCAGGGTACGTTGGGGTGGGTGCTCCGCCAGGAACTCGGACACCGTCACGCAGCGTATGTCATCGTCGTGGCTGAGCTGGTCGTACAGTGCAGCCAGGAAGTCCTGTCCATTGTTGACATAAAACTCCCAGCAGTTCTCGCCATCGAGGATGAGCGGCACGATATGGTTGCTGGCCGCGCTCCCCAGGGCGTCATGGATATTGTGCAAGCGGCCGATGAGGTCGCGCACGGCGTCTAACGGCTGCCAGCTCTGATAGCGGAAGCCAATGAGGTCGGCCAGGCCACGATCGCGGAAGAGGATGGCCAGCCGCTGCCCGGCATCCTCCACCTGGTATGCGCTGTAGAGTGTGGCCGGGTCGAAGGGGGCACCATCCGGGCCCCGCAGGGCGGCACCCAGGCTGCGGCTGAGCACTTCCTCGTCGGAGGCGATCCAGCTGATGCCGGCCTGCGCCAGTGGGTGGATGATGGCCTGGCCCACGCTGCCCTCGCTCGGCCAGAGCCCGCGGGGCCGCTGCCCCAGCACATCCTGGTGCAGCATGGCCGCTCGTCGAACTTGCTCGGCGGCGTCTTCCGGGTGCCGAAAGGCCTGGCTGGGCAGAGCTACCCCAGGGTGCGCCTCCTGGGCGGCACTGCAGCTGTCCACCAGCAACGGCAGGATGGGGTGGTAATAGGGCGAGCAGGAAATCTCGATTTGTCCCGCATCGCGCAGGCGGGCATAGGTGGGCAGGATGTCGCTCAGCAGCTCCAGTTGTTTGGCCTGCAGGGTGGCGATGTCCCGCGGGCCGAAGTGCTGCAGTTCGCTGAGCGCTTGGAGAACCGGGTCGGCCTGGAGCAGGGTAGGGTCGATCCAGGCCAGGTTGAACCAGCCGCCCGCGTCGCGCCAGAACTGATCGTCCAGGACACCAGGGTCGGCCAGGCCGGCGGTGCGCCGCTCCCACAGCTCCACGTAGCGCGGATAGCGGGCGATAGCGGTGTCGAAGTTGATGCTGAAGAAGAACTCAAGCAGGTAACGCTTCTCTTCATCGGTGAGCTCGGCCGGCGGCTTACGGGTAAGCTGCATGCAGCGATCGCTGGCCTGGCCGGAGGCGTAATCCAGCAGTTGCTGTATAAGGCTGGGCACGAGATTGAACGTCTGGTGGATGGCCGGGAAGTCCTCCAGCACGCGGGGCATGTGCAAGTAATCCTTCGTGCCGTGCAGCAGCACCCACGGGAGCATGTACTCGCCGGTGAGCTGGTTGCGGTAATAGGGCTGGTGCATGTGCCACAGGAAGGCCACATTGAGCGCGCTCATCGCGCCGCGCTCAAGTGCGCCGCCGCGCAAACAGCGTCACCTCGTGGACCCAGTGAGCAGCATCACCATGCGCGCCAATCCGAGGCCCACTCTGTGGCTGGGGCCCTCGGCGTCGCTCACTCGATCGCTTTGACGGTGTAACGCAGGTTGCCAGAAGGCGCGGCTACATCGACCTTGGCGCCCACGCGGCGGCCCATGAGCGCCTTGCCCAGCGGCGATTCGTTGGAAATCTTGCCGGTGCGAGGCTGAGCCTCGGCCGAGCCAACGATGAAATAGTGCTCGTCCTGGCCGCCTTCGTCGGTGATGGTGACTTTGCAGCCCAGCTGCACGCCATCCGACGCGGCATGCCGCCCCTCGTCAATCATCTGGGCGTGCTTGAGCATGTACTCCAGCTCCTGGATGCGCCCTTCAATCAACCCCTGCTGGTGCTTCGCGTCCTCGAAGGCGGCGTTCTCGCTGATGTCGCCTGCCTCCTTGGCCTGGCGAATCTGCTCTGCAATGGCGGGCCGCTTCTGCGATATCAGTACGTCCAGCTCACCTTCGAGCTTGGCTTTGCCTTCCATGGTTAGGAAGATTGGCTTTTCTGCCATAGACAGCCGTACTCCATCCCCTTTTGGCGCGGGCGATTAAAAAATAAGAGAGCGGAAACCCGCTCTCTTATTTTCGTGTTGCTCGGCAAAAGAACTACCGGGTAACCACTCTCCATGCGTGACTATGCATCAGTCGAACGGGAGTGGTCGCTGTCGGCAGCGTTCTGTGTGCCGCGGCAACTGTGTCTATCCACTCCACATCACCTCCTTTCTTCGTCGCGAATTATAGAGGCCGCGAGAATGGAACACAACACTTCGTTCCTGGTTGCCCCGCCTGGGAGCGACCAGTCGCTCAGGCGCTGCGCTGGCTGTCGTTCCCCTCCATCTGGGTGAGCGCGATCTCCACCGTTCTCTCCACCAGCGCATCCGTGTTGCGCATGCGCTCCGTCACCAGCTTGAGGATCGCCATGAGGGCTTCCGGAAATTCCTGGAAGGTCTGCTTCATCATCTCCGCGGTGAGTTCCAGCGTTTCCACATCTGTTTCGGTAACCACGGTGGCCGATCGGGGGCTGCCATCCAGCACGCCCATTTCGCCCACCACCTCACCCGGGCCAAGATGAGCCAGCAGCAATGGCGCGGACCCGATGGCGTGGCGCTCCACGGCAACCGAGCCCTTGACGATGATGTGCAGGCTCTGGCTTTTGTCCCCTTGAGTCATCAGCACCTGGGCGGCAAGGAAAAGCCTGCGCCGCGCGTGCCGTGCCAGCACGTGCAGGCCCAAC
>DATKQD010000229.1:0-3755 GCA_035532895.1 Chloroflexota bacterium
TGAGCGATAGGGAGCACCCCTGCCAGGTGCTGGCCGACATGCAGACGCTGCGCGAGCGCCTGGGCCACCTGCGCGGGGCCACACTGCTGTTCTGCGGCGACGGCTACAACGTGTGCCATTCGCTGCTGCTGATCTGCGCGCGGCTGGGGGTGAACATCCTCGTCGCCACACCACCGAGCTTCGCGCCGCGGCCCGAGATTGTGGCCCTGGCCCGCGAAGCGGCCGGCCGGCTGGGCAGCCGCGTAGAGGTTGGCGACAACCCTAGGGCGTTCATCCACCAGGCGGATGCCATCTACACCGACGTGTGGGCCAGCATGGGTCAGGAAGACCAGGCCGCGGATCGGCGCGCGGCTTTCGGCACGCGTTATCAGCTGAACGCCGAGCTGCTGGCCGGCGCTCAGGACCACGCCTGGGTGATGCACGACCTGCCCGCTCACCGCGGCGAGGAGATCACTGCCGAGGTCATCGAAGGGCCTCGTTCCATTGTGTTCGACCAGGCGGAAAACCGCCTCCATGCGCAGAAGGCTCTCCTCAGCCTGATCGTGTAATCGGGAGACGCCCGCCAGCGCATTCCTCCATGGTGTCGCCACTCCAGTCGAAGACTGAGTCGGCCGGGAACGCGCGTTCCAAGAGACGGTGGCGTTGGGACGGTCCATGTTCTTCGGAAAGCCGCGGCGGGCAGCGGAGAAAGGTTCGTCGGCGTTCGCACTCTGCTATACTGCGTTTTGCACTAATGCTATCTACCTTAATGATGGATGTCTTATGAGCGAGCGAAGCCAATCCGCACGGGGGCTGCTGGCGCTCACCGTAATGGCGCTGCTGGTGGAGCAGCCCCGACACCCGTATGACATTCAGCGACTCATAAGGCAGCGGCACAAGAGATTCGCCGAGGGTAAGTGGCGCAGCCTGTACCACGCGGTGGATGAGCTGCAGAAGCAGCACTTCATCGAACCGGCCGAAACCAGCCGCGAAGGCAAGCGGCCGGAGCGCACGGTCTATCGCATCACCGAGGAGGGAGCGGAGGAGTTCGCCGACTGGCTGAAAGAGCTGATCGAAAACCCGCAGCAGGAGCACCCTACCTTCACCGCGGCGGTGAGCTTCCTTGGGTATTTACCCCAAGCCAGCGTGCTCGATGCCCTGCGCACACGGGTTGTGGGCCTGCAGTCTGAGATCGCGGCATTGAACGCGGCGCTGGAGGCCCTGTGCACCGAGCTCGGCCTGCCGCGCCTCGTGGTGCTGGAGCACGAATGCGCCCGAGCGCTCAAACTGGCCGAGCTGCAGTGGACACGCGGCATTATCGCCGACATCGACCGCGGCGTGCTGACCTGGGATCCGGAGCATCTGGATGACCTCTTCGTCGAAGCGGCCCGGCGGCAGGTTCGAGAAGCGTGGGCGGGTCTGGACAGCCACTCTGCACCCGGCGTGGGCGGTGAAGGGCCTGGCCTCGGGACCACAGGTAGGGGCCGTCGCCGCAGCCCCAGCGCCGGGCAGGGCTGAGCCCCACCGCGGCAGAAACGCACCCGAGCAGTCGGGCAGAGCGCTGTGGGAAGCGCACCACCCCGAACAGGAAAGGATGAAGGCATGGCGAATACCCAACTCCTGGAGGCAGGAACAATGAGCATCCCCGCGGGCGAGCCGATGATCCGCACACGCGAGTTGCGGCGCACGTTTCGCAGCCGCATGGGGCCGGTGGAGGCAGTGCGAGGTGTGAACCTCAACGTGGCCGCGGGCGAGATCTTCGGCTTTCTGGGCCCCAATGGCGCCGGCAAAACCACCACCCTGCGCATGCTGGGCACACTGTTCCCGCCAAGCGGGGGTGAGGCCATGGTGGCCGGCTGCGACCTGCTTCGCGAACCGGGCAAGGTGCGGCAGCGCATCGGTTTTGTGGGCCAGGCGGGCGGGACCGACCCGGCCATCACCGGCCGGCGCGAGCTGGTGTTCCAGGCCTCGCTCTACGGCATCAGCCATGCCCAGGCCACGCGACGCGCGGCGGAGATTCTGCAAATGTTGGAGTTGGAGAGCGCGGCGGATCGCCCGAGCAAGATCTATTCCGGAGGCCAGAAGCGCCGGCTGGACATCGGCCTGGGGCTGATTCACGAGCCCCAGTTGCTCTTTCTCGACGAGCCAACCACTGGGCTCGATCCCCAGAGCCGGGCCCACCTGTGGGCCGAGATCAAGCAGCTGCGGGACCGCGGCACAACGGTGTTCCTCACCACCCATTATCTGGAAGAGGCGGATGCGCTGTGCGACCGGCTGGCAATCATCGACCACGGCCTCATCGCGGCCGAGGGCACGCCGGACGAACTGAAGCACGAGATCGCCGGAGACGTGGTGACCGTTGGCGTTTCGGGCGATCCGGCCGCGGCGCTGGCCACGCTCAGCCGGCAGCCCTTCGTGCGCGACAGCAGCATCGAGGATGGCGCGCTCCGGCTGTATGTGGATCGCGGCGAAACGGCCATGCCGGCCATCCTCCGCCTGCTGGATGGCAGCGGCCTGGAGTTGAAGACCATCGCCTTCAACCGGCCCAGCCTGGACGACGTGTTCCTGCGCAAAACCGGTCGCTCGCTGCGCGACGAAGCGGCATAGCCCGCACGCCGATTCACGGAAATATGAGAGCAATGAGGGGACAATGAAATTTCTGCGCGACGTTTGGCTGGTATTTACACGCTACTGGGGCTTGTTCGTGGGCAACCCGGTGTGGATCCTCATTGGCATTCTGCAGCCGGTGTTGTACCTGCTGCTGTTCGCGCCGCTGCTCAAGCCACTCGCCACGACCACGGCCGGCTTTGGGCATGGTGGCGCTTACAACTTTTTCGTGCCGGGGCTGCTTATCCAGATTGGGCTGTTCAGCGGCAGCGGTGTGGGCTTCAGCCTCATCGCCGAGCTGAGGGGCGGGGTCATCGAGCGGCTCCGTGTGACGCCCGTCAGCCGGCTGGCGCTGCTGCTGGGCCGGGCGCTGCGGGACACGATCACGTTGATCGTGCAGTCGCTCATCCTGATTGTGCTGTCAGTGCCGTTTGGGCTGCGGATCAACATACGCGGCACAGTCATTATGCTGCTGCTCATGGCACTCATCGGCCTGCTGTTCTCGTCCATCTCTTATGCGCTGGCGCTCACACTGAAAAGCGAGGACGCCTTCGCGCCACTATTCTTCACCGCCAGCCTGCCACTGCTGCTGCTCTCGGGCGTGCTGCTGCCCCTGACCCTGGCGCCCAGCTGGCTCCAGGCCGTGGCCAAGGTGAACCCGCTGTACTACGCGGTCAACGCGGGGCGGGCCATCTTCAACAACAACCTGGGCGACCCCAGCGTGGTGACCGGCGTGCTGGTGATGGCGGTGCTGGCCGCGGCGGCTGCCTTCGCCGCCGGCCGCTCCTTCGCTCGGGCCGTCGCGTAGGGCATGGCCTCTGGAGAACTGGCAGTGACGGGTGAACGGGCAACACCCGTTGCCTCGGCGGCGGCTGCGCCGCTGTTCGCCGGACACGCCATCATCTTCGACCTGTTCGGCACGCTGCTGCACGACTTTCCACAAGCCGGCCATCGCGGAGTGATTGGTGAGATCGCCCAGTTGCTGGGTGCACCGTTCGAAGCATTCTTCGCCGGCTGGCAGGCCACCTACGACGAGCGAGCAACCGGCAGGCTCGCGACCATCGGGGCCAACGTGCAGCACGTGCTGGCAGGGCTGGGACTCTCAGCGTCCGAGGATCTGCTGGAGCGCGTCACCGCCCTGCGGATGGACTTTCGTGCGAATAACCTGC
>DATKQD010000230.1:0-7811 GCA_035532895.1 Chloroflexota bacterium
TCACACCAGCAGCTTACCGTAATGCGACTCGGGCGAGCGGTGGACAATCATGAGCAATGGCTCAAGGCAACGAGCACTTTCAGGAGGGGCAACTTCGTTGAGGGCCTTGACAGAGGTGGGTGGCAGGCGCTTCTCTAGAGACAGCCGGAAACAGGGAGGGACGACATGCTGACCCGGGAAGAGAACGAGCTGGTGACGCGCGTGAGCGCGGGGACGCCTATGGGCAACTTGATGCGCCAGTACTGGTTGCCGGCATTGCTCTCGTCTGAACTGGCGGGGCCGGATTGCGACCCCGTGCGCATTCGGCTGCTGGGCGAGGACCTCATCGCCTTCAGGGACAGCAACGGACGGGTGGGGCTGCTGGCCAACGCTTGCCCGCACCGCGGTGCCAGCCTCTTCTTTGGCCGGAACGAGGAGTGCGGGCTGCGCTGCGTGTATCACGGCTGGAAGTTCGATGTAACGGGCGCTTGCGTGGATATGCCCAATGAGCCGGCCGAAAGCAACTTCAGGCACAAAGTCAAAGCCACAGCGTATCCCTGCCACGAGCGAAATGGCCTGGTATACGCCTACCTGGGCTCGCGTGAAACGCCGCCGCCGCTGCCTGACCTGGAGGGCAACATGCTGCCGGAAGGCGAGGGCAACGTGAGCGCCATCCAGCGTGAGTGCAACTGGTTGCAGGCGTTGGAGGGCGACATCGATACCAGCCACTTCAGCTTTCTGCACGCTGGCTCCCTGAACGCCGAGGACCAGATCGCCGGCAGCTTCTCCTATTACATCCTCAAGCACCGGGCGCCGCACTACGTGGTGGTGGATACGGATGGTGGGACCATGTACGGCGCCTACCGGCCGGCGGACGCCGGCAGCCAGTACTGGCGCGTGGCCCAGTTCATCTTCCCCTTCTACACCATGCCGCCGCAGGGCGTGCTGGGCCTCAAAGTGGTGGCGCGCTGCTGGGTGCCCATGGATGACGATCACACGCTGTTTTTCAATATGGGGCCGCGCTTCCGGCCGCGAGCTAACCCCAGCGCGGTGGCCGTTGGCCGCGCCGGTGGCGCGGGATTGGGCCAGCTGCTGGAGAACAGCAGCGACTGGTTGGGCCGTTTCCGTATGGCCGCAAACCGTGAGAACGACTACCAGATCGATCGCGAGCGCCAGCGCAGCAACGAGGAGTTCACGGGCATCCGTGGCATCCACTTGCAGGACCAGGCCATCACCGAGAGTATGGGCGCCGTGTACGACCGCACCAACGAGCACCTCGGCACGAGCGACATCATGGTGATTCGCGTGCGCCGCCGGCTCATCACGGCCGCGCGTGCGCTGGCGAATGAGGGTATCGTACCCCCCGGCGTGGACGATCCCGGTGTGTACCGCGTGCGGGCTGGCGGGGTGTTTCTGCCCGACGGAGCAGACTGGCTGCAGGAAACGCGCCGGCTGCGCGAGGGCTTCGTGCAGCACCCCGAACTGGATCCTGCCATCAGCGGCGGCATCGTGTAGCGGGAGCGCTAACGCTGGGGCGTGGCCTCAGCGACTTCGCGCAGAAAGGCGGAGTGGTGTTCGTCCCACACGCGGGCGAAGTCACCCTCGGGGCTGTTGACCTCCAGCGGGATGGCGCGGAAGAGATTGGGGTCGCGCAAAATGGCGGGCTCGCTGCCCTGCTCCAGCTGCCTTGCCGTGCGCAGCATGAGTCGCCGCCAGTGGATGATGGCTGAGTCGGCCGTGCCCAGGTGCTCCTGCCGGCGATCGTAGAGGGCTCCCATGCTCTCCGTCATAGCCTTATCCTGCACCGGGTTGTAGGCTGGCATGCCCGAGAAGTTGTAGGTGCGCTGCATGTCGCGGTCGATGAGGTAGTCGTTGTCTCTGTTGCGGATGTGGCGGAAGGTGCCGGGAATGAGTCCGGTCGTGGGGTCCGAGAGTTCGCGCCGCAGAGCTTCGCTCATGGGCCCGGGTGGCCGTTGCGATCCGTCGTCCGGGGTGGGCGCTGGTGGCCGCACCGAGAACCACCAGCTGTGCTCGTCATCCTGAGGCAGCACAAAGAACCCCTGGCCATTGCGTAGCCGGGTGGCGATGGACGTGAACACGGGAAAGACATAGGTGGTGATGCGCCAGTAGAAGCGCGCGTCCTCCGTGGGCCGCCGGGCCCCATAAACGAAGCCGAAGTCCGTATCCAGTGCCACAGTCTGCTGTGGCGTCACGTCGCGCACGCCACTGCGGCTGAAGATGTCCTGCCCCAGGGTGCTGTGCAGGAAGCCCACGTGCGACGAGTCGATGTTGCCTTCCAGGCCGTGAGTGTAGTTCGAGTCCTGCAGCCATTTGCTGGCGCGGCTGTTCTCCGCGCCGGGCTGCAGGCACCACTGATAGCGAGGCGGCGCAGGCTGCTGAGCTCTGGGGCCCATGTAGATCCAGATGAGCCCACCAAACTCCGCCGCTGGGTAGGCCGTGGCCTGCACCTTGTGCTTGAAGTTGCTCTCGGCTGGCTCGTTGGGCATATCCATGCACGCACCAGTCACGTCGAATTTCCAGCCGTGGTACACGCAGCGCAGACCGCACTCCTCGTTGCGGCCGAAGAACAGGCTTGCGCCGCGGTGCGGGCAGTTCTGCGCCAGAAAGCCCACCTGACCGTTGCTGTCACGGAAAGCCACGAGATCCTCGCCCAGGATGCGGAAGCGCAGGGGATCGCAGTCGGGCGCCGGCAGCTCCGAGGGCAGCAGCGCGGGCAGCCAGAAGCGCCGGAACAGCTCGCCCATGGGCGTACCCGCGCTGGTGCGGCACAGCAGCTCGTTCTCCTCCGTGGTCAACATAGGTGGGCTCCTGCGTGAACTTTCGGCCAGTATGCCATGTGCCCGGCGGTCGGCGAGCGGTACACTCGGCCCAGGTCAGTCCTGTCAGGAGGAGAAACAGCTATGGCTATCGCAGCGATGTCGAGGGATGTGTGTGAAGCCGCGCCGGAAGATGTCGGCATGTCGTCCGCCCGCTTGGGACGGCTGACACGGGTGGTGCAGAATGCCGTGGACGCCAAGCGCATCCCGGGCGCACTGACGATGGTAGCGCGGCACGGCAAGGTCGTGCATTGTGAAACCTACGGCAGCATGGATGAGGAAGCCGGCAAGCCTATGCGCGTGGACACCATCTTCCGCTTCTACTCGATGACCAAGCCCATCGCCAGCGTGGGCCTCATGACGCTCTACGAGGAGGGGCGCTTCCAGCTGGACGACCCTGCCTCGCGCTTCATTCCCGAACTGAAGGGGCTGAAGGTCTTTGCCGGCGGCACCGCCGACAGCTTCACCACCCGTGAGTCCCGGCGCGAGATGACCGTGCGCGACCTGCTGATGCACACCTCGGGGCTCACCAGTCGCGCCGGCGCACCGGGCAGTACCGCCTCTCCGGTGTCCGAGCTGTACACCCGCGCGGGCCTCCTGGGATCGAGCTCGGATGGCACGCTCAAGGAGTTCATCGCCAAGCTGGGTGAGCTGCCGCTGGCGGTCGACCCCGGTGCACAGTGGATTTACGGTGTGTCGACGGACGTGGTGGGGTATCTGTGCGAGGTGCTCAGTGGCCAGCGATTGGACCATTTCCTGCGCGAACGGGTACTGGACCGCTTGGGCATGGCTGATACGGCCTTCGAGGTGCCCGACGCCAAGCTCGATCGCTTCGCCGCGTGTTACCAAGGCCGAGTAGATGGTTCGTACGCGCTGGTCGACGCGCCAGCAACCTCGGGCTATAGAAAGCGGACCTACCTTTCGGCGGCCGGTGGGTTGGTCTCAACGGCGCACGATTACATGCGCTTCTGCAAGATGCTGGCAAACGGCGGCGAGCTGGAGGGCGAACGCATCCTTGGCCCGCGAACGCTGCGCCTCATGACGCTGAACCACCTTCCGGGTGGCGTGGACCTGGCTACGATGGCCAAGAGCGGCGGCGAGACCTCTCGGGCCGGCGTCGGCTTTGGGCTGGGTTTCGCCATGCTGTTGGACCCCACCGTGGCGCAGGTGCTGGGCACCGTGGGCGAGTACTACTGGGGTGGAGCGGCCTCCACGGCGTTCTTCGTCTCGCCTGGAGAGGATTTGAGCGCCCTCTTTCTCACCCAGGTGATGAACGGCAACGGCCTGCTTCGGCGCGAGCTGCGGGTCACCACCTACCAGGCCATCATCGACTGAAGGGACGTCCGCTGCCGCTGCTTTCTTAGAGCGCAGCTTAGCCAGAGGGCAGCGTCAGCGGGCGATCACGACCTCGGCGTCGTACTGGGCAGCGGAGCCGTTGCCAGTGCCACCGCCGTGGTGGGCCTTGAAGAGATCGCTGGCTTTGTAAGCATCGACTGCCTCGCGCGAGTCCCACTGTGCCACAGCCTGCAGCGTATCCTCGCTTGTCCAGAGCTCGAAACCGAGGAAGCCGGGAAACTGTCGCAGCGCCTGGGAGCCGTGGCGGAAGCCATCCAGCACGGGACCCATGGCGGCCCGGGGCATGTTGATGGTGGTGACGGTGACGAACATGTCTGTAACCCCTCGAAGATGTCGCTCCCAGCCTACACCCTGTACACCGGCCCGGCGCGGGCAAATCTGGCACACTGGGCACATGATGGATCGGCTGGCCATTGCCTGGTGCGGGCCGGAGGCGACGGACACGGTACACCGGCTGACGCAGGCAGCGTTTGCGTCGCAGGCGCTCCTGGATCCGCCCAGTGGCGCGGTGTTGGAGAGCGTGGATGTTGTACGGGAGCACCTCACGGCGGGGCGCGGCATTCTGGCGACGGCTCGCGGCGAGGCTGTGGCGGCGGCGCGGGTGGTGCTGCACGAAGACTATCTGCACCTTCGCCGCTTGGCGGTGCACCCGGATTGTCAGCGCCGTGGCATCGGGCGGGCAATCATGCTGTGGCTGCAGTGCCAGGCGCCGGAGTTGGGCCGGCATGAGATACGGTTGGGCGTGCGGCACGACTTGCCCGGCAACCAGGCATTGTACGCGGCGTTGGGCTACCTGCCCCTAGCCGAGCACGGCTACTGGACGGAGATGCGGCTGGAGCTGCCCTAGCCTATAGCCTAGAGTTCGGCTGGAAAGTCATTGGCGGCCTCAGCCGACCCGTGTCTCGGTTGGCGAACTCAATAGACGCTCTCGAGGACCCAGCGCCGCCGCGGCAGGTTTCCCGCCCAACCTCCAGCGTCAAGACTGGTCAGCGACCCACGGCGCCGTCGATCTGCTCGCGCAGGATGTCGGCGTGCCCGGCGTGCCGTGCCGTTTCCTCGATCATGTGTATGAGGATCCAGCGCAGCGTGGGTGGCTCAGCGGTGCGCGAGCGAACCGCTCGCTGGTCCAAATCGCCGGCGGCAATGGCGGCATTGGCTTGACCGACCGCGGCGCGATAAGCGGCCAAGACCGCTGGAATGGTGTCGGAATCGGTTGGGTAGGGGTCGGCTGGAACCTCCGGCATGCTCTGCCCGGCGAAGTTGATGCAGAACCAGCGCAGCTCTACCCGGGCCAGGTGCTTGATGAGCATCATCAGCGTTGTGCGCGAGGGCACCAGGGCGCGGCGCACCTCCTCTTCGCTCAGGCCATCGAGCTTGTGGGCGATGGAGTCGCGCAGGTAGTCCAAAAAGCGCACCAGGCTGTCCTTTTCGCCGGCCGTGACCAACGGCGGTCCCACATCGCCGCGCTCCGCTGCTTGTGCCATGTGTTGCCCATTATGCCCCTTGGCCCGTCCGAGCCGCTGGGGTCCGCGGCTGGCGCTCGTGGGACAATTGACGGCAAAAGGAGTCACTATTGGCAGACACTGAACAGCCGCTGGAAAGCGCCACGGAGTGGGTGCGCGAGCACGTGCAGCGGTACGTAGAAACGAAGGGCGAAGAGGGCCACGTGTGGCGGGGCGTGCCCACGCTGCTGCTCACGACGCGCGGCCGCAAGTCCGGCCAGCTGCGCCGACAGGCGCTCATCTACGGGCAGGACGGCGAGGGAACCTATGTCATCGTTGGCTCCAAGGGCGGCTCAGAAACGCATCCGCTGTGGTATTTGAACCTGCGTGCGGACCCTACGGTGCACCTGCAGGTGGGCGCCGAGGTGTTCGATGCCACCGCTCGGACGGCTGAGGGTGAGGAACGCGAGCGGCTGTGGCAGATGATGGCCGGCATCTTTCCCATGTACAACGAGTACCGTCAAAAGACCAAGCGGGAAATCCCAGTGGTGGTGCTGCGTAGGGTGTAGCAGTGAGGCCCAAACAGGCGGCGGAGGCCAAGTTTGGTGCCGTAAGCTGAGCTAGAAGTTCGGCCGGAAAGCCATTGGCGGCCCTCAGCCGATCCCCTGTCGCTACAGTTGGCAAGCTCAATTGGCGCTCTGGAGGAACCCCACCCCGGCCGCCGCGGCAGGTTTCCGGCCGAACTTCTAGCGGCAGCGGTCGGCGATCAGACGGTGGCCGCGCCGGGCGGTGGAGCATCTGGGGCGGCGCTCCGCCTACGTGTGGCGTAGTCGGCCAGCTCGTCGAGGCTCGCTTGCACGATGGGTCGAAAGTGCTCGCGGGTGGCCTGCGCGGCATCGTATGTTTCGCGCAGCGCGGCCACCAGATGGGTGCGTGTGTCGCGTGGGAAGACCCGCAGGCCGAGGCCAAGGATGCGGGCCTGGAGGCGCAGCATGTCCGCCGCGATCTCGTACAGTTCCGTGCGCTGGGTGCTGGTTTCGCTCATTTCGCTGCCTCCTACGTCTTGCCCTACTGTAGCGTGCTGTTAGGAATTTGTGATGCTGTGCGTCATAACCGCCTGGCCGCCTCTGGATCGGCGGCCCGGCCGGACACCTGTCCCAGCATGATCTGACAGAAGGTGGCCTCCGGCTGGCGCACTTGTTCCCGGGCGATGCGCGCGAAGAGGGCGCCGGAGGTGGCGAACAGCGCCAGCAGGGGCGCCTCCAGCTCGTGGCGCGAGCGCTCTTCAAATTCGCCCGTGGCGAGAACGCTCACCCAGTGCGACGAGCTTTCGATCCAGTCGAACTCCACCATCACGCCCAGGGGGTGGCGTCGCAAGGAGCTGAGCAGCCGGCCCGGCAGCGTATAGAAGGCCAGTGTGCTGGGCTGAACGGCGAAGAGCATGGGCACGGCGTAGGGGCCGTGGTCCGTCATCACGGCCAGGCGGCCGTGCGGTAGGCGCGTCATCGCTTGCCGGCACTCCTCGGGGGCGAGCGCGCGGATCATCGCCAGCGCCGTCCACTGAGGCGTGTAATGCGGAGTGTGCCCATCTCAGCCGCCGTGAGATTACGCACAAAAGAGGCCAAACTGCCGTCTGAGCGTGCCCAAATAGGCGCCACCGCGCTACCCCGATATTTTGTCAGCAGCCCGGCTGTTGCTGCCGCGCGCTCGACGGGCGAGCGCACCTCCGCGAAATGCCCGCTGGCGAGGATGCTCCAGGCCACGTAGCCATCGTGCCCATCGACCTCGAACCCGACCTGTTGGGGTGCGTCGCGCAGCGCGGTGAGCTTGCGGCCGGGCTCGGTGTAGAAGTAGATCGAGCCCGCCAGCAGCACAAAGCTCACGGGCACCAGATAGGGCTCGTCACGCTGGCGATCCACCGTGAGCAGCCGACCCGGGCGCTCCACCGCCAGCAGGGCCAGCATCTCCTCCAGCTCCAGCTTTTCCATGGCGCCTGAAGAATGACGCGAAGGGCAGAGTGCGCCCCCCGCGGCTGTGACGCGGTGCGTTAGAATACCCGCCATGTTGGACGAACGCGACCTCTCCATCTCGTCAACGCTGTGCGACCTGGCACTGCTGCCGCTGCGGCTGGCGGCCGTCCCACTCATGGCCGGGGCACCACCGGAGGCGCGGGAGCACCTGCGCGCCGCCTTTCGAG
>DATKQD010000231.1:0-17504 GCA_035532895.1 Chloroflexota bacterium
ATGGTGTGCCACCACCTCTCGCCAGACATCCCCGAGGACCTCGCCTTCGCCGAATCCCGCATTCGGCCGCAGACGATCGCCGCGGAGGACATCCTGCACGACCTGGGCGCCATCAGCATGATGAGCTCGGACTCACAGGCCATGGGCCGGGTGGGCGAGGTCATCATGCGCACCTGGCAAACCGCCCACAAAATGAAAGTGCAGCGCGGCCCACTCGCGGGCGACGACACCGCCGCCGACAATCTCCGCGTGCGGCGCTACGTGGCCAAGTACACCATCAACCCCGCTATCGCCCATGGCGTGGCGCACCTGGTGGGCTCCGTCGAGGTTGGCAAGCTGGCCGATCTGGTGTTGTGGAAGCCGGCCTTCTTCGGTGTCAAGCCGGAGCTGGTGCTCAAAGGCGGCATGATCGCGTGGGCTGCCATGGGCGATCCCAACGCCTCCATACCCACGCCGCAGCCGGTCCTATACCGGCCCATGTTCGGCGCGGCGGCGGCCCATGCGACCTGCGTGACCTTCTTATCCGGCGCCGCGCTGGCTGCCGGCGTCCCAGGGAAGCTGGGACTCCGCAAGGAGGCGATCGCCGTGCGTGATACGCGCCAGCTTGGCAAGCGCTCCATGCGGCTGAACGATGCCACGCCGACCATAACCGTGGACCCGGAGACGTACCGGGTAGAGGCCGACGGGGAGTGGCTGACCTGTGAACCGGCAGAGATATTGCCCATGGCCCAGCGCTACTTCCTGTTTTGACCGCGGCTGCCAGCGTGCCGGTTCAAGCGCCGGCAAAAGAAGCCGGGCCCACCAGCGCCCTGCTGGATCTGCTGCAGCTCAGCGATTCCTCATTTCCAAGCGGCAGCTACGCCCACTCCTTCGGGTTGGAATGGCTGCGTTCGGCGGCTGGGTTTGACCTGGAAACGGCCCTGCGGGTGCGGCTGAGCCAAACCCTGGCGCGCCTGGAGCTGCCGCTGGTGAAGGCCGCCCACGCGGCCGCCAACGTTCCTGAGCTTCAGCAGCTGGACCAGCTGGCTGACGTGCTGATGCCGGTGCGAGAGCCACGGCAGGCATCGCGCTCCATCGGCCGCGGCTTTTTGCGCGCCGCCGCCAAGCTGCGGCCAGGCGGGCTTCTTGAGCTGGCCGTTGAGGCGCGGATCGAGCATCAGCCGGTGGTCTTCGGCGCTGTGCTGCGCCAGTGGGCACTGCCCCTGCGCGATGGGCTGGGCGTCTATGGCCTGCAATCGGTGCGGCAGCAGCTGTCGGCCGCGCAGCGGCTGGGTGGCTTGGGACAGTCGGCCGTGCAGGCGCTGTTGCACGGCCTCAAGCCGGCCATACTCGCCGCCGTGGACGAGTCGCTCACGGTGGCGCTGGATGACGCCGGCGCCTTCACTCCCTGGATGGATCTGGCCGGCATGCGGCACGAGCGCCAGATGGCACGGCTGTTCCTCTCATGAGTGCGCTGCGCATTGGTATTGGCGGCCCAGTCGGGTCAGGGAAG
This sequence comes from Chloroflexota bacterium, assembly GCA_035532895.1. GTDB lineage: Bacteria > Chloroflexota > JAJPGV01 > JAJPGV01 > JAJPGV01 > DATKQD01. The sequence goes on from DATKQD010000231.1 coordinate 1,493, forward strand.
ACGGCGTTGGTGGATACGCTCTGCCGCCGGCTCGCCGGCACCCTGGACATGGCCGTCATCACCAACGACATCTACACGCGGGAAGACGCGGATTTTCTGGTCCGGGCCGGCTCGTTACCAGCGGATCGCATCCGCGGCGTGGAGACAGGTGCCTGCCCGCACTCCGCCGTGCGAGACGATATCTCCATCAACCTCAACGTTGTGGAGGACCTGGAGGCGGCGTTCACAGGGCTGGAGCTGCTGCTGATAGAGTCGGGTGGCGACAATCTGTCCGCCACGTTCAGCCCGGAGCTGGTAGACCGCACCATCTACGTCATCGACGTAGCCGGCGGCGAAAAGATCCCACGCAAGGGCGGCCCCGCGCAGACTTCTTCGGATTTGCTCGTGATCAACAAGATCGACCTCGCGGACCTCGTGGGCGCGTCGGTTGAGGTGATGGTACGCGAGGCGCTGGCCCTGCGAACCGGCCGCCCTGTGCTCCGAACGGATCTTCGGCATGGCGCGGGCACCGATGAGCTGGCAGCCTGGGTCACCGGCTGCGTAGCCCAGGGCCACGAGCCGCGCCAGGCAGCCCGCGCGGGCGGGCAGAGCCACACACACCCGCACTCCCATCAACATTGAGCGACATCCCCGTGCGGGTTGGTCGGAAAAAGCGACGCGCGAACCCTCAGCGCGGTGGCGGCAGTCCCCACAGCGGATAGGCGACCAGCTTCGTGAACTGGCTCGTCTCGATCGCGCGGCCATTGCCGCGTTCGACGATCATCGTGATGAATTGCCACGCTGACCTCCTTCCTTTCGGCTCGCGCCTGGCGTTGTGCCGGCCAACCCCGCGGCTGTGAGCCTGAAGGGCCGCCTTTCGGTGCGCGTGGGCCTGGAGAACGGCCGCAGTGTGATCCGCGCGGCTCGCGCGGAGTTTCCTTTGGTGGCTCTGCGATCTCAACGCTTGCCGGAGCCAGGCTGGCTGGGGCTGGTGGTACTCACACCCTCTGGCGGCTTGCTGGATGGGGACGAACTCGAGGCCGAAATCGCGGTGGAGGCGGGAGCCAAGCTTGAAGTGCGCACCCAGGCGGCAACCCAACTTCATCGCGGACAATCATCGCAGCAGTGGACCCTTCACGTGGAGGACGGTGGCTGCCTCTGCTATGCCCCACACAGTCTGGTACCCCACGCCGGCGCGGCACACCGCGGCGCTATCAGTGCCAGGGTCACTGGTACCGGCAGACTGCTTATCTCAGAACCGGCCGCGCCGGGCCGCGCCCACCTGGGCGAGCACTTCGCCTATGACGAGCTGCTTCTCGACCTCGACATCTGGCAGGATGGCGTGCTGACCGCGCGAGACCGCCACCGAGTGCGCCCCGGCGGACAGCCACTGCCGCACCTGGGGCCGAGCACGCACTTCGCGTCGCTCTACGCCATTGGCCCGGGAGCCTCGGCGCTGGAGAGTCACTTCGCCGCCAGGCCAGTGTCAGACGCGTTGGCCAGCGGTATGTCCGAGCTGGCTCACGGCGGACGCTACGCCTGGCTGCTGGCCAATCGCGCCTATGACCTGCAGACCGCGCTGGACGCCGCCCGCCACTGCTGGCGGGAGTCTCCCTGATCGGCCTCTCAGCTGCCGCTCACCCGCACCTCCGCGTGGCGGGTCGCCGGCGGCAGATGCAGCACACTGCCGTTGGCGGAAGCGAAAGCCGATCCATCAACTGAAAACCGCAGCATCCTGAAGGGCAGGTGCAGAGAGTAACCGCCGGGCGGCGGCGTGCTGTCAACGAGATCCAGCAGCACGGTGCTGCCCACCCGATGCAGGGTATAGCTTATTGGGCCGAACGTCGTCGGCAGCCCGGACACGCTCACACCCTGGGGCGCATTCAGCCAGCCGGCAGACACGCCAGCGGCCAGCTCCAGGTGGTTGCCCGATTCGTACAGCAACATGTCTCGCAGCAGGCTCACATACTCGGCGGCGGTCCAGCCGTGGGGCATGTCGCCCCCGGCCAGGCTGCTGCCGTCCCGCGTCACCTCGTCTCCCCAGGCGTACACTCCCCTGGCTGTGGGGTGATCGATGAACCAGGCCAGCATCTGGCTGGTCTCGCTAGTGAGGCCCACGTAGAGCGCAGCGTGCGCCAGCTCGAGGCCGCCCAGGGTCCACACATTATCGTCCGCCTCCTTGAACGCGCCGTTGTAGGGCTGGACGAAACGCTGGAAGTAGCGCTGGAAGATCGGCGCCGCTACGCTGGCCGGCAGCAGTTGTCCAGGCCACACTGCCGGCGAGGCATCGCGCGCCACCGCCGGCGACTGGAGGTCATGAGGACCGTTGGGAATGATGCCCTCAGTGTGGAGGGCCGGCTGCGCCGCGCGCATCACCGCGGCCAGCAGGGCATCGGCCTGGGCAGCGTCGCTCTGCTGGGTCGCGGCATCGCCCAGGATGCCCGCCGCGAACGACGCATCCCGCAGGCCGATGACGCCCCAGAAATCGTCCCAGTAGTGGCGCTGGTTGGCGGGGCCCAGATCTTCCGCGCTGGCGCCCGGGGGCAGCAAGCCATCGGGCTGCAGGGCGACCAGCTCATCTAACCACTGAATGCCCCGCTTGATGGACGGCCACACGCTCCGCAGCCACGCCTTATCGTGCGAGAAGCGATAGTAGTCCACCAGCGCGTGGACGGCTTCGCCTTGAGCGTCCCACTCCGGTGCGCCACGTGTGTGGCCTACCTGTGTGTGGGTGCTGACATTCGCTGGAAACGAGCCATCCGGCAACTGAAAACGCAGCATGGCCGCCAGCAGATCGTGGGCCTGGGCCAGGTTGCCGTTGCGCTCCAGGGCGCCCAACATGTAGGTGCTATCGCGATACCAAAAGGCATCGTGCAGCAGCGGCCCGGGGTGAAGTGCGCCCCCATCGTTGGACATGAGGATGTAGGCCAGCGAGGCAGTGTACGCCGCCGTGAGCCGCGCATCGGGCAGGCTGATGGACCCCGGCCGCAACAGCGCCCGCCAGGCATCCGCCGTGGCGCGCAGGCTGGCGGAATCGGCAGCCACAGGCTGCGCAAAGGTGCTGGCACTGCCCGCCAGCGGCGCTGCACCCACTGGCGCGGCGAAGGACAGCTGGGTGGAAGCGCCCGACGCCAGGTGGAGGTCGTACTCCAGCGCCACAGAGCCTCGGCCGGCGCCATCGCTCACCGCATTGGTGGGCGGCAGGCGCTGGGACAAGATCGCCTGCGACACGTCACCGCGGGCACCGGCCACGGCAAGAATCGCATCGGGCACCCGAGCGACAGAGAGAAAGGGCCGGCCGTTCACGAGCACCTCTCTCCGCGTATATGACGCGGAGAAGATTGGCGCCACCCCCGGCTGCACCTGGTACGGCTGCAGCAGTACGAACAGGGGAACGTCGGCGGCGGCGCCAGTGTTCGTGGCCGAAACCTCCCAGCGCACCATGCTGGCCCCTGGCTGGGCGCCCCCCACCGGCTGCACAGGCCGCCACAGCACCGTGGATACCTCCACCGCCCCCGCGCGCCAGCGATTTCTGACGATGGGCAAATCGCCCTCCTGAAGCGCCCAGCCAGCGGGGCTCGGCGGACCCATGTCGCCCACCAGCAGCGCCACGGAGGGAGAGCTGGCATCCGGTTCCCACCGCCCCGTGGGGCCGACCAGGCTTTCCGGCCCGCCGCTGGGGGTCCCTACCACCGTCCAGGTACGGCCCTGCCCACGCATCCAGCTTGGCCACAAACCTGCCGGCTTGGCCGCGGCGATAGCCATGGCCCCGGCCACCGGCGCTGAAGGCAGTAGCGGCGCCGTGGTGAGGGCCACCGGCCCGTGAGCGATGCCCCCGAAGTTGTACCAGGAGCGTACTCGGATGGCGATGGTATTCTGCTGGCCGGCGGCGAGTGGCACGGGCGTCAGGGCAGGCCGTTGGATGGCCGACTGATGCGTGGCGAGATCTCCCACATGTCCCGCCAGGCGCCCGTTCACATACACCCAGTACTCGTCATTCACGCCGCCGAGGGCCAGGTATGCCTGCCGGCCGCGCCACTCGGGTGGAACCTGCACCGTGCGTCGGTACCAGGCCACACCCGAGTAGCCAGCGTAGCCCTGGTTTTGCCAGAAGTCGTTGGCGCTCAGCACATCCCAGCCCGAGGCATCGAGCCCCGGTGCGGACCAATCCGCCGCGCCTGAGGGATCCGTCCTGAACGACCATGCGCTCTGGATGTCGATACTCATGGCCGCCGGAGCGGATCGATCGATCCGCGGCGCCAAGGAGGCGCCCGAAGAGGTGCCTGACGCGCAAGCAACAAGCAGCGGGGCCAGGCACACCAGCCACAGCCAACGCCAACGCTCAGGCATGGAAGTGGAAAGCGGAAAGCGAGTGCCGCGCGGCTGGCCATACGAGCCAGGCGCCGAGGCCGGCAAACACCAGCAGCGTGGCGGCTGAGATGGCGCTACCGATGTAGAACAGGTCTGGCACATACTGGAACACCACATGGTGCTGGCCAGGGGCTACGTCCAGCGCGCGAAAGATACCGTCCGCGGTGAGGATTGGCGCGGGCCGGCCATCGATAGTGGCATGCCAGGCAGGGTAGGCGATCTCGCTGGTGAACAGGTAGGCCGGCACGGTACTAGCCGTCCGAATGTCGACCAGCCAGGGTGCATAACCCACCACATCGGCCCGAAACCCAGCAGCTGGCGGGGCCGCGGCCGAGTGTGTGGGCGTGCCTTTCAGCAGAATGAGCTTATTGCCGGCAAACCCGCTGGCATTGATGCGGTCGATCGCCTGCCGTTCCGTGGCCACGCCTTGCGCCCGAGTGACAAAGAAGGCGCGCGGCAGCGGATACAAAATCTTGAACAGCCGCAGGGGGCCGAACTGCCCTATTTGCCGCATGCCATCGGAGGGTTTGCAAGCGGTACCGCATAGCTCGCGGCTGCTGACGATCCAGTGCGTGTTGGTGAGCTGCATGATCTGCCATTCGTTCACGGCCTGCGCGGGGTCCACGTCGCCAATCCAGCTCTTGAAGGGCGTGAGCTCGAAGGGGCTGTTGCCGCTGACGATCTGCAGCCCCAGCACGTTGCCGGAGTTGTGCGAAATGCTGTCCTCGCTCACCCGCACCCGGAAGATATTCTGGTCGGCTCGGATTGGCGCCAGCAGCGGCCCCAGGTTGAATTCGCTCAGCGGGTTGCCTCGCCAGAGGTTATTGCCGCGATTCGCCAGCGCCAGGTTCGCGAAGCTCCCCATCACCAATAGCCCAGCGATCGCCCACACCGCCAACCTCTGGGCCGCGGAGGCTTGCTCCGCGGCGCCCTGGAGAGGGCGCCTAAACGGCCACTTCTCAGCTACATAGCCAATGCGCTGCAGCACCCACGCGCAGCCCAAGCCCGCCAGAACAGCCAGCGCGAGCGTGGCCACCACCACGGCCCGCTCCTGGTCGCGAAAGAGGTCCCAGCCGGGCAGCACGGCGAAGAAGATCCGAAAGAGCGGTCCGTGTGTGCCCAAAGCCAGCAGGCTGGCGATCACGCCCGCCGCGGCCCAGAAAACAGCCTGCCGCTGCCGGACTACAACCACACCGAGCACGGCCAGAGCGAGCGGAATGAGGCCCACGTACAGGATGCGGCCACCCGGCGGATTATTGGTGATAACGGCGCCCAAATCGCGCCAGGTGATTCCACCCGCGGCAAAGCCATAGCTCAGCCGGCCCTTGTGGTTAAAGGCGAACAGCTGAGCGCTGGGCAGCAGCTGCGCCGCGCTCAGCCCACCCGCTGCCAGCAACGGCCACAGCGCCAGCCACCAGCGCCGCCAGGGCACACGAAACAGCACGTAGGCGCCGCACAAGTAGGCGATGTACAGCACGGTTTGCGGGTGGCCGGCCAGAAAGGCCAGCCCCACGCAGCCTCCCGCGCAGGCCAGCCAGGCCGATCCGGCCGCCGATCTGCTGGAATGAGGCGCGCCGTTACTTCGCGCGACCATCGCAGCCCGGATCGCACGCGCCCCCCGTTCCACGCAGTACAGCGCGAGTGGCAGCCAAACCGTGGACTCCAGCACTGGCAACTGCTGGTCGGGATAACTGGTGAGGAAACCGCTGAAGGTGAAAGCCACTGCTCCCAGCAGGCCCGCGGCAATGCTGCCCGTGATCAGTTGCACAAACAGCAACGTGAACACCCCGGCGAGGAGAAAGTGCAACGCGGCCTCCCCTTCCAGGTCCTGCAACGTAAAGGCGCCGCGGTGCAGCCACTCGTTGGCCAGAGCAACCGGGTACAGTACGGCCGTCTGCACGTCCGCCTGAAAAGGGTAGCCGCTGTACATGTCCGGGTCCCACTGCGCCAGGCGCCCCTGTGCCAGCTGGCTGGCGGCGAACGTATGGAATGGCAGGAACTGATCGGTGAAATCGCCCACCACAAACGACTCGCGGGCGCTCGTGTTGGGCGTGAGCAGCGGCCAGAAGAAGTAGGCAGTGAAAAGCGCCAGCAGCACCACCGCCAGCCAGAGCTTGGGTACTGCGTGAGAGGTACGGAGTGTCCCGGCGGTGACCTTCTGGCCGCTCAGCGTCGAGCTCTGGCCGATACAATGCCCTCCGTGCGGCGGATGAGCGGGTATTGTAGCATCGCCGTACTGCTGCTGGCCTTTGGCTTGCGCGTGTACCACCTCGACTTTCAGGCCAGCCTGTCCGACGACGCCCTCGGCCTCACACTCGCAAGGCACAATCCGCTGAGCCTGTTCTCCATCACCTCCAGCGAGCCTTTTCCACCCACGTTCTATGTGGTCCTGAGCGTGTGGACGCGGCTGGCGGGCGATTCGGAATTCGCCGGACGCTTTCTTTCTGTCCTCTTCAGCATGCTGGCGGTGGCCGTGCTGTTCGCGACCGGCCGCGCCCTGGTTGGCCAACCGGGCGGGCTTATCGCCGCCTTTCTGTTGGCCGTCGACCCCTTCGACATCTTCTTTGCCCAGGAAGTGCGCATGTACACCATGGTGGTGCTCTTCTCGCTGGTGAGCGCCTACCTGGCGTACAACCTTTTGTTACAGCGCCACGAGCGGTGGCTGCTGTACGCGCTGGCTTCGATTGCGGCTGCCATGACCCATGCCTTCGCCCTGCTGGTGCTCTTCGGACAGGATGTGGCAGCGTTGGCGAGTGGACCGCGAGGCTGGCGCTGGCTGCGGAGTTGGGCCGCCTGCCAGCTGGCGGTAGCGGCGGTGTTCGCGGTGTGGGTGCTGCTGGTCGCGGGCAGGCTGCGCCAGTACAACAACGCGCTGGTGACTTCGGGTCCGCTGCCGGCCATCTTTTGGAAAACGGTAAACGTCTTCACGCTGGGTTTCGGTCAGGCCCGGGGGCTTGGGCAGGCACTGCCGGTGCTGGTGCTCCTCCTGGCCGCGTTAGGGTTGCTGTGGCTTACCCGCGGCCAGCGCAGCCAAGCACTACACGCCCTCGTCTTCCTGTTGTCCTGGCTGGCCGTGCCGTTCATCGCCGTCTGGGCCATCTCACTGGTGAGGCCCATCTTCTACGAGCGCTACATGGCGGTAGCGCTGCCGCCGCTGCTGATAGCGGCCGCGGCGGGAGTGGTGGCCTTGCAGCGAGGCCTGGCTCGTAGCTCCCGTGCCCCGCGCGTGGCTCTGGCCGGGCTGGCGGGCGCCGCTCTGCTGCTGATAGCCGTGGGGTCCGGTACACAGCTGCGCGACTACTACGGCACGATCGTCTACGCGCGCGCGGCGCAGATGCGCGCACTGGCTCACTACGTTGATAGCGTGAGGCATCCGCTGGTACTGGTGAACACGCCCGCGGACGATCCGCTGTACGGCTACTACCTGCCACCGTCCACGGACGTGCGATCTACGCTGAACGTTTCGAGCACACCCGCGCTGCAACAAGCTGCCGCCGGCCACCCCACCATCTGGCTGCTGCCGTTCGGCCACTCCACGCACCAGGACCAGGCTCTGAGCTGGCTGAACGCCCACGCCTTCCCCGCGGAATCGCGCTGGTTCGACCACGCTCAGGTGCTGGGCTTCAGCAGCGCCTTCGGCAGCGACGCCCGCCTGCCGGTGCCCGCCGACACTCACTTCGGCCCAGCCATTCAGCTGGTCAGCGCCAGCGCCAACACCACGGTGCGCGCGGGTGACCCCGTGGACGTTACTCTGCTGTGGCGTTGCACAGCGCGCCCCACGACCAACGAATCCGTCTTCGTGCACCTGCTCGATACAGCCGGCCAAAGCTATGCCCAGCACGACGGCTGGCCCGCCGCTGGGACCAAGCCGACCTCCATCTGGCAACCTGGCCAAACCATCACCGACCGCCACGGCCTGCTCACTGATACGGCGCTTCCAGCCGGCACCTACCGCCTGGAAGTCGGCCTTTACAACGCCTCCGGCACCCGCCTCCGCCTGCCCAACGGTGCCACATCCGCGATCATTGGGAGCGTTCATGTCTCTAAGTAAGGCTGCCTCCACCGCTGTCGCTGAGCGCGGGGAGAGCATATCCAGCCGCGCCGAGGACGACTCCTCAGGGCGACCGGCGAAAGAGATTTCAGCCGACTCTTAGGCTGCCGATCAGAATGCCGTCGTCGATAACTTTGAGCTGGCCAGACTGCGCAGCGAGGCGAATACCCGTGCTGGCGCGGTAGAAGCCAACTTCCAGCTGGTACGTGCCGGCGGATGTGGCGCTGGGCAGGGGCAGGGTGTAGCGGTCCGTGACGATCTGATTCGGCACCCACGCGTTGGTTGGCAAGGTGCCCTGCACGGGAACCGTGTCTTGCTGGCTGGTGACATGCCGGGTCCCGTCGAGCAGGTGCGCAAAGGCGGTATAGCTCTCCGCCATAGCTGCCGTGCAGCGCCAGTAGAGGGTGAGCTGCACCGTCTGGCCCGGCTGGTAGCTGGCCTGCGCAAGGTCGTAGCCCAGCAGCTCAATACCGGGGCCGATCTGGGCGGTCACCGGATGCCGCGGATGCGGCATTGCAAATGAGCGCTGGCGGGCCTGAACCTGGACCGTAGCCAGCGGCACCTGGTGGCCATTGAGTCCGGCACTCAGCTGGTACGCGCCGGGCTGGATATGCAGGGGCAGCGAGGGTTCGTACCAATCGCGCAGCACCCAACCGGGGCGCCACGAGGCGCTGCCGAAACCTGGCTGGCGAGACCACTTCCAGCTCGAGCCACCCTGCTTGGGCTGGAGACTGATGGTCGTGGTTGCACCCGGCGCCGGCACGGCCGAGATGCCCCAGAAGAGGGTCAGGGGCAGAGGATCGCCCTGGAGCAGCGTGGTCTTTGGCAGGTCAAAGCCATCCATCTGCACGCCGCGAATGAGCTCCTGGCTCAAGGGATGCGAAATACCCAGAGAAGCCAAACTCACCGGGCCCGCCGGCGGCAGCACCTGAATGGCAGCCACAGTGGCAGTGTCGCCGCTCGGCGTCCCGGCGGCGTTCAGCACATTCACGCGATCCTGCTTACCCTCGGGATAGACGGCGATCTTCAGCGCATACGTGCCCGGCATGAGTCCGCCGACCGTTTGCAGCGCATAGTAGTTGGTAGCGCTATCTCCGGGCCGCCAGTGGACGGTCGTGGCCTGGCCTCGGTAGAGCAGCAGATCCACCTGGCCGGCGAAATGGCCGGCGGCATCCGTGAGGTACGCAGTGGCCTTGTAGTTATGGGTCACCGGCCGCAGCAGCTTCCACGTGAGCCCAAGCATCAAACGGTTACCACTCGGCACAACCGGCCGGCCAAGATCTGGCCGCAGCGCCGCCTGCCCGTTAAGTGAGGACGAGAATCCGGCTGCTATGAGTTGCAACCGTCCCCCATAGTTCACCGCGGGCACCGGCCGCTGCTGCCCCAGGCTGAAGGTGGTGGCGGCCGGTACGTCGTACTCCCACTCACGATAGCCGCGGAAGGTGTGTTCGTTTACCAGCTGCCCGTACTTCTTCAAAAGAAACGGCACGCGTTGCTCCGGATCCGAGGTGCTGAGGAACCACTGCACATAGAAAATGCGCCGTTTGCCGGCCGCGTAGCGGGTCATGATGGCGGGCAAGCGCGGGTCCGTGCCCGGAAGATAATCCATAGCGGCCGGCCCATGATAGTAGTAATCCAGAGGCTCGGGGGCATCCAGGAAAATCACGTCCGCGGCCGTGGCGCGGCCGGCGATGTAGCTCGCCAGCGTGCGCGTGTCGTCCTTCGCATAGGTGGGGTCGAACTGGTACCCGTAGAGGCCCCAGAGCGATGCCGCGAGCAGCGCCAGGCTGGCCAGACCGCCCGCGGCCCGCAGCCGGCGCCACAGCGCCAGCAGGGCCACGCCCCACAGAAGGTAGAACGGCGTGGACAGCACCATAAGGTAGCGCGGATGGAACTCGGGCCGAATCTGCAGCGCCACCAGCGCCGCTGCTGTTTCGAGCCCCAGCGCCGCCACGCCAAATGCCAGCGCCCGGCCGCTGTGCCAACCGGGCGGCGGCCATCGTCGCGCGAGTGTGGCGACCAGCAGGCCCAGCACCAGGAGCCCGGTGAGGCCATACAGCAGCCGCTCCGCCGGCGAGATGGGCACCCACAGACCAACGTCGAACGCCCGAAACGTATCGTTCAACTCCACCCGCCAATTCGGCGTCCACAGGTTCTGGTCGTACTGGGCGATCTGGCCGATGGTGGTGCGCAACCAGGGAACGAACAGCAGCGCTTCGATGAGCTGTGAGGCGGCCCAGGGCACGACCAACCGGCGAAAGCCCTTGCCGTTGCCCTGGCGCAGCAGCCACAGGGCCACGCCAGCCACCATGGCATTCTCGGCCAGGATGGCCAGCACGGCGGAGTAGTGGGTGTACAGGGCGAGGCCGCCGCTGACCACCAACCCCACCCACGGCCAGAGGCTGCCCGGCCGGCCCAGCCGCAACTGTGAACGGAGGATGCGCCAGGTGAAGTACAGCGATAGCGCCGCGAACAGGGCCACCTGCGCATACATCCGCGCTTCCTGTGAATAGGCAACATCGTAGGGTGCTACGGCACCCACGCCCGCGGCGACCAGCCCGAGTGCCGGCCCCGCCAGCGCCTGCCCCAGCTTGAACAGAACCAGCACCAACAGCAGGCCGGCGATGACCGAGGGGAAGCGCACGGCGTACTCGCCGCGGCCCGCCCAGGGCAGCCATTCGTGCAGGGCGAAGTAGTAGAGCGGCGGGTGAATGTCCACGGCGATGGCCAGCGGATCGTTCGCGGCCTGCCGCGCACCGGCATTATCGATCACGCCCACGCCGCCGCGCGCCTTCCACATCGCCGTCATGTCCGCGGCGGTGCGGCTGGCGAAATCAACGCTGAAGCCTTCGTCCACCCAAATGGACTGCACCTCCAGCCGCATCACCCGCAGGCCAAACGCGGCAACGAGCAGCAGAATCAGACTCCATAGCTGCCACGAGCCCGCAAAGCGAGCCCGCTTCGGCGCAGCTGCGGCCGTGACAGTAGGCACCATGGACTGTGACTTAGCATACGGATTCGGCATCAGCCTCGGCTTGCCGGCTGGGCGAGAGCGCGCGAATAGAGGCCCTGCCTCGTTAACTCAGCCATGACAGATGGAGATGCGGGCAACGAACCACGCGTGGTGCGCTGGCGCAACGGCTGGCTGGCGGCCGGCAGCGGAGAAACAGCGATGGCCCCAACGCGGGAGAGCGCCAGCGCGCTGCTGATGCTCAAGGTCATGCGGCTCCGCGCCGCCGCCGTCCACCAGCCAGCCGTTGCGCCCAGGCAATCGCTGCCCACGCCCGAGCCCGCCCGCATCAGCGGCTCCTGAAAGGCCCGCTGGCGCCGCTATAATCGCGCCGAGATTGGGCGACGGCTCACGGGTGAGGCCGGCCGTCTTGAGGTGCGACGTTCATGTTTGGCATTGAGCACATCGGCGGCATTTTCCCCGCCCTGGCGACGCCCCTTCTGCCCGATGGGCAGGTCGATGTGCCCGGCATGCGGCGGCTGGTGCGCTTCGTGCTCGATGCTGGGGTGCACGGGCTCGTCCCATTGGGGTCCACAGGTGAGGGCGCGCTACTGGAGGAACGTGAGCGCCGAACGGCCGTAGAGGCGGTGTCCGTGGAGGCCGCGAACCGCGTGCCGCTGGTGGTAGGCATTGAGCAGCCTACGCCAGACTCCGCCCGGGTGGAATTACGCGCCGCCGCCAGCGTTGGCGCACGCGCGGTGCTGCTGGCGCCACCAGCCTACATTCCGTTGGATCAGCCCGCGCTGCTGCGCTTCTACCGTGATATGGCCGCGGCCTCCAGCCTGCCCATCCTGGTGTACAACATCCCGCAATTCACTCAGGCGAGCATGCATCCCCTTACGCTGGCCGCCCTGGTCGAAGAGGGGGCGGTCGCCGGCATCAAAGACAGCAGCGGCGACTTCAATTATCACTCCCGCGTACTGGCCGCCACGCGGAACCACCCTGGCGCGCGTGTGTTCACCGGCGCCGAAACCATGCTGCTGGCCTCGCTCCTCATGGGCTCCGCCGGCACCATCTGTGGCTGCGCTAACGTGGTCCCAGCGCTGTGCGTACAACTGTTCAACGCCTACCGCGCGGCGGATTTGGACACAGCGCGCAGCAGCCAGTTCACCCTGCTGGAGCTCGCAAATGCGCTTCTCACCGGTACGCTGCCGGCCGGCTTCAAAACGGCTCTACACCTCATGGGCCTGTGCGGCCCCACGCTGGCCGCCCCGGTGGTGGCGCTCACGCCCGAGCAGGAACAGGCCGTAGGACGGGCACTGGATCGCGCCGGTGCGGGTACCAGCGCGGCGATGTCACACTGAGAAACATCACACTGCTGCCAGTGGGGGGAAAACACCTGTTCCAATTGGCAGAAATGGGGGGCAGCACCCTTCCACCAAAGCCGGTGGGCCGGTAATCTGAGGCACATGGCCACACCAGAAGATCGCTGTCACTGCTCGCACAGCCAAGGTGCCCACGATGTGCGCGTGGATCATGCCTGCGCATTGTGCTTCTGCGCCACCTATCGGCCGGCCAGCGTCTCCGCGCCGCCAGTCAGCGAACCAGCGGGCGACGTTCGGCCCGCCCACCCGCGCGCGCCGCGCTGAGCGCTCCGGCCCAGGCCGCGTGCCAGGCTACCGAACGGGCCCCGCAACCAAGCCCCTGAGCCGGGCGACGTAGGGTTTGGCCGGAAACCTGCCGCCGAGGCCGGGGTGGGATTCCTGGAGGGCTTAGGTTGAGCTCGTCAACCTAAGGCGACCGGGGACCGGCGGAGGGCCGCCATTGGCTTTCCGGCCAAACTTCTCACGCATCAGCCCAGGGTTGCCTGGGCGTCGATCATCAGCGTTACTAGCTTGCCGACCATGATTCCCCCCGCTGCCAGAGGCATGTTCCAGCTCACGCCCCACTCCTCGCGGTCGATTTCGGCGGTAGCCGAGAAGGCAATGCGGGGCTTGCCCCACGGATCGATGAGCCCACCCTCAAACTTCACCTCAAGGGTGACCGGCTTGGTGATGCCTTTGAGTGCCAGCGTACCCGCCACCGTCCACCTGTCGCTCGAGCGCTGTGTGAGCGAGGCGCTTTTGAATACGGCCTCCGGGAACTGCTCCACACCGAGAAAGTCCGCGCTGCGCACGTGCTTGTCGCGATCGGGCGTATCGGTTTTGAAGCTGGCGGTCTTGAGCACCACCTCCACGGACGAGTCCTCCAACTTGTCAGCAACCACAATGGTGCCGGAGAGCTCCTCAAAGCTGCCGCGCTGCTTGCTGATCATCATGTGACGGACCTCCACCGTGACCTGCGAGTGCGCCGGGTCGATGGTCCAGGTACCAACCGCCGGAAGCTCGTGGCCGCCCACGATGCGGACGGGAGTCGCTATTGCCATACTGCTGACCTCCAGGTTTCGTGACGTGCTTACAAGCTTAGAGGCCCGCGCGTCACGTTGCTGCCGCGCCGTCGGGCGACCCATCAGCGGAAAAAGCAGAACTCTGGCGCTGCTTATGATGTGTCAGGCAGCCGTCAGCCTTCCGCCTCTGACGGCATTCCAGCGAAAACACCGGGAAAGGGCCTCGCCGTGAAACTTCGTCTCTTCCTCGAGCCTCAGCAGGGCGCCACCTACGAACAGTTGCTCCGGGTGGCGCGCACCGCCGAAGCAGGCGGGTTTGATGGCCTGGTGCGCTCCGACCACTACATGGTGATTGGCCGCGGCAGCAACGGGCTCCCCGGTTCGACCGATGCCTGGGTCAGCCTGGCTGGACTGGCGCGCGAAACGACACGCCTGCGCCTGGGCACGCTGGTCTCCTCCGCCACATTCCGGCATCCCGGCATCATGGCGGTGACTGTGGCCCAGGTGGACGCCATGAGCGGCGGCCGAGTAGAGATGGGCCTCGGTGCCGGCTGGTACGAGGGCGAGCACAAAGCCTACGCTATCCCCTTCCCACCGCTGAAAGAGCGCTTCGAGCGGCTGGAAGAGCAGCTGGCCATCATCACCGGCTTGTGGGCTGCACCCATCGGCGAGCGCTTTTCCTACCAGGGCACGCACTACCAGGTGGAGAACTCGCCCGCGCTGCCGAAGCCACGGCAAGCGAAGCTGCCCATCATCATTGGTGGCACCGGGCCCACGAAAACGCCGCGGCTGGCCGCGCGGTACGCCAGCGAGTACAATGCCGGCTTCGCGCCCTTGGAAGCCGCGGGCGAGCGCTACGAGCGAGTGCGCGAGGCTTGCCAGGCCGCTGGCCGCGACCCCAGCAGCATGAAGTTCTCGACGGCGCTGGTCGTGTGCTGCGGCAGGGACGAGGCCGATGTCGCTCGGAAGGCTGAGGCCACCCAACCCACACTCGACCTACCCCCCAGCGCCTGGCTCAAGGGCACGCCGAACCAGCTGGTTGACGCGCTCGGGCGCTACGCGGAACTAGGGACGGACACCTTCTACTTCCAATTCCTCAACCTGGAGGACATCGACCAGATCGAGCTGCTGGCTGCGCAGGTTCTGCCGCGGGTGCAGCGCTGAGCGAGGACACGGCACCAAACGAGGTGACCACCAGCGAGTACCAACTGGCCTCGCCCACTGGTCCGGCGCTTTTTGGACGCGCCTGGCTGCCGGCCTCGAACCCTCAGGCAGTGGTCTGCTTGGTGCACGGCTTTGGGGAACACAGCGGGCGTTATCAAGCTGTGGCGGACTTCCTGGCCCAGCGCAAGATGGCCGTGCTGGCCTACGATCAGCGGGGCCACGGCCGCTCCCCGGGCACCCGTGGCGCCGTCGCCTCATACACCAGCCTGCTGGACGACATTGGTGCGCTGTTGGGGGAGGCCCAGCGGCGCTTTGGCGCTCTCCCGCGCTTCTTGTACGGACACAGCATGGGCGGTGGTGAGGTGCTGCGCTATGCCATCGAGCGCCAGCCGAGCGTGGCCGGGGTGATCGCCACCTCGCCCTGGCTGGAGTTGCCGAACGAGCCGCCCGCCTGGCAGATCGCGCTCGCCGCGGCGCTGAGTGCGTTGGTGCCCGGCCTGGCTCTCCCTCGGCAGGACCTGGACAGCCACAAGCTGAGCCATCAGGAGCCGGCGATTCGGGCCTATGAAGCTGATCCCTTGGTGCACCACCGCATCACCGCGCGCCTCTTCTGGGGCTGCCGAGCGTCCGGCCGCTGGACTCTCGCCCACGCCACCGAGCTGCGCTTGCCAGTTCTGCTGCTGCACGGCAGCGCCGATGCCGTGACCAGCCCCGCCGCCAGCCGCCGCTTTGCCCAGCGAGCCGGTGCCTGGTGCTACTACCGGGAGTGGGACGGCCTGCTGCACGAGCTGCACCAGGAAGCGCAGGCCCCAGACGTGCTGGCCTGTATCGCTGACTGGTTGGCTGAGCGGACAGCCGCGGTCGAGGCCATCGCCCACCCTTAGGGCGGCGTAGCTCGGGGGCGCAAGGCGGAGCATGTCGAGCTCCCACCGCCTCACAGGCAGTTCTCAGGCTATTCGCAGCGATCTCCGAGAACACTCTTGCTAGGCTGGAAGCACGATGGCCGCCGGAACGAGCGAAAGCACCCGCATCCTGGTGGTGGACGATGAGCCTTATCTCGCCGACCTGGTGAGCACGGCCCTGCGCTACGAGGGCTTTGACGTCCGCAAGG
>DATKQD010000232.1:0-13126 GCA_035532895.1 Chloroflexota bacterium
CGGCTCCGGCGCACCTTCGATCGCTACAACGAGCTGGCAAACGGCGTACTGCAGGCGATTGACATCGAGATGCCGGAGATCGATGTAGACGCCATCCGCAACGCGCCATTCGTTCCGCGCCGGGTTGTCCAGCCGCCGCCCTCGGCCACGCCTGCCTGATGTGACGGACCTCATCGGCCACGTCATGTGCTCGGCCTCTGCCACCCGGCAGAAGGTGAGCAGCCGACCCAGCAGCTGACGCTCTTGCCCTCTACGGGCAACGAACGGATAGCTCTGCACCCCTCGCCCATCCGCCCGAGAGCGGACGGGCGAGGGGTGCGCTAGAAGTTCGGCCGGAAAGCCATTGGCGGCCCTCAGCCGATCCCCTGTCGCTACAGTTGGCGAGCTCAATCGGCGCTCTGGAGGAACCCCACCCCGGCCGCCGTGGCAGGTTTCCGGCCGAAACTTCTAGGCTAGGCGCGGAGGCGCTCGGCGGCGGCGGTGAGAGCCTGTCGCGCATAGACCTGCGCGACGGCCCGCTTATACGCGGCGCTGGCGTACAGGTCGTCCGCCGGGTCCGTGCCCTCACTCACCAGCGCCGCGGCCGCCGCCAGGGTCGCTTCGCTCGGAGCTTGCCCTGCCAGCCGCGCTTCCGCTGCAGCTGCCCGTACCGGCGCGCCACCCAGGCCGCCCATGCCCAGCCGCGCTGCCTGCAGGCGCTGGCCGTCGCCCTCCAGCACCGCCGCGCAGCTCACCACCACAAACCCGCTCGCCGGGTGCGGCAGCTTTTTGTATGCGCTCGCCAGCTTGCCGCTGGTCACCGGCACCACGATCTCAGTCAGCACTTCGTCCGCCCCCAGGGCCGTGGTGAAGATATCTTCGAAAAACTGCACGGCCGGTACCTCTCGCCGCCCCTTTGGCCCGACCATCACCAGCACCGCCTCCAGCGCCACCAAGGCTACGGGCTCGTCCGCGTTCGGGTCCGCGTGCGCTGCGCTGCCACCCAGCGTCCCCCGGTTGCGAACTTGCGGATCTCCCACCACCGCGGCCGCCTCCGCAAGCGCCGTCAGCTTCGCCCGGATCAGCGACGAGCTGGCCAGCTCATCGTGCGTGGTCAGCGCCCCGATGACGATCCTTTGGCCCTCCTCGCGAATGCCCTGCAGCCCCGCTACACCAGCCAGGTCGATCAGGTGCCCCGGCTGCGCCAACCGCAGCTTCATCGTCGGCAGCAGGCTGTGCCCGCCCGCCAACAGCTTCGCCTCGTCCCCATGCTCCGCCAGCAGCGCGATCGCCTCCTCCACGCTGCGTGGCGCGTGGTACGCAAAACTAGCGGGATACATGCGCCCCTCCCATCTTTTCGGCGGCGTATTGCACCGCTGCCACAATGTTCACGTAGCCTGTGCAGCGGCACAGGTTGCCCTCCAGCGCTTGCCGGATCTCGACCTCAGTCGGCTTTGGGTTCCGGCTCAGCAGGTATTCGGCCGCCATGATCATCCCTGGCGTACAGAACCCGCACTGCAGGCCGTGCTTCTCCCAGAACCCCTCCTGCACCGCGCTGAGCTGCCCATCCTTCTCCAGCCCCTCGATGGTCGTCACGTTCGCCCCATTGGCCTGCACGGCCAACAGCGTGCAGGACTTCACTGCCTGGCCGTTGAGCAGGACGGTGCAGGCCCCGCACTGCGACGTGTCGCAGCCGACGTGTGTGCCGGTCAGCCGCAGATTCTCCCGCAGGTAGTGCACCAGCAGCAGCCGAGGCTCTACGCTCGCCTGGTGCTCCTGCCCGTTCACGGTGAACCTGATGTCCACCGGCGCGATGCTGTTGTTCCCAGCCACTCTACTTGCCTCCCTTCGCCGCCTGGATGGCTGCCCATACCCGGGGCGCCGTCAGCGGCATATCAACGTGTGTCACTCCCAGCGGAGCCAGCGCGTCCAGCACGGCATTCACCAGCGTCGGCGGCGAGGCGATGCAGCCAGCCTCCCCTACGCCTTTGGCGCCCAGTGGATCCAGCGGGGATGGCGTGACCGTGTGCAGAAACTCGATTGCTGGCACCTGCGATGCCTTGGGCACGGCATAGTCCATGAGCGAGCCGGTGAGAAGCTGGCCATCGCTGTCGTACAGCACCTGTTCCATCATCGCCTCCCCGAAGCCCTGGGCAAATCCGCCGTGCAACTGGCCGGCCACCAGCATGGGGTTGATCATCGTGCCGCAGTCATCCACCCCCAGGTAGCGCTGAATGGTGATTTCGCCGTTCTCGGGGTTCACCTCGGCGATGCAGATGTGCGTACCAAAGGGATAGGCGACGGCATTCATCTGGAACGACTCGCGGGCTGAAATGCCTGGCTCCTGCGCCGGGGACACGCCGAAATAGGAGAAGCCGGCGATGGCGCCAAAATCCAAGCCTCTGGCGGGGTTGCCCGCTACATGGAAGCGGCCATCGTCGAGCTGGATGTCGTCGACACGAGCTTCCAGCATGCCCGCGGCCACGGCGCGCATCTTCTCGCGCACCTGCTGCGCGGCATGCAGGGTGGCTGAGCCCCCCAGGATCGTGGAGCGTGACCCGAAGCTGCCCACGCCCATGGCCACGGCCCCAGTATCCCCGTGCACCACCTCGATACTCTCCACCGGCACCTGGAGCTCCGAAGCCGCGATCTGCGCCAGGATCGTTTCGTGCCCCTGGCCGGTCGGCCCACCGCCGCTGTACACCGTCACCTTGCCGCTGCGATCCACGCGTATCTCAGCGAACTCCCAGAAAAGTGCACCCGCCGGCTCGACGAAGGTGGTGACGCCGATGCCGACGTATCGGCCCTGGGCGCGCAGGCGCCGCTGCTCCGCGCGGAAGTGATCGTAGTCCACCTCCTTGAGGCCTATCTCCAGCGCCGCCTGGTAGTTTCCGGTGTCATACACCGGCCCTACCGGCGTGGTGTATGGGAACTGATTTGGCTCGATCAGGTTCTTCTTGCGCAGCTCCACCGGATCCATATTCAACCGGCGCGCGGCCTCGTCCACCGCGCGTTCCAAGGCGTAAGTAGCCTCCGGCCGGCCAGCGCCGCGGTATGGGCCGGTAGGCGCTGTGTTGGTGTACACCGCCCGGGCCGCGGCACGCGCCACTGGGAACTTATACGGCCCGCAGCACATCGTCATAATGGATCCGACCGAGGCTGCCCCGACTGGTGCCAGCACACCCCCTAGATCCGCCACGACCTTGGTATCGAGCGCCGTGAAGGTGCCGTCGCGTCGCACGCCCAGGGTAATCTCGGTCAGGTGCGCGCGGCCCTGGGTCATGGTTCGCAGGTTCTCGGAGCGGCTATCTGACCAGCGAACCGCCTTGCGTAAGCGGTAGGCCATGAGCGCCGTGACTGCCTCCTCGGGATACACGTTGCCTTTGGCGCCGAAGCCACCACCAACGTCGTGCGCGTACAAACGCACCCGGTTCTCCGGTACGCCGACGATACGGCCGAAGGCCGACCGGTCGCCGTGCGGCTGCTGCGTCCCCAGCGTCACTGTCAAGCCGCGATCGAAGGCGTCGTACTGGGCGACGATGGCGCGGTTTTCCAACGGCACGACGGCCACGCGGTTGTTGACCACACGCAGAGTGATCACTTCGTCCGATGCCTTCAGCGCGGCCTCCACGTCGTTGGAGCCGGAGCTCATGGTGAACCCGAGGTTGCCGGGCACCTCCGCGTAAATTTGTGGCGAGCCCGGCTCCAGCGCCATGAGAGGGTCCACCACGGCTGCCAGCGGCTCGTACTCCACCTCTATGAGCTGCGCGGCATCCTGCGCCTGGTAGGGATCGCGGGCAATAACGGCTGCCACCGCCTGGCCGACGTAGACCACCTTCTGCGTGGGCAGCACATGGTTGGGCGGCACGGCCGGTGCCGAGGGCGGCGCAAAGCCCACGGGAATGGGCGGCACGCCCTGAAGGTCGTGCCCAGTGATGACGGCCTCCACCCCTGGCGCCGCCTTGGCGGCAGAAGTGTCGATGGAGATGATGCGCGCGTGGCCATGCGGGCTGCGGGCGAAAGCCGCGTACAGGGTGCCGGGCACATCCACGTCATCGCTGAAGACGCCCCGCCCGGTAATGAGGCGCGGATCCTCGTTGCGCTTGATGGACTGCCCAATGTAGGAAGGCAAGGCGTTCTCCTGAACCGCGTAGTGAGGCAAGCCGTCTCCCGGTGGCCTTCTGGCGCACTGCCTTTTCCCCCGGGGCGTGTGTCAGTGTGTATTGTGTCAGATTGTGCCAGACTGGCGAGCTGACTGTTCGGGGAGCAAGCGATAACCCCGACGGCTAGACAAGCGAGCCCGCGACGACTACCACTACTGGTGCAGCGGAGATGCCTCAGGCGCTGGCGTACACTCCAGTGAAGGATGGCCTCGGTAGGCAAGCGGAGCCAGGCCGGCTCACAGAAAGCTGCGCTGGGGGCGCGCTACGGCATCGCGGACAACCCAAGGAACACGCTGCAGCGCAGGGTGATCCTTCAGGTGCTGGAAGGTGCACCAGGCCACCTGTCGGCCGAGGCGATTAGCCGGGCTGTGGCTCGCGCCTTCCCCGAGATCAGCCGCGCCACGGTGTACCGCACACTGGATCGGTTGGAGCAGGCGGGCGTGGTGAGCCACACTCACGCCGGCACCGCGGGCGCCCTGTATCACCTGAGCGATAAGCCGCGGCATCTGCACCTCATGTGCAACCGCTGCGGAAAGGTGACCGAGGCCACGGACGTCACCTCCACGGAGTCGCTGGGCGCGGAGCTTATGGCGCGCTTCGGGTTCGCCGCCGACCCCACCCATTACGTCATCGGCGGCACCTGCGCCGCCTGCCTCGCTCTCGCATCTGAGGATACCCCCGCTTCGGACTGACCCGGTCGCGGCAGCCCTGCACAGTCACTATGCAGTGGCCAGCGAAATCTTCGGCGAGTGTTGCAAGGCGACGCATTGCGCCCGGCGCCGTTCGCGATATCGCCGTCACGCAATACCGCGTCATGATCAGCCTGCGTAACCGCGAGCTGCCGCCACAGGTAGCATGGTGCGGCGGCAGCTCGTGCAGCGTCGCCCGCCGGCCTCTCAGCGCCGGCAGCGGAGGACGGAAACCTGGCTCTCCGGCGCGTTCGTCCGTGCGTTTGGGCCCCGACTTATCGTGCTGACGCTGGTTAGACCCACCTTCCGGATCAAGCCGATGAGCTCTGCCTCCGGCAGTGCACCACCAATTCACCTGAACCAGTCATCCACGCTCTGGATGGCGGTGTCGGACAACGGCGCACGCAGCGTGGTTTCGGCCAACAGCAACTCTCCCGTGGGCTTGAGGATGCGGGCGATCTCATGGAGTACGGCGGCTTTGTCAGGCGTCAGGTTCAGCAGACCATTGACGACCACCCAGTCGGCGTAAGCATCGGGCAGGCCGGTGGCTTCCGCCGGCACTTCGTCGATCCGGACCCAGCTGAGGGCCAGCTCCGCGACATTCGCCCGCGACCGTTCCACCATGCCAGGCGCGAAGTCGATGCCGATGACCCCTCCTGTGGGCCCCGCGGCGTGAGCCAGCAGAATGAGGTCCAGCCCACCGCCCGAACCGAGGTCGACCACCGTCTGCCCAGGGCGGACCTCCGCCAGAAGCGCGGCGGCAGCCACACCGGTGAATGACTCGCACACGCTGGCGGGGAGGCCAGAGAGCACATCCGCCGGGTACCCCAGCGCCTCAGCGAAGGCGCGCCCCACCCGAAACCCAGAAGCGTCATCGGGCGTCTCGCCCACCTTTGAGTAGCGGTTGCGCACGGCAGAACTGAGCTCTTCGGGAGAAGCAGGCAAGTTCATGCCGCTGTTACAGCGTTTCCAGCTTCAACACGTGCAGCTGGCGCTCGCGGATCTCCGGCGCGCGGGCAATCAGCTCATCCAGATTGCTTGTCGCCTCAATGTAGCAGCCGGAGAGAGCATCGGCTTCGCCGGATGCAAGGCGCAGCACTAACGCCGTGGCGACCTCGGTGCCAACCACGTTGCCGCTCTCCACGGTGGCCTTCATGGCTGGCATCCACCGGCCCAGGTCCGTGAAGAGCCAGTCCATCATGTGCGTGACAACGCCTCCAGGATGGATGGCGAAGACCTTAATGCCGTGATCCGCGGTTTCCGCGGCGAGTTGATCCGTCAAACGGATGACCGCGGCTTTGCTGAGTCCGTAGGCGGACATATTGGTTCCCGCCACCCGCTTGCCAGCGGTGCTGGCCACGTTGATAATCCGCCCAGCGCGCCGCGTAAGCATGCTGGGCAGGACGGTGCGAGCAAACAGAAATTCGCCATAGAGGTTGACGGCGACCTCCCGCCACCAATCATCCGGATCGATCTGCCAGATGGGGCCAATGGCCCGGGCAATCCCCGCGTTGTTCACCAGCAGGTCTACCGGGCCCAGCCGCCGCTCCACGTCCTGCACCATGTCCTCGACGGCCGAGCGTTGGGTGACGTCCAGGGCAAAGGTGCTGAGCTCGCTTCCAGCTGCCCTCACCGCCGCTGCCGTGTCCTTCAGCTCGCGCTCCAGCATATCGGCCACCGCGACCCGAGCGCCGGCGGCGGCAAGCCCTTCAACGTAGGCCCGTCCCAGGCCCCGGCCTCCGCCCGTAACGATGGCCACCTTGCCAGCGAGCGTGTCCCTTGTCTCCATCTTCGATCTCGCCGGGCCTCCTCAGCTCAGCTCACCCGGCATAGGCTGCCGGCTATGCCGGGCGGAAGCGCGGAAGCGCGGTCCCATGGCCCGTGTCGTGGAAGACGACCTGCACGGGCTGGCCCACCGCAACGCGATCGGGCTCGCACTCCACGATGTTGGTCATAATGCGCGGACCCTCCTCAAGCTGAACATAGGCCAGCACGTAGACGCCCGCTTCCCGATAGTCGGGATGGTCCGCCACGCCGCGGCGGTTCACAGTGAAGCTGTATACCTGGCCACGGCCGGAGGCTTTCTGCCAGGAGATGCTGAATGAGCCGCAGGCGGGGCAGAAGCCACGCGGGTACCAGAACAGTGTGTGGCAGGCATCGCACCTGGGCAGCAGCAGCTCGCCGCGGCCCGTACCCTCCCAGAAGGGCCGCGTCTCCGATGTAACCACCGGCGCCGGGTTAGGCAGTTCGTGTTCCGCCATGATCAGGCGTCCTCCTGTCCCAGAATGAGGGTCGCGCTGCCCATGCGCGTGCCCAGCGATCCTCCGGTGCCGTGCGCCAGTGCAAGGTGGCAGTTGGGGACCTGCACCTCTTTGGCAGCCTCCCCGCGCAGCTGGCGAACCGCCTCGATGATCTTGGTGATGCCACCCATACCAGGGTGGTTGTTGCACAGGCCGCCGCCATCGGTGTTGAATGGCAGCTTGCCGTGCGGCGCCTGCAGCGCCCCATCCAGCACGAAGCGCCCGCCCGCGCCCTTTTCGCAGAACCCCAGATCCTCAATCGTCTCCACCACGGTGATGGTGAAAGAGTCGTAGATGGACGCGTAATCGATGTCACTCGGCTTGAGGCCCGCGTCCTCGAAGGCCCGCGGGCCGGTCCAGCGAGCGCCGGTGTAGGTGAGATCCACCTGGCCGTTCATGGTGTGCTTGGGCGACTCGGCCTGCGACAGGATTTTCACGGACTGGCGCTTCAGGTCCCGCGCCACCTCGGGGCTCACCACTATCACGGCGCCACCACTGTCCGTCACCACGCAGCAATCCAGCAGGTGGAGCGGATCGCTCATCATGCGGGAATTGAGTACCTCCTCCACGGTCACTGCCTTGGGCAGCAGCGCGTGGGGGTTGTACTGGGCGTGGTGCGCGGCAGCCACTTTCACCTCCGCCAGCTGAGCGCTGGTGGTGCCGTACTCGTACATGTGCCGCTGTGCGGCGAGCGCATACATGCCCAGCGTGCTGGTTCCGTACAGCACCTCGAAGGGATATTCCGGCGACTCGCCCTGCACCCGCCGGCCAGCGGCGCTGCGTGGGCGATTCGCCAGCGTGACCAGCACCACCTGGCACTTGCCGGCGGCGATTGCCGCGGCAGCGTGCCCCACGTGGTACACAGGCGACGAGCCACCGGTGACGGTGGAGTCAACATACGAGAGCTTCAGCCCCAGGTAGTCCGCCAGGGCGATGCCGGGCATAGTGATGTCGCCGCCAACGTGGGCGAAGCCATCCACGTCCTTCAAGCTCAGCCCAGCGTCCGCCAGCGCGCCCATGGCCACTTCCGCGTGCAGCTGGGTGATGGTCTTATCCGGCATCACCCGATCGGGGTGCTCATACGCCCCGGCGATGAAGGCTTTCCCTTTGATGCTCACCTGCTCATTTGCTCCCCATCCTCAAATCGTCCACGGCTCAGGCTCCGGCCGCGGCGGCCTGCGCCATGCTCCCCACGTGCTCCGGTATGGCAAGCTCCATTTCGGTGAGGCTCGCCACTTCGGCCGGTGTAAAGCCGGGCGCCGTTTCTTCCAGTACGAAGCGACCCTTCTCGCGCCGCAAGAGCGCCAGGTCGGTTACTACCACGTCCACGCAGCCCACCCCGGTGAGGGGGAAGGTGCAGCGGTGCAGCAGCTTGGCATTATCGCGACTGTCCCGATGCTCCATGGTAATAATGAGCGTGCTGCCGCCAGCCACCAGGTCCATGGCGCCGCCGATGCCACCGCCAACCATTTCTGGGGTGGCGAAATTGGCCAGGTTGGCGAGCTCATCCACCTGATAAGCACCCAGGACCACCGCCGACAGATGGCCGCCACGGGCCATTTCGAACGATGTGACGCTGTCAAAGAACGCCGCGCCTGTCTCCAGCGCCACGAACTCGCCGCTGGCGTTGTACACATCCGGGTCGATCTCGTCGCCTTCGACAAAGCGCCCGTACCCCAGCACGCCGTTCTCCGCGTGCAGCAAAATGTCCCGCCCCTGCACGTAGTTGGACACCATGGTGGGGATGCCCGTCCCCAGGTTCACCGTGCTGCCCTCGGCCAGGAGCCTGGCGGCGCGCTCGGCAATGGCCGCACGGGTAAGCGCCGGCTTGCCCAGGTACTGGCGCGGAACGTCCGCCGGCCGGCGCGGCGCGCGCGTAGCCTGCACCTCTTCCACGGTCATGTTGACAGTGCTCTTCACCACCCGCGACACGAAGATGCCTGGCAGGTCGATCTCGTTGGGGGGAATCTCGCCCACATCCACAATCTCGTCCGCCTCCACCACCGCGATGCGCGCCGCTTTGGCGAAGCTGGGATTGAAGTTCTGACTGCCGCCGCGAAATTGCAGGTTGCCGGCGCGATCCGCCCGGTAGGCTCGAAGCAGCGCGTAGTCCAGGTGGATGGCCTGCTCGAGGATGTACTGCTTGCCGTCGAACCAGCGCACCTCCTTGCCATCGGCCACGGGGGTCCCGGCACCCGTGGGCGTGTAGAAAGCGGGAATGCCCGCGCCACCCGCACGGCAGCGTTCGACCAGCGTGCCCTGGGGCACGAGCTCGAAAGTCAGCTCGCCGGAGTCGATCTGATCCTCCGCGGCGCTGCGCAACCCAGCCCGAGCGGTGAAGGCCACCACAATCTTCCGCACCTGGTGGTTTTCCACCAGGATCTGGCCCCGGAGAGCACCCCTGCCACCGAGTGAGTTCGACACCACGCACAGGTCTTTCACGCCCTTGTTCACCACGGCGGTGAGCAGCGACGACGGGAAACGATGGCCCACTCCAAAGCCGGCGATGGCGATGGTCGACCCGTCCGGCATGTCCCCCAGGGCCTCATCAGCGGAGGCGAACAGCTTATCCATGCCGTCCTCCGGTACGCCAGCCCAGGCGGACCCGCTGCAGGCGGGCGCTCATGCTGCCATGCGCTCCGGCAGCCAGCCCCACGGATGCGGGCCCCAGTCCGGCACGAACACTTCGCCGGCGCGAACCGTGAGCACCGGGGTCAAAGCATGGTCGCCCTGAAACACCAGCTGCGTAGTATCGAGGAAGCGGAAGTGCCCCTCGTGCTCGTCCAACACGGTGATGTCTGCCTCGCGGCCCACGGCCAGTGCACCGAGCTCGTCCTGTAGGCCCAGCGCCTTCGCGGCGTTGGCGGTGGCCATGCGAATCACGTCCGACAGGGTGTAGCCCACGGCCATGAAGCGGCCCATGCATTCCATGAGGCTGTACACAATGCGCTTTCGGCCCATGGCGGTGAGGTCGCTCGAAATCGTGTCCGGGTGGACGCCCAGCTGCGCCTGCTCCCGAGCGATCTCGTAGCCGAAGTTGCCGGCACCGAGCGCCGGGTCCAGTACCACGCCGCGATCCCTGGCCTCCTTCAGCTCCGGCACCGGCTTGCGGGCGGAATCCATCACGCCGCCGCGATGCGGTGTGCACAGGTGCGTGAGAATGTCGCCTGGCGTAAACGCCTTGCCCAGGAGGAAGCGGGTCATCTGGCCGGCATACTCGCCCTCGGCCCGACCATCGCCGATGTGCACCATGAGCGGAATGTGATGCTCGCTGGCGATGGCTTTAGAAAGAGTGATCAGCTCCTCACCCTTCTCGGCCACCACCGGGCCGACCAGGCGCAGCTTAATGCCGCGGATAAGGCCGGGATTGGCTTGCACGCAGGCCGCGATGGCCTTCTGGTTCACCTCGTCCATGCTGTTCACGTCGGCCGGCAATGGCATGGTGTGGGCATAACTGCCCACATTCAGGAAGCAAATGACGCGCGTTTTGGCCTTGGGCAGGATGTGATTGGGAAACACCCCGATGTTGGCCACACCCACCGAGCCGCAGTCCAATACCGTGGTTACGCCGGACAGCACGCCGGCAATATCGGGATCGCAGCATTCCATGCCCACACCCGCGGTGGTGGCGCCATGCGCTACGTGGGTATGGATATCGAGCAGCCCAGGCACCACGTAGCGGTTGGAGCCGTGCACCTCCACCACCTTTTTGGCCTCAGTGGCAGGAATATCGGGCTGAATGGCCGCGATGCGGCCGTTGGTCACACCAATGTCGAGGGTGGCGTTCAGCCCCTGGCCGGGGTCCAGAACGTGGCCACCTTTGATGAGCAGGTCGTAAGGCATTGCCTCTCCTCTCGCCGGCTTGTGCACCCCAAAGCGACGCTTTGGGGTGCGGGCCAGTATAGCGCTGCGCTCGTTTCAGGTCCCAGCCCGAGTCCCCTTCGCTCGTGGCGTTTGGTGGCACGACCGGGCGGTTGCGGGAGGCTGTGTGCACATTGCCAGGTGGCGATCTAGATTCCGGCCGGTAGCGGATGTGGGCCTCGCGGCCGCATCCACTAACCTGAAGCACGCCTGGGCCCGCCAGGTTGGGCACCTTTCGCTTGCCTGGTAACCTACGAACCATGGACAGATGGACCTGACCCCGCCCAGCGTGGTCGAGCTCCGAGGCGTTTCCAAGCGCTATGCCAGCGTTCAGGCGCTGCGCGACATAAGCGTAGCTGTCGAGCCTGGCGGCGTGGTGGCCTTCCTCGGGCCAAACGGCGCGGGCAAAAGCACCTCAATCGCCATGATGCTCGGACTGCGGCAGCCCACCCAGGGCCAGGCGCTGCTCTTCGGCCGCCCACCGCGCTCGCCTGAGGCACGCTCCCGCACGGGCGTGATGCTGCAGGAATCCGGTGTGCCGGCCATGCTCAAGGTGCGCGAACTGATCGACCTGTTCCGGTCGTATTATCCACGGCCCCTGGACACCGCTGAGCTGCTGGAGCGCTCGGGGCTGGCGGAGCAAGCCGGCAAGCGCATCGGCAGTCTCTCCGGCGGACAGAAGCAGCGGGTGTACTTCGCCCTGTCCCTTGCTGGCGATCCCGAGGTGATGTTCCTGGACGAGCCCACCACTGGCCTGGATGTGGAGGCGCGGCGACACTTCTGGCAGCAGATCCGCGACTTCGCCGCGCGCGGCCGCACCATTATCCTCACCACGCACAACCTGGAGGAAGCAGATGCCCTGGCCCGTCGCATCGTGGTGATCGACCATGGACGGATCATCGCGGATGGTACGCCGGCGGCGATCAAAGCACACACGGCAGGCAAGCAAGTGAGTTTTCAGCTCAATCGCCTGCCGGATCGCGGCTTTTTTGATGTGCTGCCACTGTCCGGGCTCTCGATCGTCGACCACGAGGTTCGCTTCCTCAGCGCCCAGCCGGAGGCAGCCCTCCAGGCACTCTTCACAGCCGGCTACGAGCTGGCTGACCTGGAGGTTGTGCCGGCCGGCTTGGAAGAAGCATTCCTGGCGCTCACCAGCGGCGCGGATGAGGTGGCGGGATGAACCCGGAGATGAACGCGACCAGCGGCGGCGGCGCGGAACAGCCGCCTTGGCTGGCACCAATTGTCCCCATGCTCCTACAACAAACGCGGGCTGAATTCCTCAAGCTGTGGCGCGTACCCGCTTTCAGTATCTTCAGCCTGGCCTTCCCGCTGGTGTTCTACCTCTTCTTTGGTCTGCCAAATGCCGGCTACACTGTCACTGGAACGGGCGTGCACTACGGCGCCTACCTGCTGGTGTCCTTTGGCGCGTACGGCGCCGTGTCCGTGATGCTGTTCTCGTTTGGGCTCGCTGTGGCCAACGAGCGCGGGCAGCGCATGCACGTGCTGCTGCGCGCTACGCCGCTGCGGCCGATGGTGGACTTGCTGGCGCGCATCATCACCGCGCTGGCATTCGCGCTGGCGATGCTCGTGCTGCTGTACCTGTTCGGCATTGCCGCCGGGGGCGTCCGGCTGCCGGCCGGCACGTGGATCAACGTCACCCTCACCCTGCTGCTGGGCGCCACGCCCTTCATCGCCGCCGGCTTCGCCATTGGTTACGCCGTCAGCCCGAATGCCGCGCCGGCCGTGGTGAACCTGACCTACATTCCGCTTTCTTTTGCCTCGGGCCTGCTGGTGCCGCTGTCACAGCTGCCATCGTTCATTCGCGCCATCGCACCCTACTTGCCCACCTACCACTACGCCCAGCTCGCCTGGAACGCGGTTGGGGTGCCGGCTGCCAACCTGCAGGCATCGATCCTGTGGATCGTCGCCTACGGCGTTGGCTTCATTGTGCTGGCCCTGCTGGCTTACCGTCGCGAAGCAAACCTGCAGTTCAGCTGATCACAGAGCAGCGCCCCGGCCTCGGCGAGAGGGTTTGGCCGGAGACAAGACCGTGACGTGCTAGAAGTTCGGCCGGAAACCTGCCGCGGCGGCCGGGGTGGGGTTCCTCCAGAGCGCCGATTGAGCTCGCCAACTG
>DATKQD010000233.1:0-6544 GCA_035532895.1 Chloroflexota bacterium
CCGACTCCCGGATGCCTCTCAGGTTGGCGACGGTGACGAAGACGATGAAGAACAGGCCAATGGGCACGGTGTAAGGCAGCAGGACCTGGTCCACCGAGGTGATGGCCTGTACGCCGGACGAAACGCTCACGGCCACAGTGAGGATGTAGTCCACCAACAGCGAAGCCCCCGCGATGAGGCCCGGAACGTCGCCCAAGTTATCTTTGGTGACGATGTATGAGCCGCCGCCCTTGGGATAGGCCAGAATGGTTTGGCGATACGAGAAGCCCACGATGAACATGAGGGCCACAATGGCCGCGGCGATGGGCAGGTCGATGCCCACGGCAGCGCTGCCCGCCAACACCAGCACACTGAGCGTGGCCTCGGTGGCATAGGCTACGGAGGAGAGCTCATCCGATGAGAGCACCGCCAACGCTTTCGCTTTGCTGAGGCGCTCGTGAATAGCCTGGCTGCTGGCCAGCGGCTGCCCAATGAGCACGCGGCGCACGCCAGACGAGAACTTGCCGAAGCCACTGCGCGCGGCGTTGGCCTCGGGCGTGGCTTCGAGCAGGCCCTCGCCCAGATAACGAAACTGCGCCCGGGGATTGCGCACCAGGCGCACATAACCGGCGCCAGGCCGCGACCCTGGCCGGTACTCGCGCGCCTCTAGACCGCTAAAGCCAGGTGCCAGCTTTGCGGGGCTCGCTTCGCCCCAACCTTCGGACCCTCCGTTGGGGACCTTGTGGTGGTCGTCGGTCTCTGTTTCACCCACGGTCAGGCAGCCGCCAAACCCTCTAGTGTCGGGCCAGCGCGCTCAGCTGGTCCAGCCGCTGCGGCAGCTTGCTACCGCTCGCATTCTCCATCGGCGCTCGCACAACCCATACGCGGCAGGGGGCATTGGCCAGTACGTGCGGCACCGTCTGGCCGAGGTAAAACTTGCCGTATTTCGCGCGGTGTTGCAGGCCGAGGATCACCAGCCCCACGGCCCGATCCAACGCCTCCTCGACCAGCGTCTGCCCAGCTTCACGGGCCTGGATGATCTCCGCTTCGACCGTGCAGCCGGTGCGCTGAGCGGCATCCTCGAGCCGGCTGAGCACCGCATCCGCCTCGCGATTGGCTTCGCCCATGTCCGCATCCAGCGGCAGCGTTCGCGGCACCTCGACCACGTGCACCACGTACACCTTGCCCTTGCTCTGCTTGGCGTAGCCGCACGCCAGCGTTACCAGCTCGGCTTCTACTTCCGGACCAGCAACCGCTAACAATACGTTGGGCTTCCCAGGTACGTCACTCATTAAGGTTCAGGCCAATCTAGCATGAGTGCTTGTCCCGCGCTGCCCGCCGGCAGCCGGCCCACGTCGGCCGGCACGTCCAGCAACGCGTTAGCGCGCGCCATCGACGTGAGCATGCCTGAACCTTGCGGCCCCGTCAGCCGCGCCGAGAAACCGTCTCCCTCGCGGCTCACGATGGCCCGCAGAAAGCTGCGGCGGCCGCCGCGGTTGTCCACCTCATCGCCGACGCGCACCGGCAGATACGGTGGCCGGAGACGCGTGTGGCCCCGCATTTTGGCAATGGCCGGCCGCACGAACAGCTCGAAACAGACCATGGAGGACACCGGGTTGCCTGGCAGCGAAAAAACTGGCGTGCCTTCGAAGACACCGAAAGCTACCGGCCGGCCGGGGCGAATGGCGATGCGCCACAGCCGGAGCTTACCGCGCTCCTCCAGCACCTGCCGCACGTAGTCGAAATCGCCCACGGAAACGCCGGCCGAGGTGACGAACAGGTCTGCCCGCAGCCCCTGCTCCACATGGGCTCGTATGTCCGGCAGGGTGTCGCGCGCCACGCCGAGATCGAGCGCAATGCCCCCAGCCAGGCCGATCTGGCAATACATCGAATAGCTGTTGCTGTTGCGAATCTGCCCCGGGCCCACCGGCTCACCGGCGTCCACCAGCTCGTCGCCGCTGGCCATGAAGGCTACCGTCGGGGCGCGGTGCACCTTCACCCGCGGCCGCCCAACAGAGGCCAGCACGCCAATGGTGGCGGGTGTCAGGGGCGTACCACGCGCCAACACCAGCTGTCCCTGCCGAATGTCCTCGCCCGCCTCCCGCACGTTCACGCCCCGCGCCACAGCCCCGGGGATGTTCACGCTGCCGGACGACAGCCCCTCCGTCTCCTCCACGGGCACCACGGCGTCGGCGCCGGTGGGGATGACGGCCCCCGTCATGATACGAATGGCGGTTCCGCGCTCTACTATGGCGTCGGTCACGTGCCCCGCTGCCTGATCCGCGATTACCCGCAGGGTACCTGGCGTGTCGACAGCGCGTACGGCAAAGCCATCCATGGCGGAGTTGGAGAACGGTGGCACGTTGAGAGGCGCGTGCACGTCCTCGGCCATGACCTGGCCCAGCGCCTCGCGAATGGGCCGCTCTTCGATGCCCAGGACTGGGATTTCGGCCAGCATTTGCGCCAGGGCGTCGTCAAACGGCATGAGCGCCGGAAAGCCACCCTCAGGCGACGGCATAGCGATCGTTCAGGCGCGGCAGCCCCGGCACCGCATCCCGCCGCGCTGCCACACACGCAGCCATGAAATCGCGGTAGAGCGGATGTGGACGGTTGGGACGCGACTTGAACTCGGGGTGGAACTGTGTACCCAGAAACCAGGGGTGATCCTTCAGCTCCACGATCTCGACCAGCCGCCAATCCGGCGACATGCCACTGATCACCAAGCCCCGCGAGGTAAGCATCTCCTTGTAGTCATTGTTGAACTCAAACCGATGGCGATGGCGCTCCTGCACCAGCGTTTCGCGGTACGCGTCCGCGGCGCGAGTGTTGGGCACGAGTACGCAAGGATAGGTTCCCAGGCGCATGGTGCCGCCTTTTTCGGATACGCCCATCTGGCTGGCCATAAGGTGAATCACCGGGTGCTGGGTGAAATGGTTGAACTCCTGGCTGTTTGGCTCGTCGGACTCCAGCACATGCCGCGCGAACTCGATGACGGCCACCTGCAGACCCAGGCATAAGCCAAAGTAAGGGATGCCCTGCTCGCGCGCGTGGCGGGCGGTGATGATCATGCCCTCGATCCCGCGCGACCCGAAACCGCCGGGCACGAGAATGCCGTCCACGCCTTCCAGCAGGCTCACCCTGCCCGGCGCCTCCATGTCCTCAGAATCAATCCAACGTATCTTCACGTCACGATCGTGGTAAATGGCCGCATGCTTCAGCGCCTCGGTCACGCTGATGTACGCATCGGCCAGGGCGATGTACTTGCCAACAACGGCAATCTCAACCCGCTCCTTGGGCGCCTTGATGCGAGCCACCATATCCCGCCACTGGTCCAGGTTTGGCACGCGGTCGCCCAACCCCAGCTCTTCGGCAATAAAGTTCCCTAGGCCCGTCTCCTCCAGCAGCAGGGGCACCTCGTAGATGGTGTCCAGGGTGAGCAGAGGCACCACCGCGCGCTCATTCACATCGCCAAAGAGGGCAATTTTCTCCCGGAGGTCATCCGTCATGCCGAAGTCCGAGCGGGCCAGAATGACGTCCGGCTGAATACCGATGCGCCGCAGCTCGTTGACGCTGTGCTGGGTTGGCTTGGTCTTCAGCTCGTCGGTCGATCCGATGTGCGGCAGGAACGTGACATGGATATACAGCACGTTTTGGCGGCCCACGTCCTTGCGCATCTGCCGGATCGCCTCCAGGAAGGGGAGACCTTCGATGTCGCCCACGGTCCCGCCGACTTCGACGATCACCACATCGGCCTGGGACTGGCGACCAGCTGCGAAGATGCGCTCTTTGATCTCGTTCGTGATGTGTGGAATCACCTGGAGGGTGCCGCCCAGGTAGTCGCCGTGCCGTTCCTTGGCTATGACCGTGTTGTACACCTGCCCGGTGGTGACATTGCTGGACCGGGTGAGGTTTTCGTCGATGAAACGCTCGTAGTGGCCCAGGTCCAGGTCTGTCTCGGCGCCGTCCTCGGTCACGAACACCTCGCCGTGCTGGTAGGGGTTCATCGTGCCTGGATCAACGTTGATGTATGGGTCTAGCTTCTCCACACAAACGCGCAGCCCACGCGCCTTGAGAATCTGGCCCAGGGACGCGGCGGCAATGCCCTTGCCCACCGACGACACGACCCCGCCGGTGACAAAGATGTATTTCGGGCTGTACTTCAGGTTCTGCATCACGTGATCCTGCCCTCCCACCAGTTACTCTCGATGTGCCTGAGCCAAACCCCTAGCGCGGCTCCAGGAGGACTACCGAGGTTTCCGCCGGCAATGAGGACTTGGCAACCACCAATCGCGGTTGCACGCTGACTGACTGGCCAATTTCGTGGCAGAACTTCTCGACCGGCGTGCCAGCGACCCCGTTTTGCCCGAGCTCAAAGTGCATGGGAATGACCATGCGCGGCTCGATGATCGTGATCATCTCTACAGCCTTGGTGGCATCGATGGATTCGCCGTCGCCGGCCACGGGAATGAAGAGCAGGTCCACCCCCGAGAGGCTCTCTGCCTGGCTCGGGGTGAGCGGCTCCTTCAGCTGGCCCAGGTGGCACACCACCAGCTCGTCGATCTCCATGCGAAAAATCGAGCCGACGCGCTTGCCCTGGAAGAAAGACGGGTGACCAGTGATGAGCACACTCTTCACCTCGTACTCACCTGGGCCGTCTATCACGCGAAATGGCCCCGCTGGAGACTCCGCCATCCGCTGGCTGATGGTGACGATGTCGGGGGAAAGCTTGGAAAGGATGCTGGCACTGGCCGGGCCAATCGGGTCAGTGACGACGCTGGCCTCCTTGCCCTTCAGACGAAAGCACGACCAGCCGTGCCAGGTTAGTTCCAAATGCAGTGCTCCGCCGAGTTATTCTCCCGCACTCAACCAGATGAGAACAAGCGTACCACTCGGCGGTTTCGGCTGGCGGTTCTCAAGCCCGGATCTACGGCGCTATCGAAGAGAAGGATTGCCGCGCCAGTGGCTTGTCCAGTGGAAAGCCCTCGCCGCCGGTGACGGAGAGAATGTGGCCTTGCTGCAGGAATTGCACACTGTGAATCGCGGGGAATTGGGTGAGGCTGTAGACCACCTGCCCCAATCGCAGTTGCGTGCCTGTGGATCCGCCCGAGCTGAAGAACTGGGGGTCGAAACTCACCTGCGCCACACCGCTCTTCACCGCCAGCGACAGCACCTGACTCCCCTGGGGTATATCCGTGTACAGGCCAGCTTTTTTGGGCCCGGCGAGCAGTGCATCCAGCGTGGCCCGCGCCACATCCTTCCCCGGCACCGCGGCCGGCTCTACTGCCAGCTTGCCGGCGGCTGAGAAGTACAACTGCACCTGGTGTACGCCGGAGCCCGTGGGCGAGACGCTGGCGGCACTGCTCGCGCCGGATCCCGAGGCCGCCGGGGAAGCGCTGCTCGCACCTGCGCTGGCGGGGCTCGGTCCGGATGTGACCGGCCCTGCCCCAGCCTGGCCGCAGCCTGCCAGCGCCAGCGCGGCACCCAGCAGCGCCAGGCAAGCCCACCCGAGCGGGTTGCGCCGTGGCGCCGGGCGGTGCAGGTTCATCCGACGATCAGCGTGTTGCCCGCGACGATAGCGTTTGGATCCGCCAGGTTGTTCAGCTTCAGGATCGCGGCCACGCTTGTGCCAGCGGCGTTGGCGATCTTCAGCAGCGTATCGCCCGGCCGGATGACGACCGTTTTAGGGGCCGCGGGCGCGGGCGCCGCCTCGACTTGCCCCCCCGGGATGAGGAGCGTCTGCCCGGCCTGAATGGCGCCGGCCGCCGAAAGGTGATTGGCCGCGATCAGATCACTCACGTTGACGCCGACGCGCTGGCTGATGGCGAAGAGCGTATCGCCCGCGGCCACCTGAATCTGCTTCGTCGCAGGGGCTGGGGCGGGTATAGCGGGCCCTGCTGTTGTCGCCGGCGCCGCGGTAGAGCCTGGAGGAGGCGGCGGCCCCGAGGGCCCCACGCTGGCGCGATCCACATAGGCCACGTTGCCCGTCGTCCCTACCTTCGCGTAGAAGCGCGATCCAGTGCTGGGCGCCACCACCTGGAAGAAGTTCCAGGGAGGCAGCGTACCGAAGGAGACGGCGCCAGCGCCCGCGCCCGAGAGCAGGCTCACCGGCTTGAAGTTCTCCACCCAGAACGGCGTGAATGCGGGCGGTGGACCGCTGGGCCCAACCTTGGTGGCATCCACAAAGCCGGGCCCGCTGGTTTTCGGATTGATCACCTCGTAGAAGTTGCCGGACTGGCCGACAAGCTTCAAATAGGTGAACGGCGCAAGCTCAGCAAAGGTCTGCGCGTGTGGGTCCGTGCCCGAGAGCAGCCCCGTGGGGAGAAAGGTCTGCAGCCAGCGCACCGCCGGTTGGGGAGCGGCGGGAGCCTGCCCGCCGCACCCGCCCAGAGCGTGCGCCGGGGCGCTGGGTGTACCACTGGCATCGCCACTGGAGAAGAAACTGGCGAATCCGTCAGCGATGGCTGAGGCGACCGTTTGCTGGTAGGCGGGAGTCGCGAGCTTGCCCGCCTCGGCCTGGTTAGAAAGAAACCCGGTTTCCAAAAGAATAGAGGGGATGCCCGGGTCC
>DATKQD010000234.1:0-14391 GCA_035532895.1 Chloroflexota bacterium
TCTCGAAGAATCTCTTCCCGTCCGCTATCGGCCCTCGCGAGGGTTAGCAGTTCAGCAAGCAGCTGGCTCATTCGCACGGCATCCTTGTGCGTCTCTTCCAGCGCCAGGCGGTATTCCGGCGCTCGTCGGGCGCGCTCCAGCGCCAGTTCAGTGCGGCTCACCAGCATGGCCAGCGGCGTTCGCAATTCATGGGAGGCATCGGCTGTGAATTGGCGTTGCAGCTGGAAAGCGCGCTGGAGCCGGTCAAGCATGTCGTCAAAGGTGGAGGCGAGTCGCCCAATCTCGTCAGCATTTCGAGGAAAGTGAAGCCGCTGAGAGAGGTCCTCCGCGCCGATCCGCTGGGCGGCGCGCGTGACTCGATCAATCGGGCCCAGCGCGCGGCTGGCAAGAAAGAGGCCGCCCACCACGGCCATCAGCAGCACCAGCGGGATGGAAATGGCCATGAACACCACCAGCTGATCGAGCGCGCCGTGTGCTTGGGCATCAGACTGAGCTACCTGGAGGATGCCGGCGATGTGTTGATTGTTGCGAATGGGGATGGTCACTACTTCCCATTCATTGCCGCCGGGCGTCCGCGCCGTGTTCGTACTGCCCACGCCAGTGCGTGCCGCCTGCAACGCCGCCGGCAGCGCGGGAAGAGGCTGATGGGCGTCGCTGGTGTCCAATTGCTGGCCGGCAGCGTTGTACAGCACCACCACCATGCCCGGCGGCAGCTCATTGAGCGTACCAGCCAGTGTGGGTGTACCATTCTCCAGATTCAGCGTGCTGGCAAGTTGATTCGCCTCTACCTTGACGTCGTGGGCAATCTGCCGCGGCAGTGAACGAGCCAGGTTGGCATATAAAAAGGCGCCGAAAACCACCAGCACCAGCCCCAGGAACACCACGTACCACAGTGTCAGCCTCACCCGAATAGAGAGCAGGCTGTCACGAAGGTGGTGGCCCAGCAGCTTCAGCGACTTCAGCGGCCTCATTCGGGAGGGGGCAGGCGCAGCTGGTATCCGGTTCCCCGGATGGTCCGAAAAAGGCGCGGCTCTCGCGTGTCGTTCAGTTTGCGTCGCAGCGCGCCCAGGTACACGTCCACCACGTTGGACATGGTGACGCAGTCGTAATCCCAAACGTGCTCGGCGATCTGCGTGCGGGTGAGCACGCGATTGGGGTTGCGCAGGAAGTATTCGAGCACCGCGTATTCCTTGCTCGGCAATTCGATCTCGCGGTCCCCCCGGCGAACCTCGCGGGTGGCAGTGTTAACGGTCAGGTCGCCTGCCTGCAGGACAACGTCCTTGGGGCCTTCATCGCGGCGCGAGAGCGCGCGAACGCGTGCCATCAGCTCGCGAAAGGCGAAGGGCTTCACCAGGTAGTCGTCTGCTCCGCTGTCCAGTCCCGTGACCCGATCGTCCACCGCGTCTCGAGCAGTCAGCATCAGGATTGGCATGTGCTTCTTCTCAGCCCGCAGCCGGCGGCACAGAGTGTATCCATCCATCAGCGGCAGCATCACGTCCAGCACCAGCAGATCGTATGGTGTGACTTCAGCCAGGTGCAGCCCATCCTCACCGTCATAGGCCAGGTCAACCGCGTGGCCGTGCTCTTCCATGCCACGTTCGAGAATGGCCGCCAAGCGGTGCTCGTCTTCCACAACTAAGATTCGCATAGCCAGAACGCTCCTCGGTGTCATCTCAGGCACACCCTGCCCAGGCTCCGTGCTTCGACCCTAACGGTGCAACATGAAGCAGGCATGAAGAGACGCGCCGGCAGCGGCAGCCTCAGTGGCTGCATCAGGCGATCTCAGTTGCCTGGCTCGCTTACCGTCGCTCGCGTTTGGGATTGGCCTCCGGAGATTACTCAGCATCCTGACCGGCTTGTGCCCGCGGCAAACGCCAGCACGCGGTTTAGGGCGTGGACCTGAATCTTCTGGTCGGTCCAGTGCCACGTCGGCCGCGAGCCGACGGTCCACGGGTTGTGCAGGCGAGCGAAAAGCGGGATCGGCCTCCGCCTGGGCGTGGGCGGCGGCAACGACCTGCTCGGTGCTTCGGCCGGCCTGGTCGGTCACCCAGACGCGGCGGCCAAACAGATGGGCGGTCAGGTCATGCAAAGCTTCCTGATGGCGCTGGAATGACGACGATGCTTCGTGGGACTCAGCAGCTCCCTTTGCTCTGACACGCCGCGGTGCTTATTGAACAGCAGACGCGCGTATACTGCCAGCAACCACGGCGAGTAACCTCAGGACCACAACAGAGGGCAGGGGCTGGAATGAGACGCAGCACGGACCGCATCCTTGTTTCGCACGCGGGCACGCTGCCGCGGCCACCGGAGCTGGGCAATGCCTTCGACGCCTCGGTGGGCGTCCCGGCCAACCTGGCCAACCTGGTGCAGGCCGTGGTCCGGCGCCAGGCGGAGATTGGCGTGGACATCGTGAATGACGGCGAATATGGCAAGCGCGGCGGCTTCTCCAACTACGTGCGCGAGCGCTTCTCCGGCATCGAGCGGCACGGCGCCCCGCCCGGCCACCAATCGCACGACGTCATGGCGCGCGACCGGCGTGACTTCCCTGGCTTCCATGAGAACTTCGGCTGGTTTGGCACCGCGGCCTCGGCCAACGCGCTCACTCAGGTGAACCAGCCGGAGTTCTGCACCGGCGCCATCGCCTATACCGGCCAGGCAGCCATTCAGCGCGACATCAGCAACTTGCAAGCGGCCCTCCAGGGGCTCGACGTGGACGGCTACTACCCCGCTATCACGCCCGGCACGATCGAGCATTGGCTCTGGAACGAGCACTACCCCAGCGAGGAGGCCTTCCTCTTCGCCATTGCCGACGCGCTGCACGAGGAATACAAGGCCATCACCGATGCCGGCCTGGTTCTCCAGCTGGACGATCCGGACCTGCCCGACGGCTGGCAGATGGATCCCGCTATGAGCGTGGCCGACTACCGCGCCTACGCCCAGCTGAGGGTAGAGGCATTGAACCAGGCGCTGCGAGATATTCCCCAAGAGCAGATTCGCCTGCACGTGTGCTGGGGCAGCGGCCACGGCCCACATAAGAACGACATCGACCTGCGGCACATTGTGGACATCGTGCTCAGCGTGAAGGCCGAGTGCTACTCCGTGGAGGCCGCCAACCCGCGGCACGAGCACGACCTGCACGTGTGGGAAGAAGTGAAGCTGCCGCCCGGCAAAAGCCTCATGCCAGGCGTGGTCACCCACTGCACGGACATCATCGAGCATCCGCGCCTGGTGGCGGACCGGCTCATCGGCTATGCCAAGCTCGTGGGTCGGGAGAACGTCATCGCCGGGACGGACTGCGGACTGGGCGGGCGGGTTGGGCATCCCGAGATTGCCTGGGCTAAGCTCGAAGCCATGGTAGAGGGCGCACGCCTGGCGAGTAACGAGCTGTGGGGGCGCTGAGCGGCTTCACGGCGCGTTCATTGCTGCTGACAGGGCAAAGATTGGTTTCAAGGAGGGCTTGACATGCTGAACCCGGAAGAGAACACCCTGCTGTGCCGTGTGGGCCCGGGCACACCTATGGGCAACCTCATGCGTGAGTACTGGATCCCGGCGGTCCGCTCGGAAGAGCTGCCGGCACCGGACTGCGCCCCGCTGCGCGTGCGACTGCTGGGTGAGGACCTGGTCGCCTTCCGCGACACCGCGGGTCAGGTGGGGCTGGTGCAAAACGCTTGTCCGCACCGTGGCGCCTCGCTTTTCTTCGGCCGCAATGAGGAGCATGGGTTGCGCTGCGTGTACCACGGCTGGAAGTTCGACTGCACCGGCAACTGCGTCGACATGCCTAACGAGCCTGCTGAGAGCAACTTCAAGCACAAGATCAAGCTCACTGCCTACGCTTGCCACGAGCGAAATGGCATCATCTGGGCCTACATGGGTTCGCGGGCCACCCCGCCGCCTCTGCCGGACCTCGAGGCCAACATGCTGGCTGGCTACAGCCTGTCCACCATCCTGCGGGAGTGCAACTGGATGCAGGGCTTGGAGGGCGAGCTCGATACCGTGCACTTTGCCTTCCTCCACTTCGGCCACGGCCGGCTCGAGACGACGCCGCCGCATACGCACAACTACTACCAGGTGAAGCACCAGCCCGCCCGCTTCAGCGTGCTGGATACGGAGGTGGGGGTGTCCGCCGGTGCCGCGCGTCCCGCGGAAGAGGACAGCACCTACTGGCGCATCACGCACATGTTGTTTCCCTTCTATGCCATGGTGCCCACCGGCGTGCTCGGCTATCAGGCGCGCTTCTTCGCCTACGTGCCCATGGATGACGAGCACACGCTGAATTGGGAGTGCTACGGCCAGCTGCCGGGCGAAGAAGCGTCGGAGGAACTGCTGCGTGAAGCCAATTCCAGCCGCACCCGCTCCGGTTTGCCACCCCAGGCTGGCTGTCTACCAAACAGCACGGATTGGTACGGCCGCTACCGTCTGCAGGAGAATGCCACTAACGATTACCAGATCGATCGCGGCGCACAGCGCAGGAACGAGATCTATACCGGCATCAAGAACATTCGCACCCAGGACGTGGCCATGACGGACAGCATGGGACCGATCCTGGATCGCACCGTGGAGCACCTGGGCACCACGGATGCGCTCATCATTCGGGCTCGCCGCCGGCTCATGGCCGCCGCGCGGGCGCT
Source organism: Chloroflexota bacterium (assembly GCA_035532895.1). Lineage (GTDB taxonomy): Bacteria > Chloroflexota > JAJPGV01 > JAJPGV01 > JAJPGV01 > DATKQD01. The sequence continues at coordinate 4,629 of DATKQD010000234.1, forward strand.
GGCCGAACATGGCACCATTCCCCCGGGCGTGGACCAGCCCGAGGCGTACCGAGCACGCTCGGGCGGCGTGGTGTTGCCGCGTAACGTGGATTGGTGGCAGCAAACCGAAGACCTGCGCCACCGCTTCTCGCCCGCTGCCGCTGGCTAACCGAACCTACGGGCGCGGCGCGTCAGTTCAGGCCGGGGTGATCGACATCGCCTCGGCCGCGGGCGGGAGGCTCGTTGGTCGCCAGCAGGGCCAGGAGCGCCGCGCGATCCTGGCCGTCCATTCCATAGCTGCTCTGCTTGGAGGCAGCGTGAGGGCGCGTGATCGTCACCAGGCAGCGTGCCAGAGCGCGGAAGGTGGACTCCAGTGCCTCGATGGCCTCCCAGCGCGCCGCCAGCACGGGTGACACACCCCGGCCACCCAACCGGTAAGCGCCGCGCCGCCCGCGGCCGGTCACGCTCTCAGGCACGCTGATCTTCCAGCGGAAAGGCTCGGCAACGCGGGTATTGACGGTTGACACATCCATCTGCATCACACCCGGCTCCTAACGCGCCGGCGTCACTGGGAGGTGGATCACTACGCCCCTCGCCTGCAACTGTTCTGTGCATCTAGAGCCATTCATCACCTAGTCCCATCCTAACAGCAACTGAGCCTGCTGACAACGTGCTTTCTGAGCCAAACACGGCCAGCGGATGATCGAGAAGTTTGGCCGGAAAGCCATTGGAGCCCCCGGCCGATCCCCTGCCGCCACAGTTGGCGCGCCCAATCGACGCGGCGGGAGGACCCCACCCCCGGCCGCCGCGGCAGGTTTCTGGCAAAACTTCCATCCTGGGCGAGCTGCAGTCGCTTGGCCTTAGAGAAAGTCGCGTCCGCGTTACAAGCCCTCAGGGAGTAACATGGCCTGTTGGATGGCGATCAGCACGGTTCAGCCGCTGCCGCGGGAGGGTGACCGCTGCCCCCGGTAACCGTGCTCCACCTCACAGTGACGCCAGCGCTGGGGTTGGCCCTGTGGGCTGAGCAGATGGCGGACACGCGCGACGGGTGGCGCTTCAGCGCCGATGATGGCCTGCGCCGGGCAGTGGCAGCGCTCCTGCCGGGCGACCGCGCGCCGGCCACGCCGTCCATCCCTGACCTGCCGCTCCTGTGGCCAGCCAGGGGCCTGGAACCCACGCCGTCGGACGGTCTGCGGCCCTTTCTGCTGGCGGGTACGCCGGTGCGCACGCCACCGCTGCCCAACCGGCTGGGCCAGCAGCATGTGGCGGCGTTGCAGGTGTCAGCGGGGTTGGTGCACCGCCTGCGCCCCATGGCCGAAGCGCCATGGCTGCAGCTCGGCCACGACGCGCGGTTCTGGGCCATGCTGGCGGGTGATGCGCTGGCGCTCGTTGCTTCGGGCCAGTTCGTCCCTCGCCTGGTGAGCGTGGCGGGCGGCGCCACCTTCCGCTGGCTGCCGCTGGTCGAGTACGGCGCGGCGTTGGCGCGGCTGAACGAGCTGGCGTACGCTATGCCGGATGCCGCCCGGGCCGGCCATCCCGACGCAGCCCCGGGCTACGCCGTTAAGGAAGTATTGGGCCGCCTGGTGGACGGGTTGGTGCGCAGCGGCGGCATGCGGCGCGACCCGCCGGTCAGCGGCGCGGCCTGGCACACCCTGCAAGCACTCACCAAACTGGGGCCCGAGCTGGTGCTGCCGGCGGCCGTGGTGGAGCATCTGGGCGCCGCGGGCACCGAAAGCGCCTTGCCGGCCCGCGTCACCTTTCGCGTGGTGCCCGTGTCCGAGGCTCCCTGGCGCGTGGAGTTCCTACTGCAGGACCGGCGCGACCCCAGCGTGCTTATTCCCGCGGCCACGGTGTGGCGGCGCGATCCTACCGTGCTGGAGCACTTCCGGGCCCAGGGTTACGACCCCGAAGAGCTGCTGTTGCGTGGGCTGGCCAAAGCCAGCACCGTCTCGTCTATCATCCACCGAGCACTGGAGGATCCAGCGCCCACAGAAGTGGCCTGCAGCGTCGAGGAGGCGTATGACTTTCTCAAGACGCAGGCAACGCACCTGGAACTGCTGGGCTTTGGCATGCAGCTCCCGGCCTGGTGGCGGCGCAAGGGTAGCCGCTTTCGGTTGGGAGTGCGCGGCCGGGCGCGGAGCGCGGCGGGCCATACGGCCAGCGGCGAGCTGGGCACCGGCAAGGTGGTGCGCTTCGACTGGCAGGCCGCCGTGGGCGACAGCGTGCTCTCGCGCGCGGAGCTGGAGCGTCTGGCAGCGCTGAAACGCCCCTTGGTAGAGGTCCGCGGCCAATGGGTGGAGCTGGATCGCGACGCGCTCGACCAGGCCATGGCGCTGATGGACCAGCCGCGCGATCTCTCGCTGGTTGAGGTGCTGATGCAGGGCTCGCCTTCGGATGCCCTGCCCCTGCTGGGCCTGGAGGGGGAGGGCGACCTGGCGCCAGTGCTGGAACACCTTCAGAACCACGCCGCCATAGACCCCGTTTCGCCACCCGAAGCCTTTCGCGGCCAGCTGCGTGGCTACCAGCAACGCGGGCTGGAGTGGCTGGCCTTCCTCACGCGCTTCGGCCTGGGTGCCTGCCTGGCGGACGACATGGGCCTCGGCAAAACCGTGCAAACGATTGCGCTCATCCTGCATCGCCGCGCGCAAGGCCGCTGCCGGCCCACGCTCTTGCTGTGCCCCACCTCGGTGGTCAGCAACTGGCTGCGGGAGCTGGCGCGATTCGCCCCCACACTGCGCTGCCAGGCCATCGCCTCCGGCGCCGAGGCAGCGGGCGCCGCCAAACTGGCCCGCGAGGTGGATGTGCTGGTCACCTCCTACGGCGTGGCCAGCCGCCAGTCCAAGGAGCTTGCCGCCGTGGACTGGGATGGCGTGGTGCTGGACGAAGCGACGAACGTCAAAAACGCTGAAACAGCCCGCGCGCAAGCCGCCCGGAAGCTTAAAGCCGAGTATCGCTTGGCGCTCACCGGCACACCGGTGGAGAACCGGCTGTCCGAACTGCATGCCATTCTCGCTTTCGCCAACCCCGGCTTCCTAGGCAGCGAGCGCGCCTTTCGGCAGCATTTCGCCCTACCCATAGAGAAGTGGAACGACCAGGCCAGGGCGGAAGAGTTGCAGCGCATCGTGCAGCCCTTCATCCTGCGGCGCACCAAGCGCGACCCGGAGGTGGCGGCCGACCTTCCAGCGAAGCGCGAGGCGGAGGTGGTTTGCGTGCTCACGCCGGAGCAGGCATCGCTCTACCAGGCGACCGTGGACGACATGCTGGCCAAGATTGATGCGGCCGAGGGCATTGAGCGGCGCGGGCTGGTGCTGACCACCATTGCCCGGCTGAAGCAGATCTGCAACCACCCCGCGAATTTCCTGGGCGACGGGTCCACCCTTGGCGGCCGGTCCGGCAAGCTGCTGCGGCTGGAAGAGATGCTGGCCGAGGTGGCCGAATTGGGTGAACGGGCGCTCATCTTCACCCAGTTCGCCGGCTTTGGCGCCCGCCTGGCAACCCACCTGCAAGAGACCGTGGGCCTCCCGGTGCCGTTCTACCACGGCGCCTTGAGTGGCCGCGCGCGTGACCAGATTGTGGACACCTTTCAGCAGCTGGATGGCCCGGGTGCGCTGCTCATCTCTATCCGCGCCGGCGGTGTAGGCCTCAACCTGACCGCCGCGAACCACGTGTTCCACTACGACCGCTGGTGGAATCCGGCGGTGGAAGACCAGGCTACGGACCGCGCCTTCCGGTTTGGCCAGACCAGGGATGTGATGGTCTACAAGTTCATGACCCAGGGCACGATCGAGGTCCACGTAGCGGACATGATCGCCGCCAAGCGCCAGCTGGCTGGGCTGGTGGTGCGGGCCGGCGAAAGCTGGCTCACGGAGCTCTCCACCGGCGACCTGCGCGACATCTTCGCGCTGGACCAGCGCTGGGCCGAGGCGGCCTGACCGCCATGCCCTACATCGCCTCATTCGGCAGCGAGTGGTGGACGCGCCGCTGGATCGCCGCGCTGGAGGCCCTGGGCTGGGAGAATCGCCTCGAGCGGGGCCGCACCTACGCCCGGACCGGCCGCGTGCTGAGCCTCAATATTGAACCTGGCCTGGCCGAGGCGCGCGTGCGCGGCTCCCGCCCCGTGCCATACCGGGTGGTGATTCGGCTGGATGCGTTCAGCCGCGGCGCCTGGCTGCGTGTCATGGACCTGATCGCTCAAAAGGCGCGCTACGCGGGCCAGCTGCTGGCCGGTGAGATGCCTGAGGATGTGGATGAGCTGTTCGAGGAGGCCGGGCACTCGCTCTTCCCAACCCACAGCTCCGAGCTGCGGGCCACCTGCAGCTGTCCGGACGACGCCAATCCCTGTAAGCACATCGCGGCGGTGCACTACGTGCTCGGAGCACGCTTCGACGCGGACCCCTTCGTGCTGTTCCAGCTGCGCGGCATGCCGCGGGCAACGCTCCTGGAGGAGCTGCGCGCCCGGCGCCACGTGAGCCCAGCGGGACCGCCCGCTGGCTTCGAGGCGGTGCCCGAGCTCAGCCGCCCGGTGGCACTGGAGGGCTACCATGTTCCGCGCGCCGAACTGCCCGCCGCACGGTTAGAGATGGAGGTGCCGGACGTAGAAGCCGGCGCCTTTGCGCTGGCCTTGCCGCGCGCGCTGTCCTCCGACCGTAAGCTCATCGATGGACTGGTGAAGATCGCCCGCGCCGCCGCCGCCCACGCTCGGGAGCTGGCTTAAACCGCCTGGTCTAGGCCTCGCCAGAAAAGGCGAAAGGCCCGGGCATTGGGGAGAGGGAAACCCAGGCCTTCCGCGGAGGAGAGAAAAAACGCGGCTATCCTGCCCCAACTTTTGGGGGATCGGGACAAGAAGCGCCCTCATCATACCCCATGCGCACGCTGGTTATTTGGTGCCGTAGAGGTGCGGATTCTTCCTGCACCTGGCCTCAGGGTCAAAACCAAACGGAGTACGCTTGCGGGCAGGGTGGGTTTTCTCTTCGACCGCGACGCAACCGGCCTGGCGGCCGGCGGCGCCATTGCCATGCTGTGCCTCTACACGCTGGCCCTCATGTTCACCCTGCAGCACCTGGCCGAGCACTACAGCCCGGCGCTGTGGGGCCGTTTGGCGCGGCGTGCGGTGAAGTGGTGGGTAGCGCTGGGCCTGCTGGTGGTGCTGGCCGCCGCCGCGTTGTGGTTGCCGCTGTCCACACCAGTGGAAGTGGGCGCGGTGGCGCTGCTGCTCGCCAGTGTGGCCCTGGCGCTCACCGGCACCGTGCGCGCCTGGCAAACCGCCGCGGACCGAGGGCGTGTGCTGGCACTTTTCGAAGACCTGCCACAACCGGCGCTGGCGGGTGCCGCGTGCGATGTTCTGCTGGCCGCCGCGGCGCGCGCGGACATGGCCCTGGCCTCCGCCGTCTTCGGCGTGCTGGGCAGCCACACCGAAGCGCACGTACAGGTGCTGGACTGGCTGGCCTGCCACGAAACCGTGGCCAGCGCGCCGTGGCTGACGGCGGAAGCGGTCGCCTCGATTGAGGGGAAGGTAGGCGGCGAGAGCGCCGAGCGGCTGCGAAAGCCGCTGCTGGCGCTGCTGGACGGGGCTCTGGCGGACGAGTCGTATCGGCGCTGCCGACTCATCGTGTCCGGCGTGATGACTGGCTTTGAACGCGCCGATACCTTTTCGGAAGCGCAGGCGTCACTGCTGTCGCAACTGGGCCAGACCCTGTGGGAGCGGAGCGACGAAGGTGGCTCGGAGCCACGCCGCTGGACGCAGCGGCGGCGGCTGGTCGAACTCCAGCAAGTCTACCTGGCGGAGCTGGCGCGGCTGTGGCGTACCATCACTTTGCGGCACGACCAGGTGCAGCTCACCTCGCTTGCCGGCGCGGTACGCCGGCTGCCGCGGGTTGACCTGGAGTTCACCTCCCGCTCGGGCGGGCCGAATCTGGGGCCGATGGTTCAAGCTGCGGGGCTGGCCATCCCTCCGCTTATCGGGGCGGGTGAGCCGGCGAAAGGGCCGTCCGCCGCCGGCGGTGCAAAAAAGGCGGCTAAAGGAAAGCGAAAAGGCATCGATAAGCGCAAGTAGACGCGCGCCATCAGGGTCCAGCGGCGCGCCGGCAGCGAGCCTCGTGCTCGCGCTACACACAGAAAACAGGAGGACGAAACTCATGCGGCGCTGTCTACGGAACACAGCCAATAGGACACCGGGAGGCCTCACGGCCTGCTCTCCCCTCGCGCGGGCGAGGGTGTGCGCGAGCCACTGTGCGGGTAGCAGTAACTCCAGATCGAACCGCTAATGGCGGCGGCTGAGGACGAGGTGCGCGCAGCGGAGGAGCAGCTGCGGGGCGCCATCACCACGCAGAATTGGGCGGCGCTGGAGCCGATGCTATCTCAGGACCTCATCTACACCCATGCCAATGCCATGGTGCAGGATAAGGCGGCTTACCTGGCTGGCCTGGCCAAAATGGCGCACCGCTATGCCTGCGAACGCCGCAACCTCGTGGTGCGCGTTTATGGTGACACGGCGCTCATGGCGGGCCGGCAGATCAACACCACGGTTGGCCTGGGCGTAACCTACCACCAGGTGATTCAGCTGTGGCGGAAGATCGATGCCCGCTGGCGGCTGGAGGCTCAGCAGAGTACCCGTCTCCCGCAACCGGAGTAGCCGGCCGTTGACACGGATGGTCGCTACCGCGCTTCTGCTAGGAAGGGACGGATCAGAGGTTTGACAAGCGAGCGATCCGGGCGTCGACCAGCGTGCCGACATCGCCGGCCAGGCGCTTGAGCGCCGCCGGGCCGAACGTCATCACCGGAACCTTGGCGTGCCGAAGGACGCCTTCGGCTACACTCCCGTGGCGCAGCCGATCAAAGCCGGACCGGCCATGGGTTGCCAGCGCAACGAGATCTGCGTGCACGAAGTCCGCCTGGGCTAGGATCTCCCGGGCCGGGTCGCCCGTCGTCCAGTCCGCAGCCACCTGCAGACCGGCGGCGCGCAGGTGCGCTTTGACCGGCGCGAAATAGAGGTCCGCTTTCGCTGCCAGCATGTCCCACTGCTGCCCTGTCGTTGCCCCATTTCGATCGGTCAGCTCTTCGCCTTCGTCGAAAATGCGAAACAGGGTGAGGCACGCGCCCGCCGCTTGAGCGAGCTGCCTCACCGGCGCGAGGACCGAGTACGACACGGCCGACCCGTCCAGTGGCACCAGGATGTGCTTGATGCCCGCCACGGCGGGCCCCTCGGGCGCTCGGGAGGAAACCAGGTAGACCGGGTTGGGCGATTTGCGCAGTACGCCCTCCGCGACGCTGCCCATGAGCATGCGCAGCGGGCCTGTCCGGCCATGCGTGCTCATAACCACGGCGGACACCGCGGGCCGGGCTGCTTGATCGACGATCAGCTTCACCGCGGAAGCGATCACGGCCTGACTGGTAACGTGCAGCTGATAGCGCTCCCTCAGCATCGCGGATCGCTTGTTGAGGTAGTCTTGAGCGGCCTCCAGGAGTCCTTCGAATCCCATGCCCACCTCCAGCGAGGTCGGCCTGACGGCGGCTTCCACAAGCTTGAGACCAGAACCGGTCAGGTGAGCCACGGCCGCGGCCAGCGGCAACGCCCGCTCAGCCAGCTCCGACCCATCCAGCGGGACCAGCACTTTGGCCATCATGCGATCTCCTTCCTTACGTGTCTGGGCCGCTCATGCGCGCAGTCATTCAGCGACGAGGCACGTAATCCCCGCGGGGCGACCCATCTGACGCTTGAACGGCTCCGGCGGGGGTCACATCCACGATCGCGCGCCTCGATCGCCTTTGGTTCGAGAACTCGGCGTTCAGCATGACAGCCTGGCGTTCATCCCCGAGCGCAGCCCGCAGCCGGCTGTTGATGTACTCGAGGATGGCGATGTGCCGCCGGGTGTCGGCCGCCATGAGATCGAGGATGAAGTTGGACGGCCCTCCCGACAGCCGCTTGGTCATGCGGCGCAGCCGGTTCAGTTGGCGCAAGCCATCCCGCTCGTGCGCTAGGAAGGCGTCGGTGCGATCCAGCGCCTGATCCTGGAGGAGCACCGCTCCTTCCACTGTGGGGCCAATTTGGCCGGTCGTTTTGGCCGCTCTTTCCGCGTCGGCCTGCATGGTGGCCAGCAGACGGTGATGCCGCTCCTCGTCTTCGCAGATGAGCTGCATCAAAAAGCGCACGCCGGAGTCGCGGGCCGCCGAGGCGACCTGGCGATACTGCACCAGCACCGCTTCTTCGGCTGCCTCATGCTGCGCCAGCACGGCGGCGAGATCTGCCGCCGTTGCCTTCTTGTCGTTGAACATGGCCTTCCTCCTGCGCCGACCATAGATGGCCGGTGCTAAACGGCGCATGAATTTCTGATTGAACATGTGTGAACGGCTGCGCCGCGGGACCTGTTTATGGTGCGTTATCGGCGCGTTTGCGGGCCGTTGTTGCGCGCAGCCCCACACTTCGGGCATGGAACGAGTTCCACTGTTCGGAGGTTGGCTCCACCAAGACACAACTCGCATTGAGGAGGTGCGCTGGCAGGTTGAGATACGAAGCCCTCCCCGGCGAGGGCCAGCGGAAGCCGGATGTCCGCTCTGCTCCCTGACCGGTCTCCCCTGAGTAGGAGCGTCAGCTTTGAGTGCCCAGAGCACCTGGACGGACTGAAGGTAAGACAGAGAATGGCCGGGGAACCCACCCTGGCCATTCTCTGTGTCTGTCGGTGGTCTCGATGGTTACGCCGGCTTGGGGGATCACTGCCAATCCTCCTTGTGTCTGCGGGCTTGTGTCACATTCAGCATCAGACCCGTGCCGTCAACAGGCGGCAAACGCACCAAATCCGAAGCGTTCGCTGGCCGGAGCCCTCTTCTCCGACAGCACTCAGCGTTGACGTCCAGCCTTCGCCTAACTGTGCATGCGTTGTTCGTGTAAGCCGGCCTGCTGACGCGCGGCCTTGTGCCCGCTGGGAGCCGGCTCCCAGCGGGCAAACCGGCCGGTGATCGACGTTGGTCGCAGGGCGCAAACAGTTAGGTGGCCGGCGGATGGCGCCGAAATCTGCGTCTCGAACAGGCTTCGTAAAGGTCCGCGAGCTACCCGCTGGACGGCCGCGAGGCCTTCTTGGATCTGCTCGTGGCCGCTCGGCTCGCCGAACCTGCCGGTGACCAGCACGGTATTCCAGCGATGCTCCTCATCCACCTCTTCCACTTCCAGGCAGACGCCCTCGGCGTGCTCCCGCAGGAAGTCCAGCTTCTGCCCGGGCAGGCACGCGAAATAGACCGCGCCGCTTTGATAATGGTAGGAGAGGGGCACGATGTAGGCGCGATTCTGGCGCGGCGAGAAACAGGCCAGCCGGCCGATCTCGTTGCGGCGTAGGATGGCTTCGCACATCGCCTGGCTGAGGATTTCCACGCCGCTACTATGCGCCGGTATCCATAAAACGGGTGTGAACAGAGCACCAATGGCGCGTGAATTGCAGTACATCCACGCTCGGAGGGCCACCCAGGGCCAAGTACTTCCCCATGCCAAATGCACGTTGAGAGGACGTGTTGACTGACGTATACTGCCCGGTGCCGTAAAGAAAACGGATTACGACGGTGTGCTGAAGGACTGGCAAACGTCCGGCGGCCACGCGATCAAGACTGACCTGGCCCAAGCGTTTGCGGCGTTGAACGGCTGATTTGCCGTAGCGCGACCCATCCAAACAACCACCGCTTCGAGGAGGACTATGGACCTGACCTACACCGCCGAGGACCTTGCGTTCCGGCAGCACGTGCGCGAATGGTTGGCTGGCCATCGGCCGCCCAGGCTGGACACGGTCGACGCGCGCAAGGC
>DATKQD010000235.1:0-8642 GCA_035532895.1 Chloroflexota bacterium
GAGGCGTCCATTCCCTCTTGCCGCGCGATGGCCAAAGTTGTGCTAGAGTCCAGTCCACCACTGAACAGCACCAGTGCTCGCATTGCCCCGATCATACGTCCAGACGTCGGGGCGGCCAGTTCCGGTGGGACGCGGCGGCGAAGAAGGTCGGGCTCCGGGCTCGGTCCGCCCAATGAGTCCATGACCCTATGTGACTCGCCGCCTGCCGCGCGCTACACTGTGACGAGTTGTGAGCAGACATTCTTTTGAACGTGAACTGGAACTGTCCGAGGAGCTGGCGGACGAGGCGCTTGGCGCCTACTTGGCCGAGGTGCGCGTGGCGCACGGCGGAGCGCTCCTCACCCCCGATCAAGAGCAGACCCTGGGCCGTCGGGCGGCCGATGGCGATCACGAGGCCATCAATGAGCTGGTAGAGGCCAACCTTCGGCTCGTGGTGAGCGTCGCCAAGAAGTACGCCAACCGCGGCTTGCCGCTGTCGGACCTCATTCAGGAAGGCAACCTGGGCCTTATACGCGCCGCCCAGAAGTTCGACTACAAGCGCGGCCTGCGCTTCTCCACCTACGCGGTGTGGTGGATTCGTCAGGCGGTAGGGCGCGCCATCGAAGAGCAGGCGGCCATGATCCGCCTGCCCGTGTACGTAGCGCAGCTCCGTCAGAAGCTTTCGCGCCTGGAATCCGAGCTCCACGCGAAGCTGGGCCGCCTGCCGGATGAATACGAGCTGGCCAACGCCACCGGCCTGACCATTGAGCGCGTGCGTGCCGTTCGCTCGGCCTCCTGGGTTTCCGCCTCGCTGGACGAGCCGGTAGGCGAGGATGAGGACTCCACGTTGGGCGATCTGCAGCCAGATGCCAAAGTGCAGGCACCCGACGAACAGATCATCCAGGATGAGATGCACGAGATGCTGGAAGACGCCCTGCGGTCGCTCTCGCGCCGCGAGGCCTTCGTGGTGCGGGCGCGCTACCTCTTGGAGAAGCCACTGTCGCTCGACGAGGTTGGCCAGCAGCTCACCATCACGCGCGAGCGCGTGCGGCAGATTGAGGTGGAGGCGCTGAACAAGCTGCGCTCCATGACGCACCTCGCCAGCGCCTTCGGCTGATCGACCCACCCAGCCCACGCACCCCCACCGCCGTGATCTTCGATCTTGGCGGTACGCTGGTGGATTGGCCCGCCTGGGATGATGATGCGCCCCGGCGCTGGGGCCTCGCCTATGACTACGCTGCCGCTGCGCTGCCGGGGGCTGCCTGGCCTGAGCGCGAGCCGTATGTGCGTGCCATGCACGCGGCCGAGCTGGCGCACTGGGCGCATGTGAACGCCGAGCACTGGAGCGGCCCGCCCACGGGCGTGCTGCACGACGGCTTCGCCCGCCTGGGCCTGCACATTACGGAGGCGGAGCTGCTGGCTGCATTGGATGGTTATGCCCGCGCGGTAGATGGCTGGGCGCAGCCCTTTCCAGACGCGCGCGATGTCCTCGTGTGCTTACGGGAACGGGGCTACAAGCTGGGGCTGCTGTCCAACACCTGGTGGGCGGCAGAGTGGCACAATGCCGACCTGGCTGCCCATGGGCTGGCCGGCTTGCTGGATGAGCTGGTGTACACCTCGGACCTCCCCCACTCCAAGCCGCACCCTTTCGTTTTCGCCGAGGTGTGCCGCCGGGTGGGCGTGCCAGCGGCCGCGTGCGTGATGGTGGGCGATCGCCTGCTGGACGATATCGCCGGTGCCCAGGCCGCCGGTCTGCGCGCCGTGTGGCGCGAGAACACCAGCCCTTTCCCCCGGCCCACGGGCATCACCCCCACCGCCACCATCGCCTCCCTCAGTGCCTTGCCAGCCCTTCTTCAACAGTGGGGAGGCGCCTGAGCCCCAGCCGCGAGTGGCGCTTACAATGGCCCAATGATTCGCCATATCGTCCTCTTCAAAACGAAGGAGGGCCACGATCCGGCCGTCCTCAAAACGCTGGTGGATGGCTTCAACGCGCTGCCACAGTCGATACCTTATGTCAAGAATTTTTCTATTGGTCCGGACATCAGCAAGCGTGGCACCTTCAACATGGCCCTGAGCTGCGACTTCGAAACGGAGGCCGAGCTGCGCGAATACGGCGGGCATCCGGCGCACCGCAAGCTGGTCACCGAGTACCTGCCCCAGGTAGCCGAAGATCGCCGCGAGGTCGTCGATTACACCTATTGACCGGCCGGCTCTTGTGGCGCTGCTGCGTACCGTGGCCGGCACTGCCAACGTGCTGGATCACCCCACCGACCTGCTGGTGTACGACGGCGACGGCGCCGCGGACAAGGGCCAGCCCGATGTCGTCGTTTTCGCCGACTCAGCGGAACAGGTGCAGGGCATCGTTCGCATTGCGCTGGAGCATGGGCAGCCGGTTACCGCGCGGGGCGCCGGCACCGGCCTGAGTGGGGGCGCCGTGACCAGCCAGGGCGGCATTCTGCTCATCACCACGCATATGCATCGCCTGCTGGAGGTGGACCAGGAGAACCGCACGGCGCTGGTTGAGCCAGGCCTGGTCAACGTGGAGTTGAGCAACCAAGTAGCCGACCTGGGCCTCTTTTATGCGCCCGATCCGTCGTCGCAGAAATCCTGCACTCTGGGCGGCAACGTGGCCGAGAACTCCGGTGGCCCGCACTGCCTGGCCCTGGGCATGACCACGAACCACGTGTTGGGCCTGAATGTTGTACTGCCCAATGGCGAGGCGCTGGAGCTGGGCGGGCCAACGCCGGACCGGCCCGGCTACGACCTGGTGGGCGCGCTGGTGGGCTCCGAGGGCACGCTCGCCATTACGACGCGCATTTGCGTGCGGCTAACGCGCAAGCCCGAAGCGGTGCGTACCTTCCTGGTGGTCTTCGAAACCATTGCCCAGGCCAGCCAGGCGGTGTCGGGCATCATCGCCGCCGGCATGATGCCCGCCGCCATGGAAATGATCGATCGTCTGGTGGTGCAGGCGGTGGAAGCGGCCTTCCACGTGGGCTTTCCCGCAAGTGCCGGAGCGGTGCTGATTGTGGAGCTGGATGGGCTGACTGAGGCGGTGGAGGATGACTCCTTGCGCTTGCGCCAACTGTGCCGGGAGTTGGGCGCGGCTGAGGTGCGAGAAGCGGTGGAAGAGTCGGAACGCACGCGTTTGTGGCAGGCCCGCAAGGAAGCCTTCGGCGCGTTGGGACGGATTGCCCCGAACTACTACATCGTGGATACGGTGGTACCACGCAGCCAGCTCATGAACGTGATGCAGCAGGTCACGGCGACCGCTGAGGAGTACCAGCTGCAGCTGGGCAATGTCTTCCATGCGGGCGACGGCAACCTGCACCCCAACATCCTGTTTGATGCGCGGCAGCCGGGCATGCTGGAGCGCGTGCTGGAGTGCGGCAAGAAATTCGTGGAAATCTGCGTAGCCGCCGGTGGATCGCTCAGTGGCGAGCACGGCATTGGCCTGGAGAAGCAGGAGTTCATGCCACTCGTGTTCAATGAGGACGACCTGGCCCAGATGCGCCGTCTCAAGCGCGTGTTCAATCCGGACCACTTCTTCAACCCCTGCAAGATCTTCCCCAACGGCCACGCCACCTGCGCCGAAGTGCCGCGCCGGCCTGGCTCGGACCTGGCCGCGGCGGCCTGGTGAGCAGCGAGATGATCGCCACCGGTGCCCACGCCCTTGCCGTGGGCGCCATTTGTCCGGTGGCGGCGGAGGACGAGCGGCCTCGCTACGCCGTGGACGGCCAGGTGCCGGCCGTGGTCGCCTTCCCCAGAGCACCGGAGGAGGTGGGCCGGCTGGTGGCGCTGGCGGGCGAGCACGGTTGGGCGGTGACGCCGTGGGGCGGCGGTACGCATATGGCCCTGGGTGACCGGCCTCGCCGGGTGGACCTGGTGATCTGCACGACGGGCTTGGCCGACCTGGTGGAGTACCAGCCGGCCAACCTCACCTGCACGGTGCAGGCAGGCGTGCGCCTGCCCGACCTGCAACGCGTGCTGCGCGAGCAGGGCCAGATGCTGCCGCTGGACCCACCCAAGCCGGAGCAGGCGACGGTGGGCGGACTCATCGCCTGCAACTCCAGCGGGCCGGCACGAGCACGCTATGGTACTTGCCGGGATGTGCTCATCGGCATCCAGGTGGTAAACGACGCGGGCACGCTCACGCGAGCCGGCGGCCGCGTCGTGAAAAATGTCACTGGCTACGACCTGTGTAAGCTGTATACCGGGTCCCTGGGTACCCTGGGCATCATCACCGAAGCCACATTCAAGGTTTGGCCATTGCGGGAGAGGGAAAGCACTGTGCTGGCGAGCTATCGCGAGCTGGCCCCCGCCTGGGAAACAGTGCGCGCGCTGTTCCGCGCCGGCCTCCCGGTGCATGCCTGCGAACTGTTGCTGCCCTCGGCTTCCGAAGGTCGCGGCTACCTGCTGGCCATCCGGCTAGGCGGCGGACAGGCGTCCCTCAACCGGCAGAAGGCTGATGTCACCACCATCTGCTCGGCCGGCTTTCCACCCCAGCAGACCCGCGCGATTGAGATCGTCGAGGGCGACACCGCGCCGGATTTCTGGCAGAGCCTGGCGAGCTACGGCTGGGCGGAGCACGATCTGGTCGCCCGCGTTTCAGCGCCTCCGGCATCGCTGGGCCAGCTGCTGGCCGCGCTTCCGCGCGATGCGATCGCCGTGGCCCACGCGCTGAGCGGTGTGGCGTACGTGTACGGACTGGGCCGGAGCGTTCTCGCGGACGTGGTCGCTCAAGTGCAGAACGCCTGCCTGGTGCTGGAGCAGTGTTCGCCCTGGGAAAAGGCTCAGGGCAGCGTGTGGGGGCCAGTGGGGCCCGAATTCGCGCTCATGCGACGCGTCAAGGAGCAGTTCGATCCGCGCGGCATCTTCAACCCGGGGCGCTTTGTTGGCGGTCTCTAAACCTGAGCGCCACGAACGCGGCGCCTGGAACGAGGAGCGCTTCGAGGGGCTGTACCGCTGCGTGCACTGCGGCTTGTGCCTGGGTGCCTGCCCCACCTACCGCGAGCTGGGCCTGGAGAGCGACTCGCCACGTGGCCGCCTGTACCTCATGCGCGCGCTGGTCGAAGGCCGCACCGATCTGAACGATGATGTGGTGACCCACATGGAGCGCTGCCTGGTGTGTCGCGCCTGCGAAACAGCCTGCCCATCCGGCGTGCCCTTTGGGCACCTCATGGAGCTGACGCGCGAGACAATCCAGCAGGAGTGGCCGCGACCACTCGCGCCGTCACTGGCGCGAACGGTGCTGCTCAGGCACATCTTTACGCGGCCCGAGCGGCTGCGCTTGCTGGGGCGGCTCTCGCGCTGGTACCAGCGTAGCGGCGCCCAGCGCCTGGCCCGAGCGCTGGGGCTGATTCCTGCCTCGCTGCGCGGTGTTGAGGCCCTGATGCCGGAAGTGTCGCCAGAGTTCTTCGAGCCACCCAGCGGCCAATGGTTTTACGCCCACGGCCAGGCGGTGCACCGCGTGGGGCTGCTCTCCGGGTGCGTCATGAGCCTGTGCTTCGCGGACATCGATCGCGCCACGGTTCGGGTGCTGAACCGCAACGGCTGCGACGTGTTCGTCCCGCGGGCACAGACGTGCTGCGGCGCCCTGCACGCCCATGACGGCGACCGCGCCACGGCCCGCCAGCTGGCGCGCGCCAACATCGACGCCTTTGGCCAGGAGCGGCTGGACGCCGTGATCATGAACGCGGCCGGTTGCGGCGCCACCGTGAAGGAGTATGCGGAGCTGCTGAAGGATGACCCGCGTTACGCGGACTCGGCGCAGCGCTTCGCCAGCAGCGTACGCGACGTTACGGAGTTTCTTGCTG
This sequence comes from Chloroflexota bacterium, assembly GCA_035532895.1. Taxonomy (GTDB): domain Bacteria; phylum Chloroflexota; class JAJPGV01; order JAJPGV01; family JAJPGV01; genus DATKQD01. The sequence continues at coordinate 5,793 of DATKQD010000235.1, forward strand.
CGCTGCCTCTAAACACCGCGTTTGGGCGGCTGGAGAAGACCGTAACCTACCAGGAGCCCTGCCATTTGGCCCACGGGCAGCGCGTGCGGCAGCAGCCGCGCGACCTGCTGCGGGCCATTCCTGGCCTGCGCCTCGTGGAGATGCGCGATTCGGACCGTTGCTGCGGCAGCGCAGGCATCTACAACATCACGCAGAACGAGCTCTCACGGCGCTTCATGGCGGAGAAGAGTGCAGCCGCGGCGGCCACCGGCGCGGAGATGGTGGTCTCCGCTAACCCGGGCTGCATGATTCAACTCGCGGCCGGCCTGCGCGAGCGAGGCGCCAGCACGGCTGTGAAGCACATTGTTGAGCTCCTGGACGAAGCCTACGAAGCTGGGGAGGTGTGATGCCCACAAACTGGATGCTCGTTTCCGGCGCGGACAATTTTGAAGTGAGCCGGCGCATGGGTTTTGTGGTGGCCGGCATGAAAGAGCGCCACCGCCGCAAAGCGGAGCGCGTGCAATCGGGCGATCGCGTGCTCTTCTATCTCACCGGCATTCAGAAGTTTGGTGGTACTGCTACCGCCACCGACAGCTTCTTCGAGGATCGTCTCGAACCCATCTGGGCGGGCCGCAAGGCAGGCGAATATCCGTATCCCTGGCGCTTCTCCATCACGCCCAACTGCATCCTGTTGCCGGAGCAATTCGTCGCCGCCGAGGCGCTGCTGCCGAGGCTGGAGTGGGTGCACAAGTGGCCTGCCGCCCACTGGCAACTGGCCTTCCAGGGCAACGTGCACGTGCTTTCCGATGCGGACTTCGGCACCATCGAACAAGCCATCCGGGCCGCCGCCGCCAGCCCCGCCGGCGACCACTAAGCGTTTACTCACAGCCTTTGCCCTCACGCCCCCCGGCCGCGGCCCTCAACCTGAACCACCTGTACCGCATGACGGACAACACTGGCCTGTACCAGCACGCCACCGGCGCGCGGCCTAACCCGGAGTTCGGCTACTGTCTGGACGACAACGCCCGTGCCCTCACCGCCGCCATTCGCGCGCACGCCCTCACGGGCGAGAACGGCCTGCTCGATTACATTCGCCACTACCTGGCTTTTGTGGAGCGCTGCCAGCGGCCGGATGGCCGCTTCCGCAACTTTATGGCCGCGGACGGCACCTGGCTGGAGGCCCTCGGCTCCGGCGACTCCCACGGCCGCGCGGCCTGGGGCCTGGGCTTTGCCGCCCGCTACACAGCACAAAGTGAGGTTCGCCTGCGGGCGCTGCGCTGCCTGGATGGGCTGCTGCCGCACCTGGCGGAGTTCGAGCATCCGCGCAGCCAGGCCTTTCTGCTGCTGGGCCTTCGATTGTGGGGAGAGGCCGAGCCGCAGAGCCCGCTGACCGAGCCACGCGGGCGGCTGCGGAGGGCCCTCGCGGCGGGCCTCCAGGCGCACGCGACGGCCGACTGGCCCTGGTTCGAGCCGGAGCTTACCTACTGCAACGCGACGCTGCCGCACGCGCTGCTAGGCGAACCGGAGCAGGACGCCGCGCTACAAGCACTGGCCTGGTTGTGCGGCGTGATGGAGGTGGATGGCGTGATGAGCCTCATTGGCAACCAGGGCTTTTACCCTCGCGGCGGGCGCCGGGCCGTGTACGACCAGCAGCCGGTGGATGCACAGGCTACGCTGGCCGCGTGTCTGGCAGCCTACAGCGTCGGCGGCGACACGCGGTTCCAGCGCTGGGCTCGGCTGGCCTTTGGCTGGTTCACTGGCGCCAACCCCAACCACCTGAGCCTCATCGACCAGGACAGCGGCGGCTGCGCCGACGGCCTGCTCGAAAACGACGTGAATGCCAATCAGGGCGCCGAATCTCTCCTGGCCTGGCTGCTGGCGCAGGAAGACATGCTGGAAGCGGGCCTCAGCTATTAAAAGGCACGAGCTGGCCCGGCCACTGCGCCGCCGGCGCCTGGATGGGTGCCCCAGGAACGCCGGTTCGCATTTCGAAGCAGCGGCCGACGCGATAGGTCGAGGGTCGCTTGCGACGTTGCGGCCAAACGTCTCACAGTAGGGAATTGCCCGCGTATTCGAGGACCGGCGAGGCCAGGACCTCGTCCGGGACAGCGAGCAAAGCTGGCGTTTCCGCACGCCATGACCGGGCCAGTTCCTCTTCAAACGCCTGAACGTAGGCCATGGCTACGCGGCTCCAGATCATGGCATGGCCATAAGCGTAAGCCTGCCGCTGCATGGCCGCCCGGCGCACCGGATCGCTGAGCAGCTCGCGGAGCGCGCCCGCCAGCGCCCGCGGATCGCGCGCGGGCACCACGGAGCCACGCCCGTCAGCCAGCACCTCTCGCGCATAGGCGGAGGGCGTGGAAACGATGGCCCGGCCGCAGCCCAGGGCATAGGCCAGGGTCCCGCTCACGATCTGGTTGAGGTCCAGATACGGCACCACGTAGATGTCCGCGGCGAGCAGATGCAGCACCAGGTCGCGATAGCTGAGATAGTGGTTGTGGAAACGCACGTTCCGCTCCAACCCAAGCTCCGCTACCAACGCTTGAAGCTGCTCGCGGTAGGCTTCGCCGCTCTGCGCCCGAACACCAGGGTGGGTCTCGCCCACCACCAGGTACAGCAGATCCGGAAACTCATCCACCAGCCCAGCCAAGGATTGGATCGCGTATTCAATGCCTTTGCCGGGGTTCATCAGCCCGCAGGTCGCCAGCACCAGGCGGTCCTTGAGACCCAGCGCTTGCTTGGCTAATCTCGCGTGCACGGGATTCACATTGGGCACCCCATGGGGGATGAACAGCGACCGATCCGAAGGAATGCCGTAATCCCGCTCAAGGATGTCGATGGCCGAACGGGCCAGCACAACCACTCGATTGG
>DATKQD010000236.1:0-8726 GCA_035532895.1 Chloroflexota bacterium
GGTCGGCTGGCGATTCCCTCATTTGTTCGGCCAGTCTTGCTTCCAGGACCTCCAATTCTCTGAGGTCGTACCGTTTGCCGAGCTCGCCCTCTCTTGAATGGACTGTGAGAAGCCCGGCTGCGACCAGCGAGTCCAACCCGACGACGCTAATGCCCAGTCGGCCGTATGCGGCAGACGCAGCCAGATACTTCGTCCGTTCTTGGGCCAGTCGCTCCACATCCGAACGCCGAAACCTGATGGCCCCGCCTTTTTGCGTGACGGTTTCGAGCAGTCCGGAACGAATCCATGGCGCAAGCTTTCGGCGATCAGCCTTGAGCATGCTCGCCGCATCGTTACGAGAGACAAACGCTGGCTTCACGGCATGGGCTCTCATGAAGCGATCTGACTGAATTACGCGTCCAGACCAGCGAGTTCTCACGTATGTCACAAACGCATCTTCGAATTGAGGCACGCCCGCTTCGGCAAGTTGGCGAAACATCTTGCGGGGGGTAAAGAAGCGTGCAGTGAAGGTCTCAACGTGTGGTCGATAGGAGTCCAGGAGATCGTAGAAGGAATTCGGCCAACTCCAAAGCACCTCATGAGCGTACTCAAGTTGTTGGTGAGATTCTGAGATTGACAGCCTGGCGCGTACCATTTTGCGAGGAACCAGGCATTGAAGACTACGCACCGACGCAAAGTACTGTGGACTCGTCAGTGCTCGAAAGGTCTCTGGGTAGGTAGCGATGCCCGGTTCGATACCAAGCAGAATCTGAATGTGCCGCTGGGCGTCCGTACGAAGCAGTTCTGCGGGCACTCGACCAGCATCTCCAACGGCCTCGCCACACTGGAATTGGGAAATCTCCCTGAGTCGCGAGGTGATTCGGTGGTTGCCATGCTTACAAGAGTCGATGAGGAGACGACGGTGCTTGAAGCAGGCGGTGATTACTACCAGTGACCAGTGTCGTCGGACATACGCAGCTTCCTGGACGCAGTCAGGGCAGAGTCGGATGAACGTAGAACGCACGTCTTGGCGAAGATGCCCCTCATCGAAAGTTGGAGCACCGATCAAGGCAGGTGCGAATCCATGGACTGTCATGTCTTGCGCGTCTCGCTCACTCAAGTTGAGGAAGTCCGAGAGTTTACGCAAGGGTTTTCCATGCAGCAAATCCACGTTGGAAAATGGCGATAGTCCTATTCGCTCAAGGATCCACGCTGGTGGAATGCGATTTTCCTGAGCAATGCGTCTCACGAAGCTGCGGAGCGCCTCATCTTTGAATCCCACGGGCGAGAAGAGTACGAAGTCCTGCTCGTCTTTCTCTTCCGAGAGGGACACAGGCTTTCTATACCCCTGTATCAAGAGACTGGACGAGACTAACTTTCCATGTCTCGTCCAGTCTCAAATGGAATGTCGCACGATGGGGCACTCACGCTCAAAAGAGTCGCGTCCACTCTCAAAGCTTATGTCGCCACTCTCAGATTTTATGTACCCGTACAGATTCGCTTAGGTGCAAGCAGTACGAACTCAGGCTCGCCTTGTTCTGATGACGGGGGCCACGGGCCGGCAGGCTACAGCCCTTGCTCAGGGGGCGGACAAGGCTAATGTTTCCGGCCTCATCCCACCTCACTGGGAATGTCGCACGATGACCAAACAGCCAATCTCAAGTTTCATGTCGCCAATCTCAGAGTTTATGTCGCGAATCTCAGAGTTTATGTATCCCTACATTTACATCAAAACTACACGTCGAGGTTGCGGACCTGATTGGCGTGGGTTTGGATGAACTTTTTGCGCGGAGGAACGTCGTCGCCCATGAGCATCTCGAACGTCTCGCTGGCATCCAGCGCGTCCTCCACGCCCACTCGCAGCATGGTGCGGAACTCCGGGTTCATGGTGGTGTCGAAGAGCTCGTCCGCATTCATCTCGCCCAGGCCCTTGTACCGTTGGATGTCCGGCTTGCGGCCATTGAGGCCCTTGATCACGCGGTCGCGTTCGTCGTCTGAATAGGCATACTGCACGTTCTTGCCGGCGCTGACTTTGTACAGGGGCGGCATGGCGATGTAGAGGTGGCCGTCATCGATGAGCTGCTGCATGTGGCGGAAGAAGAAGGTGAGCAGCAGCGTCCGGATGTGTGAGCCATCGACATCAGCATCGGTCATGATGATGACCTTGCCATAGCGCAGCTTCTCAGCCTCGAAATTCTCGCCGAAATTGGTGCCGATGGCGGTGATCAGGTACTTGATCTGGTCCGAATCCAGCATCTTGTCCGGGCGAGCTCGCTCCACATTCAGGATCTTGCCGCGCAGCGGCAGGATGGCCTGAAAGCGCCGATCTCGACCCTGTTTGGCGGAGCCGCCGGCTGAGTCGCCCTCCACGATGAAGATTTCGCAGAGCTCCGGGTTGCGTTCGGAACAGTCCGCGAGCTTACCAGGCAGGGTGGATGCGTCCAACGCGCCCTTGCGTTGCACCAACTCGCGAGCCTTGCGCGCGGCTTCGCGGGCGCGAGCGGCGTTCACGATCTTGTCCACAATGCGCTTGGCATCGGCGGGGTTCTCTTCCAGGAAGGCCATAAGCCCGTCCGACACAGCCCCGGCTACCTGGTTCACCACTTCGGCGCTGCCCAGCTTGCCTTTGGTTTGGCCCTCGAATTGCGGCTCCTGCAGCTTTACGCTGATGATGGCCGTCAGGCCCTCTCGCATGTCCTCCCCGGTGAGGTTGGCCTCCTGCTCTTTCAGCAGGCCATGTTTTCGCGAGTAGGTGTTGATGGTGCGGCTGAGGGCTGTGCGAAAGCCCGTGAGGTGGGTGCCGCCGTCGGCGGTATTCACGTCGTTGGCGAAGCTGTACACCGTTTCCACGTAGGAGTCGTTGTACTGCATGGCCACCTCGACCTGGGTGCCATCCACCGTCTTCTCCACGTACATGGGCCGCTGCTGCACCGGCGTTTTGTTCTTGTTGAGGTGCCGCACGAAGGAAACGATGCCGCCCTCGAAGTAAAAGGTCTCTTCGCGGTCCGTCCGCTGGTCCAGGAAGTGCAGCGTGAGGCCGCGGTTCAGGTAGGCCATCTCGCGGAACCACTGCGCCAGCGGCCCGTACTCGTAGCTCGTTTCGTGAAAGATGGTCGGGTCGGCGAGGTAGCTCACGGCCGTTCCAGTGGCGCCGCCAGGCCGCTGGTTGCGGCCGATAGCCCGAAAGATGCGCCCATCGGCTTCGGGGATAGAGGTCACCGGGGCCTTCGGAATGCCGCGCTCATACTCCTGCATCCACAGCTTGTTGTCGAGCCGCACCTCAACCCGCAACGAGCTGGCGAGCGCGTTCACCACGGATACGCCCACACCGTGCAGCCCGCCCGACACCTTGTAGCCGCCGGAGCCGAATTTGCCCCCCGCGTGCAGCACCGTGAGCACGACCTCCAGGGCCGACTTCTTGAGCTGGCGCTGCGTGTCCACGGGAATGCCACGGCCGTTGTCGATCACCGTCACGCGGCTGTCCTCCGCGATGGTGATGTCGATGGTGTCGCACTCGCCGGCCATGGCTTCGTCCACGCTGTTATCCAACAGCTCGCGGACAAGATGGTGCAGCCCGCGCACATCCGTGCTGCCGATATACATGCCGGGGCGACGGCGCACCGCCTCCAGGCCCTCCAGCACCTGGATGTCTTTGGCGCTGTAGGAGGAAGTGGCGTGAGTGTCGTCGTCCGCCGAGGCCGACGAGAGCGGGTCGATCATTCAATCTCCTTTGCGGTCTGCACGCGGGTAACCTGCTGAACGCGATCCAGCCTGTCCTGGAAGAAAAGGAAGCCTGCCGCGACGACGCCGGTCCCGATGTACGCGTTGCCCACAATGCCGATGACCAGGCCGGGCGGGCTGCCGGCCAACAGCTGCCAGATGATGGGCAGCCCTATGGTGATGAGGAAGCTGAGCGCCATGAACAGCAGCGAGGCCCAGAAGTTGTGCGAAATCACCAGCACGCTGCAGCGGATGCCGCGCACGGGGCCGACGTCGGACAGGATCACTGCCTGCACGGCAAAGTAGAGGTAGATGAGCGCCCAAACCAGCGCGATTTCCACCAGCAGGGCCAGAAATTCGCCGGCGGCCGGGTTGAGCGAGGCCAGCACCGTGTACACCAGCCCCAGCGGAATGGCGCTGGCACCCAGCACCGCCGCCACTAACAAGAGGAACAGCACCATGCGGCGCCAGTAGCGCCACACGGCCAGGGCCAATGCGGCCAGGTTAGTGCGCCCATCACGAATCACCTGCGCCACGAGCCCCATGTACAGGCAGCCCAGCCATAGGCCCAATAAACCCGCGCCCACGGCCGCCAGCGCGAACATGCCAGCGCTGTTCACCGCCGCCACAGGAGCCGCGCTCGCCAGGGGGCCAATGCTCCCCAACCGCACGATGAGGCTGGGGATGTACAGCACCAGCACTGAGAAGAGGTTGAAGCCGGCCACCAGCTGTTGCAGGCCAGCGGTGGAGGCCACGTACTGAGGGGGCAGACTGTGCTCCAACAATTGAGTCACGCTCGGGCCAGGCACAACCTTGGGCCCCAGCCACAGGAACAAGTCCACGGCAACGGGGATTGCCACAATCCCGAGCCGGCGGTTCGTCCTGCTGAAGCCCGCGGAAAGGGTATCGATGACGTTCAAACGGGTCTGGCTGTTCCTCTCACTCATTTTACCAAACAGGGACCCACTGTTACGCTCAAGTCCTGTTCGCATGGGCAGCCGCGCGCCCGACGCTCTCAGCGCTTGCGGCGGGAACTGCGCAGGTACTGGCGGCGCAACAGCTTTTCCTGATGTGCCGCGTCCAGCCGCGGCGCAACCACGGCGCTGTAGTATCCGAACCAGATGGCCATCGCCAGGTAGGCCACGGCCACTGCATAGAGCACAATGCGCGACCGCACCAGCGGGAGCTGCGCATCACCCACGCGCAGACCAATAAGGATGAGCCCAACCATCGCCAGCACCCAGCATGCATCGCGCAGGCGCTTGGCCACCCGAGCGATGGCGGCCAGCTTGTGATGGCGCTCCTCCATGAGGTAGGCCAGCGTGGTGCCGGCCATGGGTACCAGCACGAGAAATACGACCCATGGCCACAGGTAGCGGAACGCGGGCGGAGCTGGGTCCAACACATAGTGCACGGGTGTCATCGCACGCTCGGCGCAAACAGCCACCGCGCCGTGTGCTCCAGGGCGTCACGCGCGGCTGCCTGCTGGGCTTGCCGCTTGCTGCGGCCAGCGCCGCTGCCTGCCACTTGTCCACCTACCAGCACCTGCACGCTGAACTCGCGCGCGTGCTCCGGGCCCGAGGTTTCGCGCGTCTGGTACTCGGGCGTTGATAGGCGCTGGCCCTGGGCAAGCTCCTGCAGCAGCGACTTGTGATTCTGCTGGCGGCTTTCGGTAACGATGAGTTCCAGCTCCGGCGCCAGGAAGCGCACAATCAGCTCCCGGGCGCGCGGCAGGCCGGCATCCAGCAACAACGCGCCGATGACGGCCTCGAAGGCGCTGGAGAGCAGCAGCGGGCGCGTGCGGCCGCCACCCTTGACCTCGCCCCGGCCAAGCAGCAGGTATTGGCCCAGCTGCAGCTGGTTGGCAAATTTGGCCAGCGTGTCCGCGTTCACCGCCGCCGCCCGCAGCGCCGTGAGCTCGCCCTCTTGCAGGCCAGGGAAAGTCTGGTACAGATATTCAGCGCACACGTACGCCAGCACAGCGTCGCCCAGGAATTCCAGCCTCTCGTTGGAGCCAAGATGGTAGTCCGGGTTCTCGTTCAGATAGGACCGATGCGCCAGGCTTTGCAGCAGCAGCTGGCTGTTGGCGAAGTGGCAACCCAGTATCTGCTGCAACGCCTCCAGGTTGCCGGGCGCCGGCTTGGCGAAATCGCCGCTCGTGGTGCCTTCGGTCGCGGCCAGCCTCAGTTAACCACACGCTGAAGGATGAGCGAAGAGTTGTGGCCGCCAAAGCCAAAGGCGTTGTTCATGGTGACGGAAACCTTCGCCTGGCGCGCGGTGTTGGGCACGTAGTCGAGATCGCACTCGGGGTCCGGCTCGGTGTAATTAATGGTGGGCGGGATCACCTGCTGATCCATCGCCATGAGGCACAGCACGGTTTCCAGCGCACCGGCCGCGCCCAAGAGATGGCCATGCATGGATTTGGTGGAGCTCACCGCGAGCTTGCGGGCGTGCTCGCCAAACACGGTGTGGATGGCCAAGGTCTCGCTCTTATCGCCTATATCGGTGGATGTGCCATGCGCATTCAGGTAATCCACGTCTGATGGATCCAGTCGGGCGCGCGCCAGTGCGCGACGCATCGCCTGCACGGCGCCATCGGTCAGCGGGGCGGTGAAGTGGTAGGCGTCCGCGGTGGCGCCGTAGCCGCGCACTTCGCCATAGATGTGCGCGCCGCGGGCCCGTGCGTGGGCTAAATCCTCCAGCACCAGCATGGCCGCGCCCTCGCCCATCACAAACCCATCGCGGCCCAAGTCGAAAGGGCGCGAGGCCGCTGTGGGGTCGTCGTTTCGAGTGGACATGGCCTTCTCGGCCACAAAGCCCGCGACGCCAATCGGCACGATGGCCGCCTCGGCGCCTCCAGCGAACATTACGGCGGCGTCGCCACGCTTGATGATTTCCGCGGCTTCGCCCACGGCGTGGGCGCTCGTGGAGCACGCGCTCACCACGGTGAAGTTGGGCCCGCGCGCACCCAGCACCATGGAGACATGGCCCGACGTCATGTTGCTGATGAACATGGGGATGAGGAAGGGGCTCACGCGGCTGGGCCCGCGTTCGAACAGCACCTTCAACTGATCGGACAGGGTGCCAATGCCCCCCACGCCGGTGCCCACCAGCACGCCTATGTCGTGGCAGTTCGTATCGTCAATAGCCAGGCCGGAGTCGCTCAGCGCCTGCTTGGCCGCGCCGATTGCGAACTGCACCACGCGATCGGTATGGCGAATTTCTTTGTGTTCTAGGTAGGGCGAGGGGTCCCAATTCTTGACCTCGCAGGCGATGCGCGTGCCGTACTCCGAAGCATCGAAAAGGGTGATCGGTCCGGCACCGGAGGTGCCAGATATGGCCGCGCTCCAGGTACTGGCGAGATCGTTCCCCAGGGGCGTTACCGCCCCCAGCCCGGTGACGACCACCCGGCCGGACGCTTCCACTGCTCAGCAGTATACCGGCGTGGGATGAGCTGTGAGGGCAGGAATTGGGAATGAGCGCGCCCTATTTGAACAATGGCAACGTCTCGAAGTGGGCGCCCAGGACCTCCTGCCCATCCATGCCCAGCCAGTTGGTGAGCAGGGTGTTGTACACCGCTCGGAAGTCGATGCCGAAGTTCAGGTCGCCGTTCGTATCGAGCTTGGAGAGACTAGGCTGATCGCCCACCACGCCGCCTTTCACCGCATCGCCGAGAACAAACATGGGCGCCGCGGTGCCGTGATCTGTTCCGCCGCTGCCGTTCTCCTTCACCCGCCGGCCGAACTCCGACCAGGTCATGAGCACCGTGTTCTGGCTGAGCCCGTGCTGCTGGAGGTCTTGATAGAAGGCGGCGACGGCATCGGCCAGCTCACTCATCAGCCGGTCGTGCTGCGGCTTCTCGCCAGCGTGCGTATCGAACCCGCCGGTACTGGCGTAGAAGACGCGGGTGCCGAAGCCGCCGGTCATGAGCTCAGCGACCTGCTGCAAGCTCTTGCCCAGCGCAGTCTGCGGATAGTTGACGCTGGAGTGGTACTTGGTTGCCAGATCTTTGAGCGAAGCCGCGGCCGCGACCGTGTTGGCCTCCACGCCATCCACCACACCGTAGTAGGGCACCCCACCCGGGCCACGCTGATAGATGGCGTTGAACGCGGCCATCAGTGCCTGGGTGTCCTGTGGCTGGCGGGGATTGGCGCGCAAGGTGAACGCCTCGGCACTCTGGATGCTGGGGACTGCCACCTTCTGGGTTTTGAGCGCGAAAGGCGTAGCACTGCCCACGTTCACAGCGTTGAAGGGATTGCTGGTCGCGAGGTTAGCGGCGTCCAGGTAGCGGCCCAGCCAGCCCGTGGTCATGGGTTTGTCCGGACTGGCGGTTGCCCAGATGTCCATGGCTTCGAAGTGCGACCGGTTGGGGTTGGGATATCCCACGCCCTGAATGACGGCCAGCTTGCCCTGGTCGTACAGCGGCTTCAATGCTTTGAGGTTGGGGTGCAGCGCCACCGTGTCGTTAAGGGCGACTACCTGATCGGCACCAAAGGCGAGCGAGGGGCGGTTGGAGACGAGCGACGGGTCATGGTAGGGCAACACGGTGGCCAGCCCATCATTGCCACCCGCCAGCTGCACAACTACCAGGCTTTTCGGCTGGTTCTGCGCCGCCGAGGCCGGCGCTGCGCTGGCCAACACCGAAGCGGCGGAGGGAGCGCTGGCCGCGAAGGATGCGGCTGGCAGGTTCGATTCCAGGGATTGGGCGGAGCTCAAGTTTGAGGGTAGGCCGCTGCTTCCGGCCACATAGCCAATGCGCGCCGCCGCGCTAAGCCCCAGGGCCACCGCCCCACTGGTGATGAAGGTGCGTCGTGAAAGTTTCATAGTCCCTATGCCACCTGAAATTCGGGAGTCATGGAGATGAGATGCAGCAGGCCACGCAGCTTTAGCGTGAGGTTCTGCCCGCTGGCCGCGCCGGTGGTGTAGCTGGCCAGCGCGGCCTTGCTGGCATCGGTGAGGCCCCCGGTGAGGCTGCCCCCAAAGAGATCGACGATACCGGCCCAATCCGTGAGGTGCGCCGCTTGGAC
>DATKQD010000237.1:0-4931 GCA_035532895.1 Chloroflexota bacterium
GACAAGGGCGAGAAGGTTCGCCTGAGCGGGCTGCGTGGCAAGAAGGTGATCGTCTACTTCTACCCGAAGGACGACACGCCCGGTTGCACCACGCAGGCTTGCGGGTTCCGCGACAACTCGGCCAAGGTGGACGGGAAAAACGCGGTGGTGCTGGGCATCAGCCCGGACGATCAAGCCTCACACCAGGCGTTCAAGAGCAAGTTCAACTTACCCTTTACGCTGCTGGTGGATGAGGGCCACAAGGTGGCCGATGCCTACGGCGTGTGGGGCGAGCAGCAGTTCGGCGAGCGAAAGTTCATGGCCAACACACGTAGCCACTTCGTGGTGGACGAGCAAGGCAAGCTGGCTGATGTCCAGGTGAAGGTCAGCCCCGAGGACAGCGTGTCCCGCGCGTTAAGCGCCATCGGCGCCTGACAGGCCCTATCCTATCCACCCGCGCGGGCGGAGAGGCGCCGGAGGAATGAGCGTAATGCCCCTGGCCCGCCGGCCCACTTCGCGGGTGTCGGCTCGGAAAGTCCAGAGCAGCGCTTGGGGCAAGGCGGGTACACTGTGCCTGTGACGCGGCTCACAGAATCGGCGGCAGCGATGGTGCTTGTCCTGGCAGCACTGGTGCTGACCTGCGTTGGGGTGGCCGCCAACGTGGCTGGGTTCTCCAATGATCCCAACGCCTGGTTCATCACCGGGCTGGGCTTCGCCGTGCTGGCGGTGGCGGTGAGTATCGACGAACAGCGGTTGGCACGCCATCGCAGCGGGCATATCGTCGAGGAGTGGTTCGGCCGGTCGCTCATCGTCCTCAGCCTGGCCGTGCAATTGTGCGGCTTCGGTTTTGGGCTGGCCGGCAGCGCGGACCGCGACCTGTGGAGCGTGCTGGGCATCATCCTGGCGCTGATTGGCCTGAGTGCCGTGGTGGATTCGCACCGAGTGACCGTCGCTCGGACCAGTCAGTTAACGCACCAGCAGACCGATGCGCTAGGTGGCGTCATTTGCGCTGCCTGCGCCTTTGGCTTCGGCATCTTCGGCTTTTTCACCGGCCTGTTCGGTTTGCCGCATGCTGAGGCTTGGCTCTTCGGCGGCGTGGTGCTGGGCGTCGTTGCCGTAGCCTTCATGTTCGACGAGATGGTGCAGGTGTCCCATCGGGCGCGACGGCAGCCGCACACCCCCTTTAAGGCACCCTGAACCGCGGCAGCCATTGCGCGGTTAGGCCGGTTCCGCGGCCTCCCCCGCCAGGTTCAGCTCGGCGCCTTGTGAGCCACCTGTTCGCGCTGGGCGTGGTGCCTCCGCGCGCGAGGCGTCCAAATCCACCACGCTCGGGTCCAGCGCATCCCGAACCGCGTCGCCGAAGAGGTTGAAGGCCAGCACGGTGAGGCCGATGGCCAGCGCGGGGAACAGCGTCAGCCAGGGAGCCTCAACCAGCACAACCTGCCCGCTGCTGATCATGTTGCCCCAGGTTGGCGTAGGCTCGGTAACGCCCACGCCAATGAAGCTCAGCGTCGCCTCCAGGATGATGGCCAGCGGAATAAGGAAGGTGGAGATAACGATGAGTGGGTCCACGGCGTTGAGCAGCACATGCCGCAGCATGATCGAGCGGTTGGTGGCGCCCAGCGCTCGCGCCGCTTCCACATAGCCCCGTTCCCGGATGCTGAGGATGCTCCCCTGGGCGATGCGCGTGAAGCGCGGGAGTGCGCCCACACTAATGGCCAGAATGACGGTGAAGACGTTATTGCCCAGCACCGTCACCAGCACCAGGGCCAGGATCAGCGGCGGAAAGGCCAGCAGGATGTCGATCAGCCGCATGATGAGGCTGCTGAACCAGCCAGAGAAATAGCCGCCAATCATGCCCAGCACCGTGCCGGCAAGGCCACTCAGCACGACCACGCCCACGCCCACGAAAAGGGAGATACGCGCGCTCCAGAACACGCGCGAAAAAATGTCGCGTCCCAGGCGATCCGTCCCCAACCAGTGCACGCCGGACGGCGGCTTGAGCCGGAAGACGAACGACTGCGCATCGGGGTCCTGGAGCGGCAACAGTGGTACCACGATGGCGATGAGCGTAATGAGACCAATGAACACCAGGCAGCTCAGGATCAGCGGCTGCCGCAGCGTGCTGGAGGCCAGCCGGTTCCACACGGTGTAGCGTTTCGGCGCGGCCAGCGGGGGCACGTTGCCAGTTGATGCGGCCGCCACCCTCACGCGCGCACTCTCGGGTCCACCACGCCGTACAGCACATCTACGATGATGTTGACCACCACGATCACCAGCACTGAGAAGATCATCACCCCCTGGAGCACCGGATAGTCGCGCGCCTGGATCGCATCCAGCGTCAGGCGGCCCAGACCGGCGCGTGTGAATACGAGCTCCACCACGAGTGCGCCCTGCAGCAGCGTGGCCACATTCAGCCCCACCACGGTGAGCACGGGGATGAGCGCATTGCGCAAGGCGTGGCGGTTGAGCACCATCAGCGGATCCAACCCCTTGGCGTGCCCGGTGCGCACATAGTCCAGCGGGAGCACCGCCAGCAAGCTGGATCGCATGATGCGCGCGATAACGCCCACGCCCGCCATGCCTGTGGCTACCGCCGGCAGCACGAGCGCCCGCAGCACGCCCAGCGGTGTGCTGCCCACGCCGGCATTGGGGAAGATCTTCCAGTGGACGGCGAACACGAACAGCAGCAGCACGGCCCAGACGAAGCCGGGCGCCGAAATGCCCACCAACGAGACGATGCTGGACACGTAGTCGGAAAGCTTGCCTCGCCCCAGAGCAGCCACAACGCCCAGAGGAATGCCCACCACCAGCGTAATCACGATGGACGCTGCCGTGAGCAGCAGCGTGGGCAGCAGGGCCGTGGCCACCAGGCCAGCCACGGGAACGTTGAGCGAGAGCGACTGCCCCAGGTTGAGATGGATCAGCCCAGAGCAGTAGTCGATGAATTGTGCGTAGAGGGGCTTGTTGAGCCCCATCTCGGCGCGCAGATCCGCGATGGCGCCCGCGGTGGCCTGCGAGCCGAGGATGGCTGCCGCGGGATCGCCCGGCACGATGCGCAGCAGTACGAACACCAGCAGCAGTGCGCCAACGGCCGTGGGAACGAGCTGGATCAGGCGCCCGATGACATTTCTTATGGCGCTTGCTCCTGCTCGGCTGTCGGGGCCGAAACCGGCGCTCCGGCAGCGCCCGCTACTTGAAGGAGAACTGCGTCCAGTCCAGCCCCCAGATCGATTCCGACGATGGCATGCCCTTCAGGTCGGGCTGGCTGGTCAGGAAGGCGGGCGTCATGGCGATGGGAATCATGTCCACGTCGTTAATGATCTGCGTTTCCAGCTTGTAGTAGTCCTGCTGGCGCTTCTGCGGATCCAGTTCTTGCCTTGCCTGGGCGAGCTGTGCCTCCAGGTCAATGTGGCTGATGTAGATGGCGCCACGGTTCTTGGCGCTGAACATGTCGGACAGGATCAGGTCCGGGTCGGGCTGGCGCTGGCAGCAGTGCAGCGCGAAGTCGATGTTCTTGTTGGTGAACACGTCCTTGATGAAGGTCGGCTGATCCAGGAGCTGCTGCGTGACCTTGATGCCGCTCTGCTTCAGCTGTTCCTGCAGCACATTGCTGGGCTGCTGCACGGGCCCCTGATACACGTTCAGCGTCACGGATACGCCGTTGGGGTAGCCGGCTTGCGCCAGCAGAGCTTTGGCCTTGTTGATATCAGTGTCAAAGTGCGGCACGTTGGGGTTCACGTCGATGTAGCCCTTGGGCACCGGGTTGTACCAGGGCGTCGCATCGCCTTGCAAGCCGAGGTCGATGATTTGCTGCCGGTTCACCGAATAGGCAATGGCTTGCCGCACCTTGAGGTTATCGAACGGCTTCACCGTGAGGTTCATCAGCAGCACCAGCGGCACATGCCGGTTCACCGCGGTCTGCACGAAGCCTTCGCTGGCCATGTGTTTCACCACGGTGGAGTCGGCGGCGCGGCCATCCCACAGGTCGAACTGCTTGTTCTCCATGGCCGCCACGGCGGCATTGTCGTCCGTGATCGTCTTCATATAGATCGTTTTTATGGTTGGCGGAGGACCCCAGTAGCCCGGGTTGGCCACAAGCGTTGCATCCACGCGCGGATGCGCGCTCTGCAGCATATACGGACCGGTGCCCACCGGCTGCCAGATCCAGTTGGCGCCCTCGGCCTTGATGGCCTTGACGTTCACGATTGGCCCCACGCGGTAGTCTGTCATCAGCTGCAGGAAGGGCACATAGGGTGCCTTAAGGGTGAACATGACGATCATCGGATCGACCACGGACACCGACTTGATCATGTTGACCACTGTTCGGAAGGGCTGCTTGTTCGCGGGGTCGAGCAGGTAGTCGTATGACGCTTTGACGTCCGCGGCGGTGAAGGCGCCATAGCCCTTCTGCCACGTCACGCCCGGGCGCAGATGAAAGGTGTACTGCAGGCCGTCGGGCGAGGCGCTCCAGCTGGTGGCCAGGTCGCCCTCCAACTGTGAGCTGTTGGGCTTGTAGCGCAGCAGCGAGTCATACACGTTGCGCGTCACCAGCATCTCCTGCTCGGTGGCCACTGCAAAGGGGTCCAGCGTGCCCTGATTGGCGCCCATGATCACGCGCAGCTCGCGACCGCTGGAGGCCGAGGCGCTGCCGGACGCCGCCTGGCTGGCAGAGCTGGCTGAGCTCGCTGTCGGAGCGCCCGCGCTCGCCGCGGAGGGCGAACTTGCCGGCGCCGCGGAACCTCCGCAGCTCGCCAGCACCACTGTGAGCAGCAGCGCTGCCGTTTTCCACTTCCTCGGGACCAGCCTCAGGTTCATGCGGATGTCGTCCTCCAATCCTCCCGTTGATCGCGTGGTCGCGCAGCCCTGCCGGCGGGCTGCTCTCAGCAACACAGGCCCCCAACTCATGCAGCTAGCCGGCAAAGTACCCTAGCACAGCCTCTCGCGCCCTT
>DATKQD010000238.1:0-3817 GCA_035532895.1 Chloroflexota bacterium
AGGTCAGGGAACACAAATTCCCGCTGCAGCGCGAACAGCCAGCCAGCGAGCGCTGAGAGCAGGCCGGAGAAGAGGGTGATCACCACCCGGTAAGCGTTCACGTCGTAGCCCATGGCCGCCGCGCGCACAGGGTTGCGACCAATGGCGCGCATGGCTCGGCCGGACTGCGACGCCATCACGTACAGCGACAGCGCTACGCACACCGCGACGACGATGAGAACCAGGTAGTAAAAGCCGTCGCCATGCACCGGACTGATGCCGAACGAGATCGTCACGCCGCCGGGGATGGGCAGCCCGTTGTCCGCGCCGGTGAAGGTGGGCGCCAGCGAGGGCAGCTTGAAGAAGGCGAGCGTGGTGAGAAAGGTGAGCATCAGGTACTCGATGCCGGAGGTGAGCACTGCGTAGACGCCGAACAGCGCCGCCGCGAGCAGTCCCCCCACTACGGCGACCACCAGCAGCAGTACGGGGTTGGTGAATCCACCCGCGGCCATCAGCGCCACGGCGTAGGAGGCGATGCCGAAGACCCCCCCGGCCCCGATGTTGAACAGCCGCGCATAGCCGGTGATGATGCCAACCGACAGCGCGAACAGCCCGAAAATGAGGTAGCCCGCCATGAGCTGTGGGATGAAGTGCCCAATGACCGGGGGCACGACGAGCAGCGCCACAAAGAGGGCGACATACAGGCTGATCCGGGCCGCCGCCCAGACTCGGCGTACGGTCATATGCGGGCTACCGAGCCGGCGCCGCGCCTGGTGCGTGCAATGAGCAGGACGATGACCAGCCCAAACAGCGCAATCTGCACCGCGACCGGGTTCACCCAGATGGACCCGAGGGAGATGACTTCGCCAATGAGCACCGAAATGGCGGCGGCGCCCTTGAAGTTGCCTAGCCCGCCGGCCACCACGATGATGAACGCGTTCAAGATCACGTCGCCGCCCACGGTGGGATACACCGAGGTGATGGGTGTGAGCAGCGCTCCGGCCAGCGCGGCCAGCCCAATGCTTACCACGAAAGCCACCACGTACACGCGCGTCACGGGGACGCCCAAGGCCGCGGCCATGCCGCGGTTTTGGGCCACGCCCCTGAGCCATACGCCGTATTTGGTGAATTGCAGGCCCAGAAATGAGAGGAGCAGCACCACCGCCGCCGAGCCGATGATGATGAGGTCATAGATGGGATAGATGAATGACCCGATGTGCACCACGGTGCCCACCAGGGGAGGTGGCACCAGTTGAGTAGTGCCGCCCCAGATGTTGGTCGCCAACTGCTCCAGGATGAGGCTCAAGCCCAGCGTGGCCAGCAGTACCAGCACCTGGGCCTTCTCCAGCAGCGGCATGGCCATGGCCATCAAGAGGCCGCCGCCCAGCACGCCCACAATCACGGTAGCGGCAATGACGCTGAGCACAAAGTTATTGGTGCGGCTCATGGTCAACCACAGCACATAGCCGCCCACCATGTAGAAGTCGCCCTGGGCGAAGTTGATGATGTCCATCACGCCGAACTGCAGCGCCAACCCCGAGGCCACCAGGGCCAGAGACGAACCCACCATAAGGCCGTTGAGCGCCTGCAGGAAGATCTGGTTCACGCGCCGGCCGCCACGCCCAGGTAGGCCGCGGCCAGCTGATCCGGCCCGGAGAAGTCGTTGGGCTGGTGCTCGCTCATAATCTGGCCGCGATCCATGATGTACAGCCGGCTGCAGGCGACCTTCAGCAGGTCGAATGAGGCATCGACCACCAGCACCATCATGCCCTGCGCGGCTGCTTTGGCCAGCGCCCCTGCCACCAGGTCCACATTGATCGGCATCAGCCCCTCGCTTGGTTCGTCCACCAACAGCAGCGTGGGGTGCAGGGCCACGCCGCGCGCCAGTGCCAGCATCTTCTGCTGGCCGCCGCTGAGCGTGCCACCCATCTGCCGGCGCCGCTCCTTGAGCACGGGGAAGAGGTCGTAGGCAACATCCAGGCAACGGGCTTTGTCGCGGTTGCCCTGTACCAGCGCGCCGATCACGATGTTCTCCTCGACGCTCATCCGCGTGAAGATCGCGCGCTCCTCCGGCACGTAGCCGATGCCCAGCTGCGCCCGGGTGGGTGTTTTCATGCGCGTCAGATCGTGCCCGTCCAGCCTGATGCTGCCGTCGGTGCGCACGAGCAGACCCATGATGGAACGCAGCGTGGTAGTTTTGCCCACCCCATTCCGGCCGGTGAGCGCCACCGCCTCGCCCGGGTTGACGTGCAGGGTGATGCCTTGCACTACGTGGCTCTTGCCATAGAAGGCGTGGAGGTCGCGAATTTCAAACATCGCGCACGCCGCGGAGGAAGACACGCTGCACTTCGGCCGCCTGGAACACCTCGTCCGCGCTGCCCTCGGCAATCTTCTCACCTTCGCCAAAGGCGGTAACGCGCGTGGCCACGCCGCGGACGAGGTGGACATCGTGCTCGGCCATAACGACCGTGGCCTTTTGGGCAATGTTGTTCAACAGGTCGGGCAGCTCGCCGCGCTCGTGCCCGCTCATGCCGGAGGACGGCTCGTCCAGCAGCAACACCTCAGGGGCGGCGCCCAGGGCCATGGCGATCTCCAGCTGACGCTGCTGCCCGTGGGCCAGCAGCTCGGCCGGGCGGCTGCGCGAACCGCCTAGACCTACGAGCTCCAGAAGTTCGTGCGCTCGCGCCACATCCTCGGCACGACTGCGCAGGCGCAGCAGCCGTGCCAGGCCGCGCTTCGCCTGCACGGCGATGGTCACATTGTCCAGGCAGGTGAAGCCGGGGATGATGCTGGTGAGCTGAAAAGAGCGCCCAATGCCCAGCCGCGCCCGGGCGGGCGGCGCGCTGTTGCCCAGAGGCCGGCCCTTGAAGTAGATTTCACCGGCGCTGGGCAGCGACTGCCCGCCCAACAGGTTCAGGAGCGTGCTTTTGCCGGCTCCATTGGGGCCAATCAGCGCATGAATGCTGCCGCGCTGCACATCCAGGTCCACGTGGCTGACAGCCCGAAACTCCCCATACACCTTGGATACGTCCCTGGCCGCCAGGACGATGTCCGCGGCTTCCACCGCCATCAGCCGCACTCCACGGGCGGCACCTTGGCGCAGGGACGGTGGGCGAGTATCACGGCGGCGGATTGTACTACAGCGCGCCTTGGATGCGTTACCGGAAGGCCCGTTTTCAAGCCGGGTATGGCGCGCGTGCCGCGGAGTGGTCCCGCGGTTTGCCCGGCAAAGTCGACATGTAGTAGGCTGGGTGGCGTTACACCGCCAGGATGGTGCCTGGCTTGAGAAAACAGGAGATGAAGCATGGAAGCATCCAACCCGTCCCCCAGGTGGGGACGCATCCACCCGTTGCTGGGCTTTGCCCTGTCTGCCGGCATGCTGCTGGCCGCCTGTGGTGGCGCCGCGGCGCCCACCAGCAGCGCCGCCCCGGCCAGCAGCAGCGCACCCAGCAGTAGTGCCGCCGCGTCCAGCGCCCCGGCATCGGCCGCGTCTTCGGCGGCAGCGTCGAGCTCCGCGAGCGCCTCTGCCTCGAGCTCCGGCGCGGCGACCGGCACCCCCATCAAGATTGGGGTGCTGGACGATCTCACCGGAGGCGGTTCGATCGAGGGAGCCGAGCAGAAGATCAACGTGGACCTAGCCGTGGCGCAGATCAACGCGGCCGGCGGTATCAACGGCCATCCCCTGGCCACCACGATTGTGGATTCCAAGGGTGACGCCGCGACGGCAGCCCAGATGGCCACCCAGCTGGCCCAGCAGGATAAGGTGGACGTGCTGGTTGGTGGGGTCTACAGCGCCGAGTGCCTGGGCGTTCAGAAAGAGATCTCCACACTGGGGATC
>DATKQD010000239.1:0-3151 GCA_035532895.1 Chloroflexota bacterium
GTAAGGAATGGAATCCGGGAAGGAGAGCACGTGCAGATTGGCCTGCTGGACCTGCTTCACGCTGGTGGCGCTGATCTCCGCGATGTCCGCGGAGTGGCTCTGCAGCTGTGCGATGCGAGTTTGCTCATCGGGCACTTTCAGCACGGTGATCTTGCTGAAGGTGGCGTGGGACTTGCCGGTTGGACCACCCCAGTAGTGGCTGTTGGGCGTGTACGTCACGGATTGGCCGGGTGTATGACTGGCCAGGATGTAGGGGCCGGAACCCATGGGCTTGGTGGCGAAGGTGCCCCAGCCGACCTTGTCGATGTATGCCTTGGGCAACATCAGCACGGAGTTGCCGGGGAAGGTCATCACGCCCGGCAGCTGCACCGAGGGCGAGTTTAAGTCGACCTTCACAGTCAGGGGATCGACGATGGTTACGTCCTTGATCAGGTGCTGCAGGGTTTGCGTGTTGGAGGTCCGGGCTTGCGGTGAGCGGTAGCGGTCGATCGAGAACTTCACATCCGCCGACGTCATGGGTGAGCCATCGGAGAAGGTGATGCCCTGGCGCAGCTTCAGCGTCCAGCTCATGGCATTGGACGCCATCGTGGCGCTTTCCAGCAGGTATGGCTCGATCTTGCCATTGGGGGGCATGTAGGCCCACAGGCCCTGGAAGATGGGTGCGCCCAGCGAGGGGCTGGAGATGAGGCTTTGGGTGATGGAGGGGTCGAACGTCTCCACCAGGAATGATGGCACTGAGAAGGTGAGTGTGCCCGACGGCCCGCCCGCGGCGGACGAGGTGGGTGCTGCCGAACTAGCGCCGGAGCTGGCCGAAGCGGCCGTGCCGGAGGCGGCTGAGCTGCTGGCGCTGGCACTACTGGGGGGCGCGGCGCTGCCGCCGCAGGCCGCGACAAGCACGCCGATGAGGGGAAGACTGGCGAGCTGCAGCAGATGCCGCACCCGCGATGGGGACCACCAAGCCATGACTACCTCCGGTAGGGAACGTATGGGGCGTCGCCGGCGCCGCAAAAATCGGGCCAGCGCGCTGCTTGCCCAAGGCTATCATCACCATCGTTTCGCCATCATGCGTTCCGCACCTGCCGGTACGTCACCCGCTGGCGTCTCCTCACGTGTATACTTCGCGATTGTGAGTTTGAGGATTCGCCTGACGCGTGTAGGCGCGAAGAAGCAGGCCAGCTACCGTATCGTGGTTGCCGATTCGCATACCCCGCGCGACGGGAAGGCTATTGCCGTGCTGGGCCACTACAACCCCTTGACCGACCCCTTTACCCTGAAGGTCGATCCTGAGAAGGCTGTGGCCTGGCTCAAGACGGGCGCTCAACCATCGGAGACCGCCCGCGGCCTGCTGACCAAGGCGGGGGTGATGACCGCTTACGAGGACGCCAAGAAGCGTGCAGCTGCACAGTTGCCGGCCAAGGCGGTGCGCGAGAAGCACGCTCCACGGCCGGCGCGCACCGCTCCCCCACGGTTGGTACGCCCACCGCGTGCCGAGGTCGTGGCTGCCGCGGCCGAGCCAGCTGAGGCTGTGGCCGAAGCAGCGCCAGCCCCGGCGCGTCGCGGCCGCGCCGCCGCCAAGCCCAAAGAGCCGGCCGCGGACAAGCCCAAAGCTCCGCGGGCGCGCACGTCCCGCGCCGCGGCCAAAGTCGCGGAGGAGTAGCAGGCCGTGCAGGAGCTGGTGGAGTACCTGGCCAAGAACCTCGTGTCCCAACCGGACGAGGTGAAGGTGGAGGAGATCGACTCCGGCCGGCGCACGATTGTGGAGCTCACCGTGGCGCCAGAGGACATGGGAAAGGTCATCGGCAAGGGTGGCCGCACGGCGCACGCCCTGCGCATGCTGCTCAAAGTGGCCGCCGCCAAAGAGGGCAAGCGCGTGGTCCTCGAGATCGTCTGATCCTCCCGCCTCTCTTCCCGTGAATCCGCCGCCACGCTGGCTCGTGGTGGGCCGCATCGTGGCTGCCTTCGGCACGCATGGCGAGGTACGCCTCATGCCGCAGACCAGCTTTCCAGATCGCTTCGCCGCGGGCAGAACGCTGTTCGTGGAAGGCAAGGAGACGCCCTTTCCCATCACCGCCAGCCGGCAGCAGAGGGGCCAGTTCGTGCTGAAGCTGCAGGGCGTGGACGACCGCGACGCGGCGTTGGAGCTGGCCGGCCGCCACGCGCAGGTACCCGGCGACGATCTGGCGCCGCTGGCGGAGGGCGAGTACTACCTGTTCCAGCTCACCGGGCTGCGTGTCGAGTCGGATGATGGGCGCACGCTGGGCAAGCTGACCGAGGTGCTGCAGACGGGTGCCAACGATGTGTACGTGGTGCAGGGCGAGGGCACCGAAGTGCTGCTGCCGGCCACGCCCGAGGTCATCCGCGATGTGAACCTGGAAACCGGCGTGATGACGGTGCACCTGCTGCCAGGTTTAGCGGACGCCTGAGGAGCGCGCACGTCGATGGATCTGGAGCTGGCGGGTAAGGTGGCGCTTGTGGGCGGCGCCAGCCGCGGGCTGGGCTACGCCATCGCCGAAGCCTTCGCTCGGGAAGGCGCGCGCGTGGCGCTTTGCAGTCGCGACACGGCGGCAATTTCAGCCGCGGCCGAACGGTTGGCGACACGCTTTCCGGGCGCTCTGCTGCCGATTGCCGCCGATGTGGCCACGGCCGAAGGTTGCCAGGCGTTTGTGAGCCAGGCGCTGGATCGCTTTGGGCGGATAGACGTGCTCGTCTCCAACTCCGGCGGCCCGGCCCCAGGGCACTTTGCTGACCTGTGCGAACAGCAGTGGCAGGCCGCCGTGGACCTGCTGCTGCTCTCGGCCGTACGCCTCACCGGGCTGGTGGTGCCGGCCATGCAGCGCGGCGGGGGTGGGGCGCTGGTGTACCTCACGGGCTTTGGCGTGCGCGCCCCCGGCCTGATCGCCAACCTCATGCTGTCCGCATCGGTGCGCTCCGCGGTCGATGGCATGGCCAAGGCGCTGGCCGTGGATCTGGCGCCGAGTGGCATTCGCGTGAACTGTGTGTTGCCGGGCCGCATCGCGACAGATCGCTTGCGGGAGATCGAATCCAGCACCGCCGCGGCGCGCGGTATCAGCCCCGAAGCCGTCCGCGCGGACGCCGTGCTCGGCATACCCATGGGCCGCGTGGGCCGCCCCGAGGAGCTGGCCGACGCCGT
>DATKQD010000240.1:0-2601 GCA_035532895.1 Chloroflexota bacterium
CATTGGCCTGGGCGCCGCGGTGGACTACTTGGGCGCGCTAGGTATGGAGAATATCCAGTCGCACGAGCAGGCGCTCACCAGGTATGCGCTGGGTGCGCTGAGCGCCGTGCCTGGCCTGGAGTTGCACGGGCCGCGCGATGCTGGCCTCCGTGGTGGTGCCGTGTCCTTCTGCCTGGGTGAAGTGCACCCGCACGATCTGGCTCAGATTCTCGATCAGGATGGCATTTGCATCCGGGCCGGGCATCATTGCTGCCATCCCCTGATGCGCAAGCTGGGCGTGGCCGCGACGGCGCGGGCCAGCTTCTACCTGTACAACACAGAGGGCGAGATCGATGCCCTGGTGGCCGGGCTGGACAAGGCGGCCCAGGTGTTTCGTCAGGCATGAGCTTACCGCTGGACGATCTCTATCGGGAGGTCATCCTGGACCATTACAAGCGGCCGCGGAACAAGGGCGTACTGGATCCGCACACGGTGCGAGCCGAGGGTAATAATCCTCTGTGCGGCGACGAGATTCGGCTGGATGTAAACCTCCGCGACGGCGACATCGCGGACATCGCCTTCAGCGGCAGCGGCTGCTCCATCAGCCAGGCATCGGCCTCCATGATGACCGAGGCGGTGAAGGATAAGGGCGTGGCCGGTGCAGAGCAGCTCATCGCGCTGTTCAAGGAAATGATGCGCGGACAGGCGGTGGACGTGGATGAGCTGGGCGACCTGGAGGCACTGCAGGGCGTGCAGAAGTTCCCCGTCCGCATCAAGTGCGCCCTGCTCGCTTGGACTACGCTGGAGGAAGCGCTCAAAGAAGCTGCTGGCTCAGCCTGAGCTGCTGGCGCAGCCTCAGCGCCTGCCGGCTCAATTACCCACGGCCACGTTTTGGCCATGGACCCCTCGCCATTCCCGACGAGACGATGATTGACTGAGGAAGAGGGTGACGCGCTCAGCCGGGGGTGATGGTGTTCACCAGGAGCATGATCTGGCCATCCACGCTGGCGTGGCTGCGTGCCAGGGCCGACGAGATCAGCGCCACGGCGGGGAGGGCGCCGGCGCCCATAAGCGGCAGCTCCACGAAGTGCACGGCACCGCCGCCGAACATGGCCACGCCGTCGCGCACCTGAGCCACCGTGCGCAGTGGCGTGGCGTTGGCGATGAGGCCATCAGGCACGGAGGGGCTGAGCAGCGGGACCGCTGGCGGGATGCCGCCGGCGGCAGTGGGGTGGTCTACCCGGCCGGGCGCGCTCGCGGGCAGCTGGTGGGCGTGGGGCGCGGGCGCACGCGGCGCGTTATACACCGGGCTGCCGGTGCCTGGCAGTGGCGCCAGGGCGGCCAGGGACTCCGGTCCGCCTGGCACGACGGTCTCTGGTGCTCCCGGTTCAGGCCGAGGCCAGCGGTGAGGTGCAGAAGGCGCAGCGCCGCGCGGCGAGAGGCACGTTGCTGAGGCACTCCGGGCAGGGCCGCGTTTTGGCGGGCGGTGGGGGCTCCGACTGGTAGCGCGCCATGAGTGCATTTACCGGCACGACGACGAGGTAGTAGATGACCAGCGCCAGGATGATGAAGGCGATGATGGCGTTGATGAAGTCGCCGTACAGGAACTTGCTGTTATTCAGGGTGAAGAACAGGCTGGAGAAATCCGGTTTGCCGCCGATGGCGGCGATGAGCGGCGTGAGCAGGTCCTTCACCAACGCGCTCACCACGGTACCGAACGCGGCGCCAATGACCACGGCAATAGCCAGATCCACGACGTTGCCGCGCAGGATGAACGTACGGAAGCCCTTCACAATCGGCTCCTTTCAGCGATCCGAATTGATTTCCACACCATAGCGCAGCTTGGCCGGCGCCACACAGCGGGGCGCGGCGATCAGCTGGTGGAAGGGTAGGGGTGGTGGATCTCCTGGCGCCACTCGCTGTGCTCCAGGAGGCGCCGCCGCTGGGCGTGGTGCTCCAGCCGGGTGAGGGCGTGGCGCGCGGAGTCCTGGTCGATCCACTGCACGATCACGGAGGCCAGCACCTCCGGATGGCGCAGGGCCACGGAGCGCACCCGCTCCAGCAGCACCTCGCGGCGGCGCTGATCCAACGTGGCCCCCAGGTCCGCGTCTTGGCGCGGCGGAGCGGCATCCATGCTTCTCCCCCACTCGTGCGGCGCCCAGCGCGCGTGCGCGCAGACGCCCAGCTTCAATGAGGAGTATCGGCTGCCGGGCCGCGCCGCTTGACTTTCTGGGAATGGGCTTGCAGTTGCCTGCGGCCACTGCCGATGGCGGCCGGCAAGCCTGCGTAGGGGCGGCTGCTTGAGCGAGAGCACCTTGTTGGGGTAGGGGCGCAGCAACTCGCGCCCGGGCGAACCAGGGCGGCGACTCAGCGCTGGGTGGCCTCGATGCTGGGCAGGGTGCACTGGGGGAGCGCGGCGGAATTATGCAGCCAGCGCTCCAGGTCGGCGGGCGTCAGGGGTTCGGCCAGGTAGTTGCCTTGAGCGGCATCGCAGCCCAATTCCCGGAGATGCTCCCAGACGGCGGCGCTTTCTACGCCTTCCGCCACAGTAACTCGGCCCAGGTTGTGAGCCAGCTCTATGACCGAGCGCACGATGGCGGCGTCGCTGTCATCGGTCAGGAT
>DATKQD010000241.1:0-8436 GCA_035532895.1 Chloroflexota bacterium
AAGCTCGGCCACTACGACTTCGTGATTCCGCAGGTTACGGAGAAAGAGAACGTCACGCCCGAGAGTCTCGCCGCTCGCGTGTAACCGCCCTTGTCGGCGGCACCGCGGCGTGCTCAGTGGGCGGTCCAGCCCCCGTCGATCGGCAGGGTCTGCCCAGTGATGAAGCTGGCGGCAGGTGAGGCCAGGAAGATGACGGCGCCGACCACCTCTTGAGGCAGGCCGAAGCGGCCGGACGGAGAGCGGGACAAGAGGTGCTGGTAGAGCTGGGCGTTGGCCTGGATGCCTTGTGTCATCGGCGTATCCAGGAAGGCCGGCGCCACCGCGTTCACTCGTACGCCGCGTGGTGCCCATTCGATGGCCAGGCTGCGTGTGAGCGCGTCTAGCCCGCCCTTGGCGGCCGCGTAAGCGGCCAGCCGTTCGGCCCCATGGCTGCCGGCAATGGAGCTGATGTTGATCACGCTGCCGCGGCTGGCAAAGAGCGCCTGCGCGGCGGCCAGCACGCAGCGGAAGGCACCGGTGAGGTTCGTGTCCAGTACCTCGCACCACTCCTCGGGCTGCAAGAGCTCCGCCCTCTTGTAATACGGCGAGATGCCGGCGTTGTTCACCAGCACATCCAGCCGGCCAAAGCGCTCCAGCGCCGCGCCCACCAGCGCCACCACTTGCGGTTGCTGCGTGACGTCGCACTCTACGGGTAGCGCTGTATGGCCCGCGGCGGCAGCCTCGGCCGCTACCGCGCGCAGGCGCTCCCCATTGCGCGCCGCCAGCACCACCTCGGCTCCGGCGGCCGCGAGCCCCAGCGCGATACTGCGCCCCAGCCCCTGGCTCGCGCCGGTAACGATGGCTGTCTTGCCAGCCAACGAAAAATCAATCGCCATAGCTGCCGTACCGTTATGGTTGCCGGCGCGCCCTTAACTCCACAGCTGCTTGCTGGCCATTTCGGCGCCCCGCACCAGAGCCTGCAGCTTGGCCCAGCCCACCTGCATATGCACGCGCCCGCCCATGCCGCAGTCCGACCCGGCGATGACGTTCTCCTTGCCCACCAGGTTGGCGTATTGCACGATGCGGTCGGCCACCAACTCTGGATTTTCGACTACGTTACTGGCGTGGCTCACTACACCGGGAATGAGAATCTTGCCCTCAGGCAGCTTGACGTCGCGCCACACCTTCCACTCGTGCTCGTGGGCGGGGTTGCCCGCTTCCACGGAGTAAGCCTGGGCATTCACCCGCAGCATCAGGTCCACCACGTGCTTCAGGGGCAGGTCATTCGTATGTGGCCCATGCCAGCTGCCCCAGCAGATGTGGTAGCGTACGCGGTCAGCCGGGATCCCCCGCAGCGCATGATTTTGAGCTTCTACGCGAATCTGGGCGTACTTGCGGTACTCCTCAATGCTGGGCGCGGGCACGATCATGTCGTACGTGTCCGGCAAGCCGGGATCGTCCAGCTGCAGGATGAAGCCGGCGTCGACAATCGCCTGGTACTCCTCGTGCATGGCGTCGGCTATGGCGAACAGGAATTCCTCATCGCTCTTGTAGTACTCGTTGTACAGCGAGTGCTCGATCCAGCCGGGTGCGAGCACGCACATGAACTGCTCCTCTGCTTGCACGCCCTCCAACGACCTTTTGAACAGCTCGATGTCGCTGCGAACTTCCGCCTGGCCGGTATAGGTAATGGGTCCGTTGCAGATCATGCGCTCCGATTCGCCGCCCCCGAAGCGCAGCTCGGCATAAAACTCGGCGAACTCGATCCGCTCGTTCGTTTGTGAGGACATGATCGGTGGCTCGCCTGGCCGCAGCTTTCGCGTGGCCAGGCCACTCATGCGTTTGCTGTAGTAGTCGAAGCCGGAGAACTTGCCGAACTCCCCGTCGCTGATGACGTCGAGCCCGATGTCGGCCTGCTTGCGCACCGCCGCCTGCATCTGGCTGACGACGGCCTCCTGGAATGCCGCCTGCCCTTTGGTCGCGCGAAGCTGCATCAGGTCGCGCGTCGTTGAGAGGCGGCCGGCGTGGGTCGTGAGAATGCGATTGCTGCTGCGTTTCATGTCAGTGCGGCATTCTACCCCTCCCGCGGTTCGCGCGTCCGGCCCACCTCAGGCGCGCCGATTCGGGACAAGCGCACGGTAGCTGGACATTCAAGTGCAATAGTGCCATGATAGGGTGACAAATATGTGCGGGGAGCAGCGAGTTTGATGCTGAAAAGAGCTTTACCGGCCCTCGTTGGCGCCGCCGCGATGGCCTTGACCACCGCCCTGGTCGTTGCGCCGCTGTACGCCGGCCCGGGCAGTTTCACCACGGCACTCACGGGGCAGAGCTTCGGCCAGGTGGCAGTGGATCCGGCGAATTCCCACGTGGTGTACGTGGCGGGTAACGACGCGGGCCTGAACCCGTACGTGTACAAGACGTTTGATTCGGGCAACACCTGGGCTAAGGTCAGCTCTGGCTTGGGGCAGTTCAGCGTTTACGCCCTGGCTGTGAGCAAGGCCAACGACAATGTCGTGTACGTTGGCGGGTACAACGGCACCACCTCGACCCTGGCCCTGTACCAGAGCACCAATGGCGGGGCCAGCTGGACCTCGGTTGGCGGCAGCCTCGGCAACAACAGTGTGCAGGGCATCGCGCTCGATCCCACCAACGCCAACGTCAGCTATCTCGCTCTGAACCATGGTGTGGCGAAATCCACCGATGGTGTGAACTGGACCATGCTGGCTCCCATGAACAACCTGAACGTGCAGTCCATAGCCATCGATCGCAGTGTGGTACCCATCGTCTACGCGGGCACAAACGCCAACACCAGCCCCGGCGTGTGGAAAAGCGCGGATGGCGGACAGACCTGGTCCAACGTGAACAGTGGGTTGCCGGCCGGCAGCGTGTTCCTCCTGGCGGTGGACACCAGCATCAACTCCACCATCTACGCGGCCGAAGCGGATCTGCCGACGGATTCCTTTCAGCTCGCCAAGACGGTGAACTCCGGACAAAGCTGGGTGCAGCTCAAGCAGGACAGCCCGATGACTGCGCTCGCGGTGGACCCGCTCAACGGCCTCAACGTCTACTACGAGACGCAGAACGGCGTATTCCGCAGCTCCGATGGCGGCAACACCTTCGCCCAGATCTACACGGGCGGTGGGGGTGGCTTCGCGGTGGATGGCGTGAACCCACAGACTTTCTACATCGGTACAAGCAACGGCATGGCGCTGTACACGGCCGCCCCGCCCCCCGCGATAGCTGCCACGGCGACGCCCGCGGCCGCTACCGCCGGCCCGTGCCAGTTCATCCTGGGCTTCCAAACGCTGCAATCGCTCGACCCCACGGATGTAGGCAATTGCACCGATAACCAGGCCTACGCGGCCAATGGCGATGCACTGCAGCACACCTCAAACGGCCTGCTGGTGTGGCGCAAAGCAGACAACTTCACGGCCTTCACCAATGGCTACCAGAGCTGGGTGAACGGGCCCTACGGTCTGCAGATGCGCCTCAACACGCAACGCTTCTCCTGGGAGGCGAACCCGACCGGTCTGCCGGTCGTCAAATAACCGGCGCACCGGGCCGCGCGGGCGAAGCGTGCGCCCCGAGCGTTTGACAGGCTGGGATGCGCATGCTGGAATTGCCCCGGCGAACGACGACTTCCCAGGAGGCGGCCAGTGCAGGTAAAAGGTGACATCGTGGTGAGTGGATCGGCAGGGGCCTCTACCGCCGAGCCGGGGCTGAGCCGCCGAACGTTCATTCGCCTCGCCTCGGTAGGCCTGGCGGGCTTTCCCTTGCTCCTGGAAGCGTGCGGCAGCAGCAGCAGCGCCCCCGCGAGCAGCCCGGCAGGAACGAGCAGCGCCGCGGCTGGTGCCCGCGCGGTGTCCTCGGCGCCGGCCGCCGGCTCTGGCCTGGCCATGCCGGTACACGTGGCGCTGGCAGGGCCCCAGCCGGATCTGCCAGCTACCAGCAGCGGCGTTCCTCCTGCCTTCTTCAATTACCCCAAGCAGCACATCAAGTCTGTGGCCACCCCACCTGGCAAGGGCGAGGACATCACCGCCACCAGCTTCTTCCTGGGGCCACCGCCGACACCGCTGGCCAAGAATGTGGCCTGGCAGGAAGTGAATAAGCAGCTCAACGCCAACCTCAAGGTCACGCCCGTGAGTGTCGCGGACTACTTCACCACGCGCCTGCCCACCTTGATCGCCAGCGGCAACCTGCCCGATATCTTCCTGGAGTCGGCTCTCAACAGCACCCTCCAGAACGAGCCGGCGTTTCTCGCGGCTCAGTGCTCGGACCTTACGCCTTACCTCAGTGGCAGTGCCATCAAGGCTTATCCGAACCTGGCCAACCTGCCATCTTATGTCTGGAAGTCCACGGTCTTCAACAACAAGATCTGGGCCGTGCCGCTGGCCAAGGGTGGAATCTCGGGCGTGAATGGCACAACCATGCTGGTGAAGCAAGCGGCACTCGACGCTGCCGGCATCGGTGCCATCACGACGCTGGACGATTTCACCAAGGCCATGAAGGAGCTCACTAACGCGGCCAATCAGCGCTGGGGGTTAGGTGGCACCGGCGTGGCGCCGCAGAACCCGGCGGAGTGGTTTGGGCAGCTGTATGGAGTGCCCAACGGCTGGCGCAACCAGGGTGGCAAGCTCACCAAGGATTGGGAGACACCCGAGTTCAAGGCATCCGTGGCCTACATGCGCAGCTTGTGGGACGCGGGCTACATCTTTCCCGATACGCCCAGCCTTTCTGGAGCGCAGATCGGCGCGGACTGGTACGCGGGCAAATATGCCATGTGGCCCAACTCATTCATCGCCTTCTCGTTTGCTTGGGACGCCGCTCTTTCGGCGGATCCGAATTTCAAGCCGCGCGCGCTTACCCCCTTCAGCGCCGATGGAAAAGTGAAGCCCGCGTACCACAGTGGCACCGGGAGCAATGGCCGCACCGTGCTCAAGAAGGCCAGCGCGGCGCGCATCCAGGAGTTGCTGGGCGTGCTGAATTTCTTTGCCGCGCCCTTTGGCAGCCAGGAGCAGGAGTTGCTGAACTTCGGCGTAACTGGCGTGGATTTCACCCTCGATGCCAACGGCAACCCCAAGGAGACACGGCAGGGGGGGCTGGACGTGAACGTACCCTGGAGCCAGCTTGCCACTGGGCCCGCTGTGTTGTATGACGCCGGGTCCAAGGAGTTTGCTCAGGTGGCGCACGATGCCGAAGCGGCGCACTACGCGCTAGCTGTTCCCAATCCCGTGGACGGCCTGTACTCGAAGACGCACGCGGAGAAGGACCAGTCGCTGACGCAGAAGGTCATGGACGGCGTCACGCAGATTGTGTACGGCCGCTCCCCCGTGAGCAGTCTGGATGGGCTGGTGAAGGCCTGGCAATCGGGCGGCGGAGAGCAGATGCGTTCCGAATTCCAGGACGCGCTGCAGAAAGCCGGCTAACAGCCGTAGCGGCCCGGCTTGCTCGAGCTGGGTCGCTACGGCTCCCTCAGCCGATCAGTAGCGGTCCCAGTGGGCGAATTCGGTGAGGGGTTTGCGCCCGGCGTTGGGATTCTTGGGTAGGGCCTTGCGGGCGGCGGTGTCGATGTGCCCCACGGCGACCAAAAAACGCACTCCGCGCTCGGCCGGGATGTTAAGCAGCTTCTTGGTTTCCTCTGGGCCCTCATTCTTGAGGGTGGCCAGGCAGGAGCCGAGGCCGTGCGCGTGGGCCGCCAGCAGCATGCGCTCGCAGAGCCGGCCAACGTCCGCGCTGGGGTTTTCGTCTGGCGTGGTGATGAGGAAGGCGGCCGCCGCCGTGGCCGCGGGTTTAGCTCCCCAGTTGCCGAACTTTTCAAGCGTGGCTCGGTCACGCACGACCACCACATCCCACGGCTGCCGATTGCCGCCGCTGGCGGACCAGCGCCCCACCTCGAGGATGTCATTGATTTCCGCGTCCGACAGCGGTTCAGAGGTGTATTCGCGTATGGTTCGCAGGCTGCGCAAAAAGCGCACCGTGTCGTCAACAGTTTGGCTCATGTTGGACCTTCTCCCGTCGTTTCATCCGAGGTGGCCAGTGGCGCTTGGCTATGCACGCGCTGCCCGGGCTGCCATAGTGTCCTCAGTCGCCATCATTATGCATGCTCGGTCGGCGGCGACGTGGACCCTGGCTTACTGGGTGGAGTGTCCAGGGCCGGTTTATGGCGGTGGCGCCGGTGGCGCAAGCGCCATACCAGGAAGGTAACGAGCAGCGCGCAGGTGAGCCCCGCGGTAGCCGGCACGCTGCCGCTGGGCTGTTGGCCGTACATCGCCACGACCACGATGATCGAGAGGATGGACAGAAACAGGTAGAGGAGGAAGTAACCGGCCGCGGCCAGCCCAACCCGCACAGCCCTCGGCATCCGCTCATTGTATGCATCCCTCCGTAGGCCCCCGCTACGGGAGTGCCCGGCCGCTCTCTGTGCTGAGAATCACCGGCTGAAGGTGCCGAATAGCGCTGATGCTGCGCTGTCTGCCGAGGTAGCCTGAGCCCATGGAATTATCCGTGCGCGATGTGGGGCACGGTGGCCAGGCGAAGTGGCTCCGGAGCTGCTCCACGGTGAAACTGGTGCTCTACCTGGCCCTGCTGTCGGAATGCCCGCGCGACCCCGAAAGCGTGGCTGTGTGCCGCCGCATTCGAGAGGAGCTGCGCCAGCGGGAGTGGGCCGTGTAGCAGCCTCGTAATGCAGCGGCTGTATGCTGGCTCGTGGCAGGCGAATTGCTTGACTGAGCCCAGCAGAGAGGCGGCGGCGACGATATGAGGCGATTGGTGGGACTGGTGATCATCGCCGTCCTCCTTGTCGCTTGGGTGGTAGATTCACCGGGCAGTTTTGGGCTCTCCACCAGCACACTGTTCCGCCTGGCCGCCCCCATCACCAATTGGTTCGCCAGCCACTCGTCCAATGCGGGCCAGGCGAGCGTACAGTCGGTCATTCAGCGGGGAAATCAGGAGCAGGAGCAGGCGTTCGCCCAGAACAACCCGGCCCTCATGCAGGATACCGCTACCAGAGCCTATTATGCCCAGCTCAAACAAACGAACAGCCAGCTTCGAGCTGGCGGCGTGACCGCTATCCACCTGGATGGCCTCATGTGGCTTGGCAGCGTCACGGTCCAGGGCGGCCAGGCCCAGGCCACCACTATGGAGATGTGGACAACCACCTTTCGCGACAGCACGACCAACCGGTCCACTGATGAAAACGTGTACACGCTGGTGCAGGAAAGCGGGAGCTGGAAGATCTCGGCCGACAACCACCCCGGAGTAGAGATTCCGGCGCCATATCCGGTGCAGCCTGTGGTGCCCATGCCAGGCGCGCAGCCGCAATCGCTCAACTGGGCCGGCTACCAGTCGGCCAGCGGCACCTACACCGGAGTGGGCGCCAGCTGGACGGTGCCGTCGGCGGCTCCGGGTACCGGATCCAATGCGGCCTGGGTGGGTATAGGGGGCGTGCGCGCGCATGACCTCATTCAGGCTGGCACCAGCGCTACCGGCGTCTCCGGTGGCGTGCAGTACAACGCCTGGGTGGAGATGCTGCCGAAGGTGTCGCACAATGTCGCCCTCACGATTCACGCTGGTGACTCTGTGAGCGTGGCCATTACGAGCAGTGGATCAAACCAGTGGCACATCGCTATCAAGGACAACACGACCGGCCAGGGCTATCAAAGCAGCGTCACCTACCAGTCCTCGGAATCCTCGGCCGAGTGGATCGAGGAAGCGCCGAGCAGCCAGCAGGGCCTGCTGCCGTTGGATAATTTCGGCACGATTCACTTCAGCGCGGCCTATGCCCTGAAGGGCGGAAAGAAAGAGACGATAGCTCAGGCAGGCGGGCAGTCGATCACCATGATCAACGCGCGTGGCCAAGCCCTGGCCAACACCACCAGTCTGGGCAAGGATGGCGCCAGCTTCAGCGTCACCCGCACCAACATCCCCTCCACCGGCGGCCGCCCCGGCGCCGGGTCACAGCCATCGCCTTTCCGGCCTGGCCTTGCGGACCTGGAACGCATCGGAACCCACTGACGAAGCCCCGCTGTGGACGCGACTGGGCAGCTCTCAGTCCAGCTGCACTACGAGGGCGCGGACGATGCCGGGAATGGCGCGGATGTGGGCCAGCACGGCGGCGGGGATAGGGTCGTCCAGGATAAGGATCATCACTGAATCCTCACCGCGCGCGGTGAGGCGGCCTACCTCCATGCCGCTGATGTTCACGTCGGCGTTGCCGAGCTCGGTGCCTACGCGGCCGACCATGCCCGGTTGGTCGCGGTGCTGCGCTACCAGCCAGATGCCGGCCGCCGGCACGCTGACCCGGTAGCCGTTCACGCGGACGATGCGCGCTTCGCCATACTCCACGGTGCCGGCCACCACGGTCTCGCCAACCCGCAAGGTGACCAGGCTCTCGTAGTTGGGAATCTCAAAGACCTTCTTCTCGGCCACATTCAGCCCGCGAGCCGTGGCCACGGTCTG
>DATKQD010000242.1:0-4945 GCA_035532895.1 Chloroflexota bacterium
GATTCCGCGCGGGTGATGCGCCACGTGACGACCAGCAACAGAGCGTAGTAGACCAGCACCAGGGGGCCCGGCATGCTGCCCACCGGCGCGGCAGCATGAGGTACCAGGTCAGCCACCCGGATCACCCACTCCAGGCACCAGGTGACGGCCCAGGCGATCCAGAGCAACACCGCCCCGGCGGGGGCGAATATCGCCCCCAGCGCGCTTCCGGCAGCGCCGAACAGCATGAGCGGGCCCAGCAACGGCATGCCCACCAGGTTGGCCAGCGGCGATACCAGGCTGACGACGTGAAAGTTGTTGGCCAGCACCGGCAAATCGAACAGCGTCGCCGCGAGCGACACCGCGGTCGCCTCGGCTACCGCTTGGCCGGACAGCGCAACGGACGACGCTATGCCCGCCGGCAGCCTCATCATCTCGGCCACCCTATGCAGCGGTGGCCCCAGCGCTGCCAGCCGAGCCGCCAGGCCTTCGGCGAGCAGCGTGATGCCCATGACCGAGAGTGCCGAAAGCTCGAAACCACCATCGCCCAGCTCAAAGGGATTGACCAGGAGAATCACCAGCACCGCCAGCGCCAGCGTAGTCAGGCGGTCGGCTGGGCGCCCAGCCAGCGCTGCCAGCACGACCACGCCCGCCATTAACGCGGCGCGCAGCGAGGAGGGTGTGGCGCCGGTGAGCACGGTGTAACCGCCAATGGCCAGCAACACCAGCAGCGCGGCCACCACATGGCCAGCGCTCCTGGCGGTGAGGCGGCGCAGCACCAGAAGGCTCGCCGACTCAAGCATCATGGCCAGCAGGCTCAGCTTGAAGCCCGAAATCACCACCAGGTGCACGGTGCCGGTATCGATGAGCGCCTGCTGCTGCTGTTTACTCACCGCCGAGCGAAAGCCAAGCACCGTTGCCTGGAGCGTCGAGGCTTCCGGCTCCGGCAATGTGGACGAGATCGCGCCGGCGAGACGATGGCGCAGGCGGAAGATGGCTTGCAGCAGCGGGTTTGCGTCAGGATTAGCCAGGTAGCTCAGGCTGGGGTACACCATGCTGGCCAGCACACCCTGGCGGCGCAGCGCCAGCTCGGCTGGCGTGGTGCCCAGGGGCGCCAGTTTGCCAGTCAGCTGCAGCTCTTCGCCGTACTCCAACGGAGCGCTCAGCGGCGCCGCCACCAGCACCTGCGCGGGCAGGGCCTTCCACCCCGCCCCCACACGCACCAGCACGTGGGACAGCTGGAACGTGATCGCCCGCACCTTAGGCTGGGGATCGTCCGAAACCAAGCCGCGAATTTCCTGCGTACCGGTCAGCTGCCGCAATTGCGTGGCTGCCCGTGCCGATCCGGCTGAAGCCGCCGACATGCGCCACCAGCCCGCGCCCAGCGCCATAAGCCCCAGGACCAGCACCCCGAGGAAGACTGGCGTTTCCGCCGCGAGCCAGGGTGAGGATGACAGCCCGCGCCACGCGATCCACCACAGCGCACTGCCAACCAGCACCCCAGCGGCGGCCATAGCCAGAGCGATCCCTGTGTGCGGCCACAGGCCGACGCCGAGCGCAAACCCTACTGCCAGCGCGAGGCCACTGTACGCCAGTACTCGGCGCCATGGTGGCAGGCTGCCTTCTTGCTGCATCGCCTAGGCGGTTCAGGTGCCTAGCGGGTGGTGATGGCCCCGCGGATACGTGCCAGATCCGCGGCCGGAACAGGAACCTTCTGCAAGTCGTCGGCGGAGGCATACGGCCCGTTCTTGTTGCGATAGGTCACGATTTTGCGCGCGAGGGTGAGGGGGATACCCAGCGCGGCCACCATGCTGGTGGAGGTAGCGGTGTTGATGTTGACCAGAGGGGGCGATCCGGGCGGCGCGATCCTGGGCGCGGCGGATTCACCCACGTTGGGTACGTAAATCTCCTGTTCGTCGCGCACCTTGGCCGCCAGGTTCACCTGCACCATGTCCGCGCCCGCCACAAAGCCGCCGGCGGCTTTCACGGCATCCTCGATGCGGCTGCCCGGGGGCAGAGAATACACACCGGGCCGCAACACTGCGCCCACTACATAGACCTTGATGACCGCTGTCGCGGGAGTGGCGGCTGCCGCCCGGCTCGCCGCACCCGAAGCGCCCGCGCTGGATGGGCTCGCCACCGGTGTAATCGAAATGACCTGAATCGGCGCCGCCTGAGGAGCGGCCCCGCAGCCGGCAACCAGCGCCGAGAGTGCGCTGAAGGTCACCAGGAAGCGGGCAGTCATGTTGGCCACCATACCCAATGCGGCCCTGCCAGTCAACCATACTCCCTCACCCCTCCATGCCCTGCCCGTTGGTACGAATCCGCCCGGCAACAGTGACCCATCACGGCTTCCGGATACGCATGCCAGCCGGATGTACTTGTGGGCGCAGGCGAACGAAGAGTGACCCGGCCTGAGCGGTTTGGCAGGCGAGGCTGGCTACGGGTAGAAACGGCCTGCGCAGGAACCGCGCGGCGAGGATTGATGGCCGCTGCTCCCCCGGCACACGAGTCCGCCCCGGACCGAGTGACACTCTATGTGTCGGAATGCATCGGACCGCATGGATGTGTCGTGCAGGATGGTAGCCTTAGCGAGTCAGCCTACGGTTCGCGGCTAAGAAGCACCGTATCTCGCCTTCAAGGCTTCAGCATGATCAAACCCTGTGCCTTGTGCTTTAGCAATCGCCCGCCGGGAGCACGGCGCGATTGGTTTGCCCAGGGGACGACGAGGCCGGCAAGGCCCTGGAGTCATGGGTGTTTAGGCCAGAGGTTTGGCCGAAAAGCCATTGGCGGCCCTGAGCCGATCCCTCTCGCAACGGTTGGCGAGCTCAGTCGACGCTCTGGAGGAACCCCACGGGCCGCCACGGGTTTCCGGTCGAACTTCTGCTGGCATCGGACCAGCTGCTGGTGATTCAGGCGATGCAGAGAACGCATCGCGAGACGGTGCGCATTGAGGCCAAACGTCCTCGGAGCCACGTCAACCGCGGCTGACGTGCCGCGGCTGCGCCGAGCCGTTGGAGTTGTTGAAGGTTAACGGAGGTAGCCCGAATGGAACCAACAGTTCTCCTAACGATTTGATGATCGATCTTCTGGAACTCGGAAAAGCAGCTCTGCTGACCTGGACCAACGGGCGGCTCACTCGGGAGGCATTCGAGCAACGCCAGTTGAAGCGTTTCCGAAGCTTCGCAGCCTACGCGATGACGCATTCCCCCTATTACGGGCGAATCATGCGAAAAGAAGGGATCGACCCGTCAAGCTGTACGCCACAGCAGTTTCCCGTTCTGACCAAGGGCGACGTTCTGCAAAACTTCGATGAGATCGTTACTGAACGGGAAATCAGCATTCGGGGAATTGAGGCCTTTCTTGCACGGTCGCACGATCCTATGGAACGTTATCTCGGGCGCTACACAGTACTTCACACGTCCGGAACCTCCGGACAGGTAGGCTATTTTGTTTTCGACCCGAAGGCCTGGGCGCGCGCCTGCGCCCAAATAGCGAATACACCCTCGATCGGATTTCTCCCAAGGCGCAAGAGACTCGCGTTCGTAGGACCGACGGACGGGCACTACGCAGGCATATCGATGTCCAGTTCGGTTCAACTCGCGCCTTTCAATCTGCTCTATACAGGAAGATATTTCGAGATCAACCTACCCCTGGCCAAGGTCGTCGAGGGACTGAACGCGTTTCAACCCGACGTGTTGGTGAGTTACGGGAGCGTTCTCGAAAGTCTGGCTGAAAAGCAGATGGAAGGGGTCCTGAACATCCACCCGCGAATGATTACCAACAGCGCCGAACCGATGCCGCCGTCTTGCCGGGAGGCGATTGAGAAGGCCTTTGGGCCGTGCCTCCGAAACCTTTACGCCTGCAGCGAACACCTGTGCTTGGGCATCCGCGAGGCCCGGTTCGATTCGATGCGAATGATCGAGGACGACTTGATTTTCGAGTTCCACGACGACCATACGCTGGTTACTAACCTCTTTAACCGTGTTCTGCCGCTCATCCGCTACCGGATGAACGACGTGCTCCGACCGATCGAATCTGGCCTTTACGGACCGTACCGCGCAATGACCGAGGCGGTCGGCCGTGTTGAACAGGACGCGAAATTTATCAACCGCCATGGTGACATCGACAGAATCAGCCAGTACTTGATTATCGAACTAATGATTCCGGGTGTACGGCGCTTCCAGTTGAGAATCACCGGCCCTGCATCGTTCACGCTGGCGATCGTGCTCGACCCCTGGGCCACGGAGCAGGATCGTGAAGGCGCGATAACCGCGGCAACAGCCAGACTCCAGGGAATCCTCGCGCAAAAGGAGATGGACAACGTCGTTTTCACCATCACGCCCGTGGCGGATATTCCAGTGGATTCCCACACCCAGAAATTTCGACTCATCGTGGATGAAACGGCTTCTTCCACTTGAATGAGAGCGGGTGCCTGAGCTGGGAGCGGGCGGATCAGGTCAGGATTTGGCCTGGCTTGGCGGCGGTCAGCTCGCCCTCCTCCACGATGGCCTCGCCGTTGACCAACACCCAGGGGATGCCGCTGGCGCGGTTGAACAGCCGGCGCCCGCCGTCGGGCAGGTCGTGCCGCATCTCCAAAGGTTGCGGGCCGATTGTTGCCTCGTCGAAGATCACCACGTCAGCCGCGCAACCCTGCTCCAACCGGCCGCGATCGCGCAGCCCGAAAACCTGCGCCGGCTGGCCGGTGAGCTGGTGCACCGCTTCTTCCAGCGTGAACACGCCGGTATCGCCCATCCAATGCCGCAGAAAATAGCTGGGGAAGTCGGCTCGGGCCCGCTGCACGTGCGCGCCAGCATCGGAGATGCCCACCAGGGTGGCCTTGCTGCGCAGGATCGGCGCGATCACAGCATCCTGTGGGGCAATGTCAGTGGCGATGCCAAACCACGTTTCCAGATCCTCCCGCGCGGCCAGGTCGAGCAGCATGTCAGCCGCCTCCCAGCCGCGC
>DATKQD010000243.1:0-5428 GCA_035532895.1 Chloroflexota bacterium
CGCTCGCCATTCTGGCGTGATAGCAGATTGCACCTGGGCTAAGTTCAGAGGCCGCTCGCGCGGCTGATCTTGTCTGCTTGCGCTTCGGCTGCACGCTCAAAGGCGTCACCTGGGTCGCTCACCGCCACGCCTTCGGTGGAAGGCGTGCCGGCTACGGGGCCGGCACGCTGCTGGACGGTGTGCGCGGCCTCATGCGCCAGCACGTGAAAGCCCTCGGGCACGTTCGGTTGGAAGGCCCCCGCGCGAAAGAAGATGTCGCTGCCACTGGTGAAAGCCACGGCGTTCACGCGCCGCGAAAGCGCGTCGGCGCGGCTGTCCGTGTGCACGCGCACGCCGGACAGGCTCGCGCCGAGGCCAGCCTCGAGCGTGCGCTGCAGGCTGGTCTCCAGCGCACGCCCACCACCCTTCGCGGCGGCGATGCCCTCTCCCACATTCGGCTGGCCGGCAGCCTCCTGGCCAGGCAGGGTCTGCATCAGCCGCTGCACGGCGGCGTTGCCCGCGGTGGTCGCCACCCGCCGCAGCAGCGCCGCCGTCACAAATCCCTGGCTCGCGACATGCATGGGTAGGGAGGTCCAGGCAGCCTCGGCTCCAGCCCCATCGCGCCCGACCAGGGCTGACGCGGCCTTCTGCACCCCCGGCCGGATCTTCGGCCACCGCACCCGCCCCGCAGCGTCGCTCATTGGCCTCAGTATCGCTTACCGCGCAGGCCAGACCCAGGCCTGTGAGCGCTGGCACCGGAATGTCTTAGGGTTGTGGCAGCAGACGGTCCAGAGCCTCGATGAAATGCTGCCGGTAGGTCTCCCAGGTCGCCGCGTCCTCGATCTGCGCGGGCCCGGATCGCACGTCTGGCCACTCGCTCACGGTCGGGCCCCCTACGAGCGGCCGGGCCGATTCGGCGTAGTCATACACGTCGATCATGCTTTCGAAGAGCTCGTCCAACCGGAAAGCGCGGGCCGGCGTGGCGGCCACGCGGGCGTTCCAGCGAGCAACGAACGCCCCATACAGGTCGAACTCGCGGTGAGAATGCAGCACTCTTTCCGGCCCAACAGCGGCCAGCAGGCCAGTAGGCCAGGCATTGGCGGGGCACAACGCGCGTTCGCGCAGCGCCAGGCTGCCGTCGCGCACCACGAAGGGATAGTCGCGGCAGACGACGGGACGGTGGCCATAGATGCCGCACGCCGCGTGGCTGGTGCCCAGACTCACCAAAAATACGCAGGGGCGGTCGGCCTCGATCCGGCCGCGCTTGTCCAGCATGAGCAGAGAGATCGGCCCGCCTGCCGCGAACTGCACGCCATCCACACGCGGGCCTTCAACCAGGCGCGGAACCACAAACTCGCTGGGCGCCAGGTTCTCACTGCGGGCAATGCCCCAGATGTCCCGCCCGCACAAGGTCACCCAATAGGAACGACAGCAGGCACCGCAGGTTGGGCAAGGATTAGCCGGCATGGCTCGCGCCCACATCCATCAAGATGTGCACATCGATGAATACGTGCTCATCAGATAGTCGCCATAGTCCTCCAAGGTGAACGCCGCGCTGGCGCGACGGACGCGATCGTTCCAGGCAGCCGCAACCTCCGCGTATTCCGCGACTGCAGCTGCACGCGCCGCGGCTAGCCGCGACACCTGTGCCAGGTCCAGGTCGGCCAGCCGCCACTCGCGACAGGTGCAGCCGCGGCCATCGCGGACAACTGGAACGCCCTGCTCCACCTCGGCAGGGTGCAGCTGGCAAGCTGCCGGCCGCAGATCAGCGATGCCGCAGCGGTGCTGCCCGCCGCGCAGGCGCTGGAGAAAGACGCAAGGAGCCGGTGTGGCCCGACGTACGCGCTGCTTAGCCAGAGCCAGGCGATACATCCCGCCAGCTGGCTCCAAGCGAATGGCAGCGGGCTCGCCCGGGTGGCTCGCGATCAGCCGCAGGAAGGATGCCGGTGGAGCATCCAAGGCACTGGCGATGCCCCATACGTCCCGCCCGGTCACAAACACCACGGCCAGGTAGCAGCAGGTCTTCGGGGCACAAGCCCGCCACAACGCTGCCCCGCGATCGTCCCCCAGGAGGCCGATCGTTGGTAGTGTTCGCCGCTGCCTTTGCGAGCCGATCATGCCGTCTCAGCGGCAGTCATAAAGGTCAGTTCGGTGTTGCCCAGACGGATGCGATCGCTGCCAAGCAGGCGCTGGCGGCTCACCAGGTT
Organism: Chloroflexota bacterium; assembly: GCA_035532895.1. GTDB lineage: Bacteria > Chloroflexota > JAJPGV01 > JAJPGV01 > JAJPGV01 > DATKQD01. The sequence continues at coordinate 2,187 of DATKQD010000243.1, forward strand.
GCCGTTGACCCAGGTGCCGTTGGCGCTGCTGAGATTTTCGATCCAGAACGCGCCTTCGTGAAACGAGATGCGCGCATGCTGCCGGGAAACGAGCGGATCGGCGATGACCACAGTGCTGCTGGGATCCCTCCCCAGCACCGTCTCCGCGCGGGTCAAGGCCAGGTTGCGCACCCCTTCCGGCTGGAGCGTCGTGAGGTAGGCCACCCCGCTGGGCAGTGCGCCATCGTGCCCCGGAACAAGGGTGGGGCTTTCGTCGTCCACGGCCACCGCCGCAAGCTCCGGTTCCGATGCCCCTTCTGGCGCGCGAGCGCCGCTCTCGGCAACGATCAGCTGAGTGATATCCGGATCGGGCTCGTCCTCCCATAATGGCGACAGCGGCTCCTCCTGCTTCGGCCGAGACTTCGCCCGGGCGCGCCAGGCGAGCAGGCCCAGCCAGCAGGCCGCCGCAACCAGCACCAGGCTGATACCAGCGAACAGGGGCCAGCGCGGCGAGGCGTCTGGTGTCGGCACCGGCTTGGGCTGCGCCTGCACCAGCGGCGCCACACGGGCGACGAGATTCTGATCCACGTTCCCGCCGGCCACGCTTACAACACGCACCACAACTTGGTGCAGACCGGCTGCCTCCTTGGTCGTGTCCCAGGTGAGGCGATAGGGCGGCGTGGCACTGGTGCTGCGCAGTGCGCCATCGACCAGCAGTTCCACCTGGCGAGCTCGTCCCGACGTGATCGTCACTCCGACAGGCACGCTGCCCGAGACGGTGGCGAGATCGCTCAGCCCGGTCACCGTGAACGCTGGCGGGGTGGCCGGCGTGGTGAAGTGCGCCGTCGCCGCGGACTGCTGGAGAGCCGAGCTGCCTATGGTGATGTCGTGGGCGCTGCCATCGCTGGCGAGGTGAGACGTATAGCTCACCCGATAGGCCCAGCGCAGGCGATCTTCCAGGCCAATGAACACCGGCCGCGCGGCGGCTGCACTCGTCGGAAAGGCTACGGCACCATCCGAAGATGCCGCGAGCGCCGACAGCACCGCGGAATTCGCGCCGCCACCGATGCCATAAGCCGCCACCGGGCTGCCAGCGCCATTCAGCGCGGCGACGGCCCCCGCCAGCGAGGTGTGGCTGGCGGTGTCGTCGCCATCAGTGATCAGGACCAGCATCCGCCGAGCTGGCGCGGCGGTCTTGACGCTGGATACGCCGCTCAGCACGGCGTCGAACAGGGCGGTATTGCCGCCGCCGCCCAATGCCTGAATGGCAGCGGTCAATTTGGCGTCATTGGTCGTTTGCGGCAGTACCAGCTTGGGCGTCATCCCGAACGTGATCAGGGACGCGCTGTCACCCGGCCGCAGGCTGCTGACAACGGCTGTGGCGATGCTCTTTGCCACGGCGAGCTTGCCATTCGCCTGCATGCTGCCACTCACATCCATCAACAGGGCCACGGCGATAGCGCGCGACGTGTCCACGAATGGCTGCACCTGCACGCCGCTGACGGCCCGGCCATCCTCCTTAACCGAGAAGCTGCTCGGATCGAGATCTGCCACCGCCACTCCCTGGGCCGTGACAGCGCTCACCGTAGCCCGTACCTGTGGAAAGTGGCTCACATCGATATGGCTGATAGTCAGCTGGCTGCCGGCAGCCAGGGCGTCTGCCGGCAGCGGCAGAGTGAACAGCAGCGGCAGGGCCATCAGCATCCACCGGCCCGCGCGCCTCGCCATTTCGCCCAGGTAGCTCAAAGCAGCGCCTGACTGGAGCACACCAGCAGGATAGCGGCGGCGCTGCCTCAATGTCAGGGGATGGGAAGGATGGCACACGGCGCGCGCGCCGTTTGGTAGTCTTGCTGGCGAGCACATGAGCCTGTGCAGGCAGGCGGTTCGCCGTGGGACATAGGGAGCGCACAACTGTGCCCGCGCTCAGTGGTGGCGCCTCGCTGGCGCGTGCCGCGTTGCAATTGGTCGCGCCTTCCGGGCCGCCGATCTCGCGTGAGGGCAAGCTCCCCGCCACAGGGCAGCGACTGGGCGACTATGTGATTCGCGGAACGCTCGGCCGTGGCGCTTCGGCTGTTGTGTACTGGGCCCAGGGCGCCTCGCCGGGACCTCCCGTTGCCCTCAAGGTGCTTTTACCTCATCTCGCCGCTGATGCCGCCTGCCGCGAAACCTTCGTAGAGGACGCGCGCCGGACCTCCGAGCAGCACCATCCCAACCTGATGGCCAGTTCCGCCGATCAGGAATGGCAGGGCCTGGTGTATGTCGTTATGCCTCTGGCGGAAGGAGGCAGCCTGCGGCAGCGTCTCATGGCCGGGGCCGCGCCGCCCGGCAACGTCGAGGTGGTGCGCATCGTCGAGGGTGTTGCTCGGGCACTGGATTTCCTGCACGGTCGGGGCCGGCTGCACCTGGATGTCAAGCCGAGTAACATCCTGCTTACTGCCAGCGGCTGGCCGCTGCTCAGCGACCTGTCCACAGTGGACGCGCACTCAGGCGCACCACCGTTACGTGGCACACCAGCCTACCTGGCGCCCGAGTGCCTGCCGCGGCCGCCATCGCCCTCGACACCCCGTGGCGACACTGTGCGCACCGCGGCGGCCACCTCGCCCGGAGACCCCGTTTCAACCAACGAATGTGGCCCTCGAAGCGACCAGTATGCGCTGGCCGCGACAGCCTACGAGCTGCTCACTGGTCGCAAGGCTCTGCCGGTCAATACCGTGCAGGAGCGCAGGCAGATCGCCACGGCGCTGCCCCGAGCAGGGGGCGGGCTCATCCCCGAGGCAGTGGAACGGGTGCTGCTGCGCGGCCTGGCAATCGATCCGATGGATCGGTTCCCGACCTGCGGCGCGCTTGCTGCCGCCCTGGGAGCTGCCGTGGAAGCCACCCAGCCGCTGGGGCCCAGCGGCCGGCGCCGCCTCGCGGCCAGTTTGCCGCTGATGGTGGTGCTGGCTTCGGTTGCCCTGGTCTCGCCGTTCGCCACACTGGGCCATTGGCCACGGACAGGGTTCCTCGTGGGCACCATCCTGGCGCTCATGGCCGTTGCCGGCGTGCTTGCCGCGGCTTGCCCGCGCGCCTTGCTTCCCGCACAGGCGCAGCTCGCGAAAGTCCGGTTCGACGGGCGGTTCGAATGGCTTGTTGGCAGCACGCTGGCTCTGCAACTCCTCGCCGTAGCGCTTGGACGGCTCCGGCTCCCCCCATCGCCGGCCTGGCAACAAGCAGCCCTGGCACGGGCCGAATGGGTCGTGCTCGCCACCCTCGCCACCACCTCT
>DATKQD010000244.1:0-3796 GCA_035532895.1 Chloroflexota bacterium
GACGTCGGAGTGGGTAACCTGCGCTGGCCCTGGTTCAACATCGCCGACAGCTCCATCGTCGTCGGCATCATCGTCTTAGCCGGCTACCTTTTCTTCCAGCCCGAGCGCCCCACCTCGACAAGCTAACTCCTCCGCCACCCCAACCCTGTGGCCGCTACCGACCTTTAGCCGAGGTATGCGGTCAGGGCAGGCTCACCGTGCCGCCAACAAGGCGCACCAGCCCATCGCGCTCCAGGGCGGCCAGCAAACTGGTGAGCCAGGGCAGGTCATCGCGTCCCAATCGCGCCAGCACGTCCTCCACCGCGCGGGGCGACTGCTCGCGCAGCAGATCTACCACCCGGCCACGAAAATAGCGGCTGGTGGTGCGAAAGGGCTGCGTGCTGAAGGCTCTCCGCCGTTCGGCCAGCCGCAGCTCGCCATTACGGTGCGCGGCGTAGGCAGCGCACGCGGGAGAGGCGGGGCATGCATCGCACAGCGGCACGCGAGCGCGGCAGATCGTGGCGCCCAGGTCCATAAGTGCCTGGTGCCACTGGTACGCGCGGCCGGGCGGCAGGGCAGCATCGGCCAGGTGCTGCATGGCGGTGGGGCCTGGAGGTTCTGCGGCGCCCAAAAGAGAGCGGCTCAGCACGCGCTGCACATTCGTGTCCCAGAAGGCCAGCTGCTGGCCCAGCGCAAAGCAAGCGATAGCCCCAGCGGTGTAGGGACCCACGCCCTTGAGTTCCAGCAATTCCGGCAGGCTCGCCGGGAGCTGGCCACCAAAGCGTGCCACGCACATTCGCGCTATGCCGTGCAGCCGTACTGCCCGGCCGTTGTATCCAAGAGGCGCCCAGTGCCGAATCACCTCGGCCGGCGGCGCCTCGGCCAGCGAGGGCAGTGTGGGAAAACGTTCCAGCCATTGCTCGTACTTCGGCAGTACGCGCTCTACCTGCGTTTGCTGGAGCATCACCTCCGCGACCAGTACGCGGTAAGGATCGCGCGTACGCCGCCACGGCAGATCGCGCGCGTTGGCCTGGTACCAGGTGAGGATGGCCTCCTGTACGGCGGATGTCCTCGCGGCATCCGGGAGGCCATCCTCGCGCTCGGTGGCCGCGCCGCTACTTGTCGACGGGGTAGCCGGCCTTAATCCACTCGGCGGTGCCACCCTCCACGTTGTAGATGTCGTTGGCTCCGACCGCGGCGGCCATCTCCGCTGCCACCGATGAGCGCGATCCCATCTGGCAGATGAAGATCGTCTTTTCGGCCGGCCGGATGTGCTCGCTGGGTTTGGACAGGATGTCGTTCAGGGGGATGAGCTCGGCGCCCGGAGCATGGCCGGTGACGAACTCGTGCGGCTCCCGCACGTCAATCAGTCGATAGCCGCCCGCTTCGATCATCTTCTTGGCCGTTGCAACGTCAATGCGCTGAAACGGTTCTTCCTCTTCCGCCATGGTGGCCGCTCCTTTGTGGTTCTTGCTTGAAATGAAGAGTACAACGCCAGGGGGGCGATTACCCCCCAGCGGACAGCCTGAGCGTCCGCCGCCCGGCCGCGCGGGCGGGCTTGGCTGAGCAGCTACGCTGCCTCGCCCAAGCACCGGCAACTCGTCGCACATCGGCCCGAGGCCGCGCAATGGTGGAGATGGGGGCGAGTTGAACGCCCCGTCCAAGAATGACGACCCAGCGGTATCTACAAGCTTAGCCGGAGCTTATTGTTCTCAAAGAGCGTGGTTCGTCCGGCAAAATTCGGCTCTTCCAGCTCCTTATCTTTCGCGACCGCTAGGAGCATGCCGGCCGCGGCACCCTGACGTTATGACGCCTGCTCCCAACCCGTCAGGGAAAGGTCAGGGCAGACGCACGGCTAAATTAAGCCGCGAGCGCTAACGCTTCGTTGTCGTTTCCGACGTTTGCCAGTTGTTTAACGGGACGATGTACTGGCACCCCGGCTTGCAACTACTGACTCGCCAATCCTGTCGAAACCCAGCATCCCCAAAAATCCCTGGTACTGGGCTGGCATGGTTGGCCGAAGCCGCACCCTCCTTCACCAGCCCTGCCTTCTAACGACGGACCTTGACGGACCTCTCTATCTCTCTCTGTGCCTCCCTCTCGGCCATACTCTGGCGCTTGTCGTAGATCTTCTTGCCCTGGGCGAGCGCCAGTTCGATTTTAGCGCGGTCGCGTGCGATGTAGAGGCGCAGCGGCACCAGCGTCAGCCCCCGCGATTTCGTTTTTTGCAGCAGATCGCGGATTTGCTGCTTATGCAGCAGCAGCTTGCGCACGCGCGTGGGCTCGTGATTCCAGCGGTTGCCCTGCGCATACTGGGCGATGTGCAGGTTGTGCAGCCACATGCCATCCTTTTCGGCCCGAGCGTACGCCTCACGCAGGTTCACCAGCCCCGCGCGAATGGACTTGATCTCGGTGCCCGTGAGCACCATGCCCGCTTCCACCGTCTCCCGGATCAGGTAGTCGTGATGGGCCTGGCGGTTGTAGGTGATGGTCCGATCACCGCTTTTGCTCTCGGGGGCCGCGCCCCTTTTCACCGCCACTGCCACAGCAGGCCAAGTCTAGCTCGGCCGTGCCGACAGCCGGCTTACTTAGCGGACCAGGTGCCGTCGGCGTTGAGGGTATACGTGCTGTCGGCGCGGATAGTCGTGGCCTTACCATCGCCGCTGATGGAGGCGGTCATGCCTACTTCGGCGCTGAGGCCCCAACCCAGCCCTTGCCGAATATCCGGGTCGGCTCGCCACAGCTTGCCGAAGCCACGCCGCGGTTCAACCTTGCCCGGTGGCGGGGTGAGCCCGCCCGAGGCCGGCTGGCTGGTGTCCCAGGTGTCCGGGTAGACCTTAAACGTCTTGCTGGCGAGCAGCACGTAATCCTGTTTCGTGTCGGCTCGATAGATCATCACCCCGTGCTCGAACGATTCGACCGCGACGGTCACATCGTGCGGCCCGGCGTTGTCTGGCTGGAAGGCAATGGCCGCTACCGGAACCAGCGTGGCGGTAGGGGCTGGCACGGGCGTGGACGTGGCCGTGACACTGGCCGCGGGTGTGGCCCCACTCGCGGAGGGCGACGCCGACCCCGCGGCCGAGGCTCCGGGTGTGGACGTCGCCACCTGCGCGGCACTTGCCGCGGTCGCGCCCGTTTCGCTGCCCAGCAACTGCACCCACAGCACCACGCCGGCTACCACACAGGCTGCGCCCACTAGCCCGGTGACGCTGGTGGCCAGGATCGAAGGCTTGGCACCGCTGCTGCTGCTCATGGCGAGCGGCACCAGCGCCACCGCCAGGAAGACCAGCCCGGCGAATACCAGCAGCGACGGGAGAATGGTATCCAGGGCCAACAACTGTCCGTTCATGTCATGCACCGCTCGCCGGGTAGAATGAGCGTCCGAGGAGGATAGCACGTGGCTTCTGCTGGAACAGTGGTAAGAAGCGAGGGTTGATAGGGTGTTTCGACGGATCAAGAGCGCCCGGCAGCTGCTGAGCTACGCGCCGCTGAGCTGGCGGCTGTTTCAAGATGCGCGCGTGCCGCGCTCCGCCAAGATCGTGGCCTTCGTGGCCATTCTGGCGGCCTTCGCGCCGCTGGACCTGTTGAAGTGGCTGCCCATCCCCACTGGCGCCGGCAGCCTTGCCGTGCTGCTGCTGGTGCTTCGCACTTTCGTGAGCGCCGCGCCGGAGGAGGTGCGTCAGGAGCACATGCGCGCCCTGGGCATCGACAGCCTGAGCTGACAGCGCTGTTCCGGAGGCGGCCGTTATCGGCCCGCAAGATGTCGCTGCTGCTTGTGCCTGCCTAAATCGTGGCCTGGTACAGGCGAGTGGGGCTG
>DATKQD010000245.1:0-3798 GCA_035532895.1 Chloroflexota bacterium
CCCAAGACAAGGACCGCCGCCACGGCAGCGACCACCTGACAACGAGTCACAGCGCCCCGGTGAGCGCTCACCGCAAAGCGCCTAGCCACCTGCCGCCACGCACCTTGGAGAAGCTCATCAGCGGCGGCGCGCTAACCGCTGTGGCCTTACTGCTGCCTGGGCAGCGCCGCCGCGCGAACATACCTGAACTGTACGCAAGCGCGCGGCCAGGAAGGATGACGGTCTCAACTGCCGCCAGGCGCTCCGAGGGCTGGCAGATCAGCCACGGTGCTTGAGGGCCGGCCTGATTCGATCTTGACGGCCAGCCTGATTGAAGCAGCATCCTCGGGCGTGCCGCGGCTCTCACCGGACTTGGCAGGCTGATACCATCGGAGTCCAGGGCACGAGGAATTCCAAAAACGGGAGAGCGTGAGTGAGCATGATTCTCGATCCCACGGGGCATCGGGCGACTGAGCAAGCTCAGCTGGCGCCACGGGGACACGAATTGAAGGGCGCCACCATCGGGCTGTTGAACAGCACCAAGCGGAATAGCGACATTCTGCTCCAGGCGCTGGGTGAGGAACTGGTTCAGCACTACGGAGTCAAAGAGGTGATGGAGGTCACCAAGCCAACCTTCAGCCTGCCCGTACCGCCGGACCAGGTCGACCAGATGGTCCAGCGCTGCCACTTCATCATCGCCGGAGTAGGCGACTGAGGGTCCTGCAGCGCGGCCAGTGTGGCCGATGGCACCATCTTCGAGAAGCGCGGCATTCCCGCGGCCTCGATCACCACTGATGCATTTACGGCCAGCGCCAACGCAATGGCGCGGGCGCGCGGCTTCCCAACCTACCACTACGCCATGATTCCGCATCCGCTGAGCAGCCTCACCCCGGAGCAAGTGCGCCAACGTGCGCGCGAGGTTCTGCCCGAGATACTCGGCATTCTCGGCATTGAGCCGCTGGACTGAGAAAGGATGAGCCCAATTACAGTCGACACGCTGGACCCCGAAGCGGTTCAGCGCACGGTTGAGTACTACTTCGACCAGGGCTGGACAGACGGCATGCCCGTTGTGCCCGCCACCGAGTCCCGCCTGGCCGACTTTCTGGCCACCACACCTCGCGGTCCGGACGAGGTGATCACCAGCGGGCCGCAGTGGGGGCTCAGCTGCACGGTCAGCCAGGCGGCGATCAATGCCATCATGGCCGGCTGCCGGCCCGAATACTTTCCGGTGATCCTGGCGGGTATGGAAGCCATGTGGGGTGGGGAGCGGAACATCAGCCCACTGCTCGTGAGTACCACGGGATCGGCCCCGATGCTGGTGGTCAACGGGCCCATCCGGGAGGAGATCGGCCTGAATTCCGCCGGAAGCCTGTTCGGTTCAGGCTTCCGGGCGAACAGCACCATTGGCCGAGCAATTCGGCTGATCATCCTCAACGTCTTCCAATTGCGGCCCCACGAGCTCGATCAGGCGACGCAGGCCAGCCCGGCCAAGTACAACGTGTGCTTTGGCGAGAACGAGGAGGAGAGCCCCTGGGAGCCATTGCACGTCGAGCTCGGTTATCAGGCAGGCGAGAGCACCGTCACGGGCTTTCTCGCGCGCGGCACGCTGCATATCGAAAACAGACACTGCCAGCATCCCGAGCGGCTGCTGATGTCTATAGCGGACGCCATGTCATACGGCGGCGCACAGTACGCACCTCACGGGGCAACAGTGGTGGTCATGGGGCCGGAGCACGCCCAGCTTGTGGCGAAACAGGGCTGGACCAAGGCGCAGACCAGGCAGTTTCTTTGGGAGCATTACGGGCGCACCATGGGTGATTTGCGTCGCATGGGCAAAGGCTGCTTTGAGGAGCTGTCTTCGGGCCAGTTCTGGCTGGCCGACGAGCCTAATGGCAAGCTCATGGAAGGCACCGCCGACCTGCCGGACGATCACTTCTGGCGGTTTGGGCGCTCGGTGGACGACGTGCTGCTGCTCGTGGCCGGCGCCAACAACGCCGGCGTGTCCGCGGTAATTCCGCCCATCGGCCCGGTTGGCGGGCGGCGGAACATGGCGGCGGTCCAGCGCACGGAGTAACGCCTTGCTGAGCTGGCTGCTCTCATTCAAACCAACAGGAACCCCTGACCCGGCCCTCTTCCCCGGCGGCAGTTTCCGCCACAGCCGAATGCGCTAGAGCCGTGATCGGCGGTCAAACGAGCAGACGCCGACAGAAGGGGACCCCAGCCTACTGGGGCTACCAGCGCGAGATCACCATCTTCTTACGGGTGAAGAATTCGATGCCATCGGCGCCATGGATGTGGAGGTCGCCGTAAAAGGAGCCTTTCCAGCCCGAGAATGGGTAGAAGGCAAAAGGCTGCGCCACCGGGACATTCACACCTATCATGCCGGCCTGCACCTGCTCGCGGAACTGGCGCGCCGCTCGCCCGCTGCTGGTGAAGATTACCGCCATGTTGCCCAGTGCCATCTTGTTGGCCTGGGCGATGCCTTCGTCCAGGTCCGCCACGTGGGACAGAGAGAGCACAGGGCCAAAGATCTCCTCGTGGCTGGCGGACATGGACGACGTGACGTTGTCCAGGATGGTGGGTCCCAGGAAGAAGCCGGGCCGGTCCAGCAGCGCTCGTCCGTCGCTCAGGAGCGAGGCACCTTCCTGCACACCACGCGCAATGTGCTGCACGATGCGCTGCCGGTGCTCATCGCGGATCACTGGCCCCATCTGCACGCCAGGTTGATCGCCAGCGCCTACGACAATATGCGCGGCGGCCTGGCTCAACGCCTCACGCAGAGCGGGCGCAGCCGAGCCGACGCCCACAGCCACGCTCCCGGCCAGGCAGCGCTCGCCCGCGTTGCCAAAGGCCGAATTGATGATGGCCGGAACAGCCACGTCGAGATCGGCATCGGGCAGCACCACAAGATGGTTCTTGGCCCCGCCCAACGCCTGGACCCGCTTGCCGTGCCGAGCCGCCTCCTGGTAAACCTGGCGCGCCACCGGCTCCGAGCCCACAAAAGAGATGGCATTCACGTCGGGATGGGCGATCAGGGCCACCACAGCTTCCTTCGCCCCCTGGACGATGTTTAAGACGCCCTCCGGGAAGCCGGCTTCGAGAAACAGCTCCGCCAGCCGCACCGCGGCCGTCGGGGTGCGCTCGGACGGCTTGAGGATAAAGGTGTTGCCGGCGGCCACGGCCAGCGGAAACATCCACAGCGGGATCATCACGGGAAAGTTGAATGGCGGAATGCCAGCACACACACCGACCGGGAAGCGGAAGAGATCCTGGTCCACGTCGCTGCTGACTTGCCGCAGGGTGCGGCCCTGCAAAAGTGTTGGCGCGCCACAGGCAAAGTCCACTACCTCAATGCCGCGACGGATCTCGCCCCTTGCCTCGTCCAGCGTTTTCCCATGGTGGCGCGTAACAATCGCCGCGAGATCGTTCAGGTGGTCTTCCAGCAGCGCCTTGTAACGAAACAGCAGCCGAACGCGTTCGATCACCGGCGTAGCGCTCCACAAAGGAAGCGCTCGGGCAGCAGCCGCCACCGCCGCCGCCACTTCTTCCGAGCCAGACAAGGGGACGTGGTCCACCACCTCACCCGTAGCGGGGTTGTAGATGGGCAGCGTGTCTCGGTCAGCTACCTGCCACACCGAGCCTACAAGATTGGGAACCACGGTGAGTGCCATTGTAGGCACCACGTGAACCCGTGAACAGTGTGATCCCGGCTGGCTGGGGTAGGATAGCCGGGCGATGGTTGAGGGATTGATGCGGGCAGCCGTCCTGGCTGCCCCACACGAGCCGCTGCGGATAGAGCAGGTTCCGGTGCCCAGCCCG
>DATKQD010000246.1:0-2731 GCA_035532895.1 Chloroflexota bacterium
CCGTTGAGTGGCGTCGCGAAGAACTTCCACGACGCCTTCGCTCAGCGGCTGGCCGGCGGCGAGAAGTCGGTGGAATTGGCGTTTGGGCGCACCCACGCCCCGTTGGGCGATGGTTCGGTGGTCATTGCCGCTATCACCAGCTGCACCAACACCTCAAATCCCACGGTACTGCTGGGCGCCGGACTTCTGGCCAAGCACGCCGTGGAGCGCGGTCTGCGCGTGAGCCCCACGGTAAAGACGAGCCTGGCGCCCGGATCCAAGGTGGTGGATGACTACCTTGAGCGTGCCCAGCTGCTGCCCTACTTGCAGGCGCTCGGCTTCCACATCGTGGGCCACGGCTGCACCACCTGCATCGGCAACAGCGGCCCTCTGGCCGACCAGGTGGTTGAAGCCATCCAGGGGCAGGACCTCACCGTGGCCGCGGTGCTGAGTGGCAACCGCAACTTCGAAGGCCGCATCCACGAGGATGTGCGCGCCTCGTACCTGGCTTCTCCGCCGCTGGTGGTGGCGTACGCGCTGGCCGGCACGGTCAACCTGGATCTCAACAGCGACCCTATTGGTCAGGACCAAAACGGGCAGGACGTGTTCCTCAAGGACATCTGGCCATCCAACAGCGAGATTCGCTCCGCCATGGAGAAGGCGCTCGGGCGTGACCTCTACGAGCAGGAGTACGCCCACGTGCTGGAGGGCGACGAGCGCTGGCGCTCGATGCCGGTGCCGGAGGGGGTGCTGTACGCGGGCGACGACGCGTCCACCTACGTGCAGATCCCCCCCTACTTTGAGAACCTGAGCCGCGAGGAGGCGCCGCTTCAGGATATTCGCGGCGCCCGCGCACTGGCGGTACTGGGCGATTCCATCACCACGGACCACATCTCGCCGGCCTCCGCCATCCCGAAGGACAGCCCCGCGGCGGACTACCTGGGCGAGCACGGCGTGCAGCCGGCGGACTTCAACAGCTACGGCGCACGCCGCGGGAATGACCGGGTGATGGTACGCGGCACCTTCGGCAACATCCGTCTGCGCAACAAGCTCACGCCGGACAAGGAGGGCGACTGGACGGTGCACCTGCCGGACGGCAAGCTGATGCGTATTTTCGACTGCGCCGAGCAGTACAAGCAGGAGGGCGTGCCCCTCGTGGTGCTGGGCGGGCGCGACTACGGCAACGGCAGCTCGCGCGATTGGGCAGCCAAAGGCCCCATGCTGCTGGGCGTGAAGGCGGTGCTGGTGGAAACGTTCGAGCGCATCCACCGCAGCAACCTGGTGGGCATGGGCGTGCTGCCGCTGCAATACCGGCCGGGCGAAAGTGCTGCCAGCCTGGGCCTTACCGGGCAGGAGGTGTTCGATATCACCGGGATCGCACAGGGCCTCACTCCGGACCAAGAGGTGCAGGTGAAGGCCACCGCGCCCGATGGCAAGGTCACGTCTTTTTCTGCGCAATGCCGCATCCAAACGCCCGCTGAGGTGGGCTACTACCGCCGTGGCGGCATCCTGCAATCGGTGCTGCTGGACCTGTACGAGCGCTAGCGTTGTAGCCGGCGGCTTGCCGAGCCAGTGTTGGTGACGGTCAACCTCTATGGTGAGCTGCGCTCCTACGTGCCCGCGGGCAGGCCGGGGCCCTTCAGCCTCAAGGTGCCCACGCGCACGACCGTGCGCGACATCCTGAATTACCTCCGCGTACCAAACGATGTGCCGCTGGCCGTGGTGATCAACGGCAGCCATGAGGATCGGGACTTCCGCGTGGCTGAGGATGACGTGCTGAGCGTCTTCTCCATGGCGGCCTTCCGCGAGAGCGCGTGATCGCGGCGCTGCTGCTGGCCGCGGGCGAATCCACGCGCATGGGGCAACCCAAGGCGTTACTGCCCTGGCGCGGCCGCACGCTGCTGGAAAGCCAGCTTGCAATTCTCCTGGCCGCCCCCCTGGAGCCAGTCATGGTCGTGCTGGGACATCGCGCGGACGACCTGCGCCCGCTGCTCCCCGAGTCGCCGCGGTTGCAGGTGGTGCTGAACCCGCGATACGCGGAGGGCCGCTCCACATCCATTGCCGCGGGCGCCGGCGCTTTGCCACACACAACCGCCGGTGCCATCGTCGCCTCGGTGGACCAGCCGCTCGATCCAGAAGTCCTCGCCCTCATGCTCGCCGCGCACCGCGACGGCGCCAGCGGCATCATTGTCCCCTCGATCGATCGGCGCCGCGGGCATCCGGTGCTATTCGACGCCAGCATTCTGCCAGAGCTGCTGAGCATCACTGAAGCCAGCGAGGGCCTGCGCGACGTTCTCACCCGCCACGCGAGCGCGATCCACTACGTCCCCGTGACGTCGCCGCTGGTTCGCCTCAACTTCAACACGCCAGCTGAATACCAGGCCGCCTTCGAACAATTCGGCCGCGCACAGCCAGCGCCGGACCGAAGCACCCAGGTCTGATGCTGGCCAGCCAGCCAGCAAGGGCGGGTTAGTGGATGTGCAGCCGGTTGGCGGCCCGCTCCCATAGGACGACGCGGCGCGGCTGAAAGTGGGGGTGGCAGGCTGCCCAGGCAACAGCACCACGCGGGTGTGTCCTCATGCAGTCTGCACAGTTCGAGCGGCCTCAGTTCAGCAGGTTTAGCTGTGTTCAGTAGGCGGGCCGATCGTTTAGGCCGAACTTCCAAGCAAGCTAGCCAGTAATAAGCGGCGATTCCGTGCTCAGGTGAGCACGTTCGCGGGCGGAAAGTAGCCGCAATTGTAGGCAGTAATTT
>DATKQD010000247.1:0-2988 GCA_035532895.1 Chloroflexota bacterium
ATGATCGGCACCGGTCGCAAACCGGCGCCCTTTCGTGTACCCACCGCTGCCGCTCAGCGTTCCCCCGCCCCCAACCACTCTAACTGGTAACCCCAGCGAGACGAGCCGGCTAGCAGCTCGGGATCGCCAGTCAACAAAATGCCCTGAGGCAGCAGCAGCGTAGTCGCCGCGGCGTAGGCATCGGCCAGCGACATGCCGCCGCCGGCCTTCACCTCCGCGGCGCGGTTCGCCAACCGCGGCCCAGCGACGATAAGGCGGATGGGTGACCGCGGATGTGTCACATCGTGCAGGAAGCGACCCGCCACCTCATGGCCTCGCCGCCGCGTCAACAGGGAGAGCACCTCGGTGCAATTCACGACGTTGAGGACGCACTCACCCTGTTCCAGATAGCGGGACACCCGGTCGGCGGCCGGCTCATCCTGCAGATAGGCCAGCACTGCCCAGCTGTCCAGCACGGCCCGCACGTCAACTCTCCTTCGCCAGCTTCAGCCTCGCGGCCGGCCCGCGCCAGGCCGCCGGCCGGAGCGAGCGCGACCCGCCAAAAACTCCTCCAGCGTGACCGCCGAAGGAACCGGCCACTCGTGGGAGGCGGCTCCCGGCTGGTACGCGCCTTTGCCCTCGCGCAGCACGGGCGCGGCAGCCGTTGCCTCACCCGATGCGATCTCTCACAGAACATACAACCCGCGAGGGTCTTCTGTATTGGCACTGGAAGCCACGAGCTCCGGCACGGTCTTACTCAGGGATGCTCGAGCGCAGTAGGCGACGTCGCCACCCAAACGGATGGAGTGCAGAGCCCGGGCGCTGTCAGACTCGTTCAGAGCCGCCAGCAGATTAGGGAAGGAATGGTACAAGCGATAAGCCGCGATAGCCGAGTTAGATTGATTGACGGGCAGCCCCCGCACCTTAGCCTCGCTCAGCAGCACGTGACAGAGATAACCGGCAGTCACAGCATCATCCAGCACGAAGCGGCCCGCCCGGCCGGAGCACACCAGCAGCACTTCATCCAATTGCGCCACCAGCTCAAGAGCGCGGCGGACCACGGCATTGGCGTTCAGCAGCGCACCGACCAGGGTGGCACCCGCTTCTGCCGCAGCGTGCAGCGCCCGCGTGCCGTTGGTAGTCGCCATCACGACGTGCCGGCCGGCAAGGTCCAGCCCAGCAAATTCCGACGGCGAGTTGCCGTAATCAAAGCCATACGGCGCCAGCCCCCCGACTTCGCCACACAGCAGCGGCACCGCCTGGCCACGTGCCGCGAAAGTAGCGGCCGCCGCCCGCGCCGCGTTCACCGAGTCAGCCACGCCAATCGAGGCGCAGCCGCGATCGAACAGCGTGATGATGCTCGAGCTGGCGCGCAGCACGTCGATCACCACCGCGGCCGATCGGGGGCGCTGGCCCACCTCCACCGGCAGAAAGGCGACGTCGAGGGTAAACGGCCGAACCATTGGCGGGAAGCTTATGATACTGCGCGCTGGCAGCTTGCCGGTTTGACGCGCGCCACACGGGCGATCCATGCTTGGCGAGCGCCTTCCGGCCCGCGGTGGGGCGCCGAACCGAGCGTGAGACGGCCAAGGAGCAATGGTTGTGAAAGCGATGTTGGCATCGGTCATTCAAGGCCCGCGGGATGTCGCGCTCAAGGAAGTGCCCATGCCGGAGCCGGCGGAGGGCGAGATCCTGCTGCGTATGGAAAGCGCGGCCGTATGTGGCAGCGACCTGGGTGTATACGCGCACGGCGCTGTGGCCCGGCCTGGGCGCGAGCTTGTCCCCGGCTGCAGCGGGCACGAATTCCTCGGCCGGGTGATAGCCAGCCGATCCACGGAGTTCCAGGAGGGCCAGCGGGTGCTCGCCATGCCACCACTGGGCAATGGCTGGGCCGAGTACCTGACCATCCCCGATCGCTGCTCCATTCCCGCCCCGGAAGACCTGGAAGCCGAAATAGCGCTGCAGGCGCAGCAGCTCGGGACTATCCTGCACGCGCTGCGGCCGGTTGGTTCGCTGATCGACAAGTCTGTGGCAATCGTGGGCCTGGGCCCCGCCGGCCGGCACTTTCTGGGACAGGTGCTGGGCATGGGCGCACGCACGGTCGTTGGCTTTGAGCGGCGTGCCGCGCGGCGCACAGCCGCCGAGCACCTTGGGCTGGACGCTGTGGTTGATGCTGAGGATCTGGCTGCCGTGCAGGATGCCACGGCGCACATGGCCCCCGGCCCGGACCTGGTGATCGACGCCGCGGGCGGCCAGGAAGCGATCGATCTCACCTATCAGCTGGCGCGCCCCCAGGGCGCCATTTTGCGCTTCGGCCTCCCGCACGGCGCCACCACACTGGATCACAACATCGTGCTGCGCAAGGAGGTCGTCGCCTACCACGCGGTGGGCGCCCAGGCCGAGCCGCGCCTGGCCTGCTTCCGGCTGGCCATGCGCATGATCGAGCGGGGCCAGGTGGATGTTGCCCCACTCATTTCGCACAGCCTGCCACTGGGCCGCTTGCCGGAGGCGCTGGAGCTGGCCGACAATCGCCATGGGAACGCCATCAAGGTCATGATCAAGCCGCTGTAAGCGCAGCGGCAGCAACCGCGGTGATGCCACCAACCTTCGCACCTATACTGTTCAGTAGTGGTTTGCGAAGCCGCTGCATGGGCCAGCGAATGAGATTCAAGCGGACGCATCGCTGCGGCGAGCTGCGCCCCGCACAGGCCGGCCAGGTTGTGGTAGTACAGGGCTGGGTGCACCGTCGCCGCGACCATGGCGGCCTCGTCTTCATCGACCTGCGGGATCGCTACGGGCTCGTTCAACTGGTTCTCAATCCAGAAGAGCACCCCGCGCTGCGGGCGGAAGCCGACCAGCTCCGCAATGAGTGGGTGCTGGGCGTGCGCGGCCAATTGGTGCGACGCGAAGCCGGCCGCGAGAACACGGACTTGCCCACGGGCGAGGTTGAGGTGCAGGTGCACGAGCTGGAGGTGCTGAGCGCGGCCCGTCCCTTGCCGTTCGAGGTCA
>DATKQD010000248.1:0-5861 GCA_035532895.1 Chloroflexota bacterium
GAACCTTTTGCCGGGCTATGCCGTACTGTCGGCGACAGGTGAATGGCAGCGACGAGGAATTGATGGGGCGCGTGCTGAGCGGCGATAGGGCTGCCCTGGTTCCACTGGTCGAACGGCATCACGCCCCGCTGACGGGCTATCTGTACAGGCTTTGCGCCGGAGATTATGGCTTGGCCGAAGACCTCACCCAGGAAGCGTTTGTGCGCCTGTTGAAGCGCAGCAATTATGCGCCGAACCGGCCGTTCAAGCCCTGGCTTTACGCGATCGCCACCAACCTGGTTCGCGACCATTTTCGATCCGCCGCCGCGCGCCACGAAACCAGACTTGGCGATCTGGAGCCGCAAACTGGCGATGACGAGCCGGAGATCGCGGCGGTAGGGATGGAGCGGCGGACTGATGTGGCCGACGCTGTCGGCAACCTGCCCGAGCACTATCGCTCGGCAGTGATTCTGCGCTTCTACCAGGGTTTCAGCCTGCTGGAGATCGCCACCACGCTCGGCATACCGCTGGGCACGGTCAAGTCCCGGCTGTCCACCGGCATCCGCCAGCTGCATGCAGTCCTTCAAGAGTCGTGGGGGCCAGCGAAGAATGCCTGACTCGGCGCAGAATCGCCCGAAAACGCTCGCGGAACTAGAGGCCGTGCTGCGGGATCTGGGCTGCAACGCGCAGGAGGCGAGCAGCATCGCCCCGACCATCGGCCGTCTGAACGAGTGGACAGCACCAGTGCCCTCCGCCCTCGCAACCAGCCAGCTTATCGAGCGATTGCTGCCGCTCGTGGCGATCAATTCCCCGATACGGGAGGCACTCCGCGCCCGGCAGCGCGGCATGTGGCAGGACTTCCTGCTCCTGCTGCGCCTGGTGCGGAGCCAGGTCAGCATCGTTCGATGGCCGTTTTGGTTTGGCTCGATGGGGTTGATTCTGTTGGGCGTGCTGCTGGTCTGGGCCCGCCCAGCGCCGGACAAGGCCCTGATGCTGTACCTGTGTGGCCCTCTGGTGGGCTACCTGGGCGTGGCCAGCGCCTTTCGGGGCATTGGCCTGGGTACCCTGGAGTCGGAGTTGGCCTGCCCTTCCTCCGAGCGCCAGATCACGCTGGCTCGGCTGGTGGTCATCCTGACCTACCTGCTCGCTCTTGGCGCTGGAGGCGGACTCCTGCTGGCGGCGAGCGGTTCGGCGAGCCCACTATCGCTGACGCTCGACTGGCTGAGCCCGCTGCTGCTCGTGAGTGGACTGACGCTGCTGTTGTCGTTGCGTTTCTCTGTCGAACACGCAGGCGCAGCGGTTTATGCCGCGTGGCTGGCAACGATTGTCGCGGTGCTGGAGTACGGCGGACAGGGCCCGGCGCCGTTCGTGGTTGCGCAGCTGCCGGTGACGCTCGCGGGCCTGGCTTGCCTGACTTTTGCCGTAAGCATCATGCCGGGGGCCATGCCTCGGCTGCTGGCTCGCGGTTAATCATCGCGCGAACCTTTGGGCATCGCGGAGCGTACTGGGGACCGATGAAGAGCCTGTTTAACGTCACCAGCTGGGAGCTCAAGCGGGCGCGGCTCGATCGGAGCTTGTGGATGATGCTGCCGGCCGTGTTCGTGTTCTGCCTGGCCATGACGTGGTTCAAGCACGTATGGGCACGGCCGGTCGTCGACGGCCGGGTCGGCGAGACGATCAACATCCTGGGAACCACGCAGATCGGGCTGCCCTACCTGGTCATCGAGCTGCTGCTCACCCTGGTGGCGCTGGTCTTCCCGTTCGTAGCTACCGATGGCCTGGCGCGTGACTACCGCCAGCGGCTGCATGAGCTGACGATGGCGACCGCCATACCGACCTGGGCCTACGTCTGGGGCCGTTACCTGGCCAGCCTGCTGATCAACCTCCTGCTGACCGTATGCCTGCTGGCGGCCGTGTTGCTGGCCGGCGGGCTACTGCGCTCGTTCGCTGGCTACCCCATGCTGAGCACAGTGCTGCTGCTGGCTATCTGGGGAGTCGCGATTATCCCAGCCGCGACTGTGCTGACGAGCGTCAGCTTCGTGTTGGGCGCGTTTTGGCCTCGGCTGGCCAACGGCCTCAAACTGGCTGGGCTGGTCGGCTGGCTGGTGCTGGTATTCATGGTCGACGCCTGGGACCGCGGCACCACCTGGTTCACCTACTGGAACCCGACCAGCTACGGGATCGTGCGCGTCAACCTCGACTCGCTTGTCGCTCAGTACCAGACGGCAGTGCTGGGGGTTCCCGACCCAAGCCAGCATGCCGCCCTGGCGCTCAAGCTGCAGCAGGCCCCCGTGAGCCTCACTCCGTGGATCGCGCCACACGCCGTGTTGGTCCTGCTGAGCCTAACGCTGGTGGCGGCCACTGCCCTGCTGTTCTCACGCTTCCGGCCGGTGGTAGCACAGTCATGAAGCTGGCCATTGATCGTCTCAGCAAGCGCTTCGGCACGCACTGGGCGCTGAAGGACTTTTCGCTGTCATGCGAGATGGGCCTGCTGGGTCTGGTGGGGCCGAATGGCGCAGGGAAAACCACGGCGATGCGCATCATCGCCACCCTGCTGCCGCCGACGACGGGCAGCGTCCTGTGGGGTGGCCAGTCGGTGCTCGACGGGCGAGCCCTACGGCGGGTGCTCGGCTATCTTCCCCAGGAGTTCGGCGTGTATCCGGACTTCACCGCGCGCCAGTTCCTGGCGTACCTGGCGGCCATGAAGGAGATTCCGGACAAACTCGCCCGCCGGCGCGTCGAAGAAGTGCTTGAGCTGGTAAACCTGGAACGGGCGGCCACCCAGCGGCTGGGCACGTTCTCGGGCGGCATGAAGCAGCGCATCGGCATCGCCCAGGCGCTGCTGAACGACCCGGAGTTGCTCATCGTGGATGAGCCGACCGCCGGGCTCGACCCTGCGGAACGCGTCCATTTCCGCACGATGCTGGCGGGCCTGACCATGAATCGCATCGTCATCCTGTCTACCCACATCATCGGTGACGTTGAGGCCGTGGCGGGCCGGCTGATCGTCTTGCGCGACGGCCAGATGCTGGCCGACAGTACGCCTGAGGCGCTGATCGAGACGGCCGCCGGACAGGTCTGGACAGTGACCACCGATGCGGCCTCCACCGCGGAGCTGCAGCGAAGGTGCACGGTCAGCGCACTCGTTGCGCGCCCCGGTGGCGCCAGCCTGCGCATCCTGAGCGCCAATCGTCCGCACCCGAACGCGACCACCGACACGCCGACGCTGGAGGATGCTTATCTACTGCTGCTGGGTGCTATGCCAGGGGCCGCGGGTTCGGGAGAGTCTTCCGGCCTCGCTTAATGGGGGCCGGGGGGTGATGGTGGTGGCGACATAGCCGTGTCGGCGGGTCCGCTCGCCGTTCGGGTTACGTTGGTTGCCGGAGTGGCGTCGCTGAAGATTGGCAAACCGAACGAGGCGAGAGGGCCCCAGCTTCAGGCAGGGGAAACAGCGCAATCGATGCGGTACAGGTATGCCGGCTTGCTGATGCCGCGCAGGTGCACTTCGAAGCTGGTGGCCTGGCCGGCACGGATCGGGTCCACGGTTCGCAGCAGCGCGTAGACCTCAGCCGTCATGGTCACCTCGCCGCCCTTCGCCTCGTGCTGGGTCCGAGCGGCGACGTTGACGGCGGTGCCGAAGTAGTCCAGCTGGTCGTTCGCGGTGACGATGAAGCAGGCTCCTTCGTGCACCCCTACCTTCACTAACCGCCGCGGATCGGCCAGGCCGCGGGTCGGCATGTCGCGAATGGCATCCTGGATTTCCAGCGCCGCCCGCGCGGCCCAGAGGCCGTCCGGGAAGGCCGCCATCACCGCGTCGCCAATCGTTTTGACCACAGCGCCACCGTGTGCCTCGATGACACGCCGCAGGATGGCGAAGTGCTCAGTTACCAGACGAAAGGCCGGGGCATCGCCGGAACGCTCATAGAGGCTCGTTGAGCCGGAGAGGTCAGTGAACAGCAGGCCCACCTTGCCCACTTCCACGCTTACGCCCTCCGCCAGCGCCTCGCCCGAGAATAGGGAGTGAAACTCTGGGTACAGCAGCATGCGGCTAGGGGTGGCGGCATACAGCGAGCGCTCGGCTTTGTCCAGCACCACCGTTGCTGCCTGTGGCAGGTTGTTGCTGACAGTGAAGGTGCTGGGTCCGATTTTGGCGAGCAGGGTACCAGGGCTGAATGCGCCATCTTCCACCGCGAGCTGGAGGGGATTGCTCGCCTCTGCTTGGGGCTCCGCGGCGAGCCGCGCCACCCCGCGTGCCTGGGGGCAGCGCAGGTAGTAGACGCCCTGTTCCAATGGCACCGTCCAGCTCTTACTTTCGCCGGGCGGGATCAGTGAGCTGGCCAGCCGGTGCGCGGTGATCATGGGCCCGCCCACGCAGTAGGTGCCCACGTTCACCTCGCGAATGCGCGGTGCTGGGTAGAAGCGGGCTTCGATGTGTTCGTCCACATCCGCGGCGAAATCCAGATTGCAGGCTTCGCAATGGCCACGCTCGGCCAGGACGTTCAGGTGCTGGGCGGTAGCCTTGACACCGCGGCAGCTGGGGCACAGCAGCTCCCAGCGCATCTCCAGCACTCCCTCTAGGGTTGCCCGGAAGCATGTTTCCATAAGCTGACGCGGATCCAGCGCGTGCTTGTTGGCCAGCTCCAGTGGGCGCAGGCCCGCCACCTCGTCGTCCTCGCCCTCCAACAGCAGCGTGCGCAGCAGGGCCACGCATTCCGGCGCCGCGCCCGCCGCGCGCACGCGCTCCAGCATTCGGTCCAGCTGGGCGATGGCACCGCCGCCAAGGCGTGGCCGGCGAACGGGGAAGGCGCTGGCGACCTGGCCGTCCAGGAAGCGGTCGATCTCCAGGTAGCGGCTGCGCGCGCGGCGCATGGAGCGCGACGCGATGCCCAGCTTTAGCAGCGGGTAGGTGAATAGCGATCGCGGAACCAGCTTGGCGAAGACCCGGGCGCAGGTTCCGCCGCTGTCCAGAGGAATGAGTTCGGTGCCGCCTTGAAAGTGCTGCACGGGGCCCTTGGTGTACTCGCGCTCCACCTGAAAGCGGTGAGGTCGCTCCCACTCGAACGGGTGCTCAATCCAGCGGGCGTAGGGGATGCCCCACAGCTGGTACTCGCCCACGTCGCGCTCGCCTTTGCCCGCCTCGCCACGCTTGAAGTGCGCCACGGGCAGGCCCACGGCGCGATTCATGGCGTTGGTATCGGCAACCAGTGGCCACAGCTCTTCTGCTGTGTGGCGCAGCAAGATCCGCGTTTCAACCGCCACTACCACGTTGCCTGCCCCCGTTCTTTCGCGGCTTTCAGCGGCGCTTCTACTCGCCACAGCCCACGCGCGGCCGCTGTTGCTGACGCTACCCAGCATACGCCTTCAGCGTGGGCTGGGTGTGATATCAGGCGCGCATCACTCTGGGGAGGAGGAACTACAATGCCGCGAGAACGTTACATGGCGAAGTGCCTGGCCGTGGACGGCCGTGGCGCCGGGAAGGAACGACAGGAACAGTGAAGGTTGGATTCATCGGCTTGGGGCAAATGGGGAACCGCATGGCGCGCAACGTAGCGAAAGCCGGCCACGAGTTGGCCGTGTATGACGTGCGGCCCGAAGCAACCAGTGAGGTCGCTCAAGCCACCGGCGCTCGCGCCGCGGCCAGCCCGGGCGATGCCGCGCGTGATGCGGACGTCGTGTGCACCTCCCTGCCTGCGCCGAAGGATGTGGAGAGCGTGGTGACCAGCCCCGGCGGCTTGCTGGCGAGCATGAAGCCTGGCAGCGTCTACATCGACCTCTCCACCAACGCCCCCAGCACGGTGCGCAAGCTCAGCGCGCTGCTGAAAGAAAAGGGCATCGACATGCTGGATGCCCCGGTGAGCGGAGGCGTGGGCGGAGCTGAGAAC
>DATKQD010000249.1:0-24153 GCA_035532895.1 Chloroflexota bacterium
CACTGAGTCCGACCTGGCGCGAGGCTCGCAGAATGCCGTGATCGAGTTCCTGCTGGCGAACCACCCTCTAGATTGTCCGATTTGCGACCGAGGAGGCGAGTGCCCGCTGCAGGACAACACGTTTAAGTACGGCCGCGGGATCAGCCGCTTCGAGGAACAGAAGCGCAGGTTGGGGAAGGCCATCCCACTCTCCGAGCGCATTGTGCTGGACCGCGAACGGTGCATCCTGTGCTACCGCTGCGTGCGCTTTCAGGACGAGGTTGTGGGCGATGGCAAGCTGGGCGTGATCGACCGCGGCAACATGGGCGTGATTGGCGTACTGGAGGGCGAGACGTTCGATTCGCCATTTTCCGGCAACACCATCGACATCTGCCCAGTGGGAGCGCTGACCAGCCGCCAGTACCGCTTCCGGTCTCGGCCGTGGGATCTGCAGCGGGCGCCCTCGGTGTGCATTGGCTGCGGCATGGGCTGCAACATCGAACTGGACAGTCGCGAGCAGCAGGTGCGGCGCATGCTGCCGCGGGAAAACATGGCCATCAATAATGAGTGGCTGTGCGATCGCGGCCGCTTCGACACGCTGCCCCTGAGCTCCGCCCGCCTGCGTGAGGCAGCGGTGGATGGCCGGCCCGTGGCGCGGCCCGCTGCACTGCACGAGGCTGCGCTGCGCCTGAATGGGGGTGGCGTAGAAATTGTTGCCTCACCGGCGCTCACGAACGAGGCGCTCAACGGCCTCAAGGCGCTGAGCGCTCGGCTGAGGGCACCGCTGGGAGTGTGGCCCAGGCAAGTGGGGACCGTGCGCGGCGGTATCGTGGACCTGCTGCGCTCCAGGAGCATCATCCTGCTCGACTTCGATCTGTGGAACGAACTGCCGGTGCTGGCGCTGCGGGTTCGCGAAGCGCTGAAGCAGGGCGCCGAGCTGTACTTTGCCGGCTCCGGCGCCAATGGGCTGGCGCGCGACACGGCCCGGACATTTGGCTCCGCGGCGGAGCTGGTGGCGGCTGGCCTGACGCTGGAGGGCCCCATCTCGGTGTTGGGTATGGGCGCCGAGGCCCTGGGCGCACAGCTTGGGGCGGAGGGCTTGGTGGGATCGCCCGCTACCGCTGCCAACGGCGCCGCGATGGCTGATCTGCCCGAGGCGTCCTTTCAGGCCGCCACGCTGCTGTTGGTCGGCAACGAGACGTGGCCGGTGTTCGAGGGCAAGCATACGATTAGCCTGCGCTGGTCGGAACCTCAACCGAGGCCGGCCGGTTCTGCCATACTGCTGCCGCTGGCGCACCCCTATGAGCAGGGCGGGACGGTCACCAACTTTGCGGGTCAGGTGCAGCAACTGCGCCCTGGCGCGCGCTCGCGCGAGGCAGAGCCAGCCGATTGGGTTGCCTTGAAGGAGCTGGATGAGGCGTTGAGCGGCCCCGGCCCGTCCCCCGCGCCGCCGCGTGAGGCTGCGCTTGCCTGATACCGCCCTCAGCGCTATCCGGTCGGCGATTCTCATTCTCCTGCTGCTGACCGGTATGGCCTACATGACCTGGTTTGAGCGGCGCGTGATCAGCCGCCTGCAGGTGCGCGTGGGGCCGGATCGTGTCGGCGTGGCAGGGCTGCTGCAACCGCTGGCAGACGCCGTCAAGCTGTTCTTCAAAGAGGATGTGCGGCCCCGCCGCGCCGATCGCTTCCTCTTTCCCCTGGCGCCCGCCATTTCGCTGTTTGCCGCGCTGGCCGCGTTCGCGGTGATTCCGATCGGCCACAGCGTCAACGTGGCCGGCAGCAGCATGCCACTGGGCATCGCCCAGCTCAACGTGGGGCTGCTGTACCTGGTGGGAGTGTCCAGCCTCGGGGTCTATGGGCTCATTCTGGGCGGCTGGGCATCCGGCTCCAAGTATTCGCTGCTGGGGGGTTTGCGCGCCGCTGCCCAAGTGGTGTCTTACGAGCTGGTGCTGGGGCTGGCGCTGGTCACGGTGGCGGTGGTTTCGGGCAGCATTTCGCTGGACGGCATCGTCAGCAGTCAATCCCGCTTTCTGCCAAACGTGCTGCTGCAGCCGGTGGCCTTTGTGCTGTACATCATCGCTGCCGTGGCGGAAACCAACCGTGCGCCATTTGACCTACCTGAGGCGGATACAGAGCTGGTGGCCGGCTACCACACCGAATACGGCGGCATGCGCTTTGCCATGTTCTTCATCGCTGAATATGTGAACGTCATCACCGTGTCGGCGCTGGCGGCCACGATGTTCTTCAGCGGCTGGGCGGGTCCGTGGCTGCCGGGGCCACTGTGGCTGATCATTAAGATGGTGTTCTTTCTGTTTCTGTTCGTGTGGCTGCGAGCCACGCTGCCGCGCCTGCGGTACGACCAGCTCATGCGCTTGTCGTGGAGCGTGCTGCTGCCACTGTCGCTGCTGAATCTGCTGATCACGGGCGTTGCCGTGGCAGCTATAGGATAGAGGGCCGATGCTGGAGGGTTTCACCGGGCTGGTGCGTGGCTTCTGGACCACCTTGAAACATGCTTCCCGGCCCGCGGTGACGCTGAACTACCCCAATGAGAAGCGGCTGGGCTCCTCGAACTTCCGAGGTCGGCACCGCCTCTACCGGCATGACGACGGCCTCGAGCGCTGCATCGGCTGCGAGTTGTGCGCCGCCGCCTGTCCCTCGCAGGCCATTTACGTAGGCCCCGCCGAAAACGATCCAGAGCACCCCACCTCGCCCGGTGAGCGCTACGCCCGCGTGTACGAGATCAACATGATCCGTTGCATCTTTTGCGGCTACTGCGAAGAAGCTTGCCCGGTGGATGCCATCAAGCTGGGGGCCGAGTATGAGCTGTCGGACTACAACCGCGACTCCTTCCTGTACACCAAGGAAATGCTGCTGGAGCCGGAGAAATACGCCCCCAAGCGACAGTTGCACCTGGATGTAGACCGGCCACGGCCTGGCTACACCTCTGGCGGGCGGCAGCTGGGCGATCTGTACGGGGGCTATCATCCGCTGGCGGAAGGCGACAACGCGGACCCACTGGCGGGGACGCACGCTCCCACGGCCGGCACAGGCGATCCGCCCGCTTGACACTCATCACCCCGCCGGCCCTGCTGTGGCCGGTTTCCGCCGCCTGCCTGGTGGCATTTGCCGCGGCCGCTGGCGTGGTCATCGAGCGGCGCGCTATGCGCGCCGTGGTGGCGCTGCTGGCGCACAGCCTCGCTATCGCGGCGCTCTATGCGCTGCTCGCCGCGGACCTGGTGGCGGTGGGACAGGTGCTCATTTACTCCGGTGCCATCGTGGTGCTGTTCCTGTTCGTGGTCACGCTGCTGCCAGCGGGTGGCGCCGAGCCCTTCTCCGATTGGCGGCGTATCGCTGCCGGTGCGATTGTCGGGCTAGTGCTGCTGGCGGCGCTGGCGACAGTCATTTCGGGGGCGCTCAGCCAGAACGCACTGGCCGCGGCAGTACAGGTGCAGACCACACCCATCGGCAGCGTCGCTGGAGTGGGGCATCAGTTTTTCGACGCCGGCAAGCTGCTGGTACCGTTCGAGCTCACAGCGCCGCTGCTGCTGGTGGCCATCATCGGGGCGGTGGCGCTATGGCGCCGCCAGGGAGCGACGGCGTGACGGCCGAGGCGGTGGTGCTCCTCACCAGCGCGGCCATCTTCGCGCTGGGCGCCACGGGCGTGTTGTTGCGGCGCAACCCGGTGGCCGTGCTGATGTGCGTAGAGCTCATGCTCAACGCGGCCAACCTGCTGCTGGTGCTGGGTTCGCACGTCCAGGGTAACGACGCCGGCCAGGCCACCGCGCTGATTGTGCTGGTGATCGCCGCCGCTGAGGCCGTGGTCGGCCTGGGGTTGGCGCTGGTGCTGTTCCACCATCGCGAGCCAGCTGATATCGACGAGCCGCGAACGGTGCGCGGATGAGCTGGGTGCTGGCCTGGGCGTGCATCTTCACGCTGCCAGGGCTGTTCATCGGCTCGCTGGGCTGGATAAAGCCAGGGCGCTTCAGCGTGCTGGGGCCGGCCGCGCTGCTCGCCTGCTCCGTCGCCTGGCTGCTGGGTGGCCGCGAGACGCTGGTGATTCGGCTCGACGGCTGGCTGCCCTTCGTGGCGGACGGCTCATTCGAGCTCCGAGTGGATGCGCTGGCGGTGCTGATGCTGGGCATTCTGGGCGTGGTGGCCCTGTGTGTCTACGTGTATACGCTGGCCTACATGGCGGACGACCCGGGCATCCGCCGCTTCTACGCCTTTCTGGATTTCTTCGTCGCGGCGATGGCCCTACTGGTTACGGCTGGCAACCTGGCGGTCCTGCTGATTGGCTGGACCGGTGTGGGCATGGCCAGCTACTTTCTCATCAGTTTCTGGCGCGATCGCGAGGGCACCCTCTACGCCGGCCTGCAAGCCATTGCCGCCAATGCCGTGGGCGATGGCGCGCTCATCCTCGCGGCGGTGCTCCTTCCAGCCGGATGCGGCAACCTGACCACGTTGCAATCAGCTGCATGCGGCAGCGGCGTTGGTGGCGCGGCGCTCATCGGCGGGCTGCTGGTGGTGGCGGCCTCGGCCAAATCGGCACAGGGCCCCCTCTACTTCTGGCTGCCCAGCGCCATGGCTGGCCCCACACCTATCAGCGCACTCATCCACGCGGCCACCATGGTCGCGGCCGGCGTGTACCTGCTGGTGCGCGTGCACCTGTTGCTCGCCCTCACACCGCTGCTGCTGCTGGCCATTGCCATCCTCGGGGTGGCCACGGCCATTTTCGGCGCGGTCATGTCGCTTCTGCAGTCCAACCTCAAGAAGGGGCTGGCCTACTCTACGGTCAGCCAGTTGGGTTACATGTTCGCCGCCGTGGGGTTCAGCGCCCCTTTCGCGGCCTTCTTCCACCTCGGCAGCCAGGCCTTCTTCAAGGCGCTGCTCTTCCTGTCGGCCGGCGTGGTCATCCATGCCATCGGCGGCAGCGAGGAGCTGTCATCCATGGGTGGGCTGGGGCGGCATCTGCCCTTTGCGCGCTGGACCTTCCTGATCGGATCGATCTCGCTGTTCGGGGTGCCCTTCACCGCTGGCTTCTTCAGCAAGGATGCGATTGTGGAGGCCTCCGGTGGGCGGCTGCTCGGTTGGGCACTGGTCGCTACGGCCCTCCTGAGCGGCATGTACATTGGGCGGCTGTACTTCGCCACATTCGAGGGCCCGCGCCGCTCGGAGGACCATCTGCACGAGCCGCGCGAGCCCCGCGCCATGGCCTGGAGCCTGCTGCCGCTGGCGGCGGGTGCCCTGCTGTTCGGGTACACGCAGTGGCCGGAAGGTGGCCTGGCTCAGACGCTGAGGCCCGTGCTGGGGGCGGTTGAGACGCAACCGCTGTTCACCTTCCAGGGCGGGTTGGCGGCGCTGCTGGGACTGGTGGGCTTCGTGGGCGCGGGCCTGTGGAGTATGCGCCAGGCCATGCCGGAGCGTGCCCCAGGTTCGGGCTGGGTGCGCTGGGCTTCGGATGCGAGTCTGGCTCTGGCCGGTGGCTTTGCGTCCGCGCAGAATGGGCGCCTGGGCCGCTATGCGGTTATCACGGTACTCGGCTTCGCGGCCATCCTGTTCGCGGGGTTGCGCGCATGACGCTGCCCTACCAATCGATCGTCTGCCTGGCGGCGGGCGCCATAGTGATTCTGGCGCTCGTGCAGCCGCTATCCAGCCGTCCGGCGACGGTCGCCTGGATAGGTGTGCTCGCGGCGGTGGGCTGCGGCGCGCTGGGTTTCGTGTACGCGTCCGGTATTCCACAGCTGGTAACCTACGCGGTCGGTGGCTTCCTGCTGGTGGCCGTTGGCCTGGCGCCGGCGCTGGAGCTCGAAATCAAGGAGCAGCGGCCCGAGGTGGTGGCCCTACTCCTGCTGGCCGGCGCGGGGGCTATTGGTCTGGCGGCCGGTGGCGACCTGCTGCAGCTCACTGTCAGCATGGAGACGCTCTCGCTCAGCGCGGCCCTGCTGGTGGTGCTGGGGCGCGGGCCGGTGCTGACTGAGGCCGCTTTCAAGTACTTCCTGTTGGCGGCGGTGAGCATGGCCTCGCTGCTGTACGGACTGGGCCTGGTCTACCTGAGCACGGGATCGTTCGCCTTTCCCGCGCTGTCGGCCCACCCTTCGGCACTGCTGGTGGGCGGCCTGGTGCTCATGACCGCTGGCTTTGCTTTCGAGCTGGCGCTGGTGCCGCTCCACTGGGGCGCGCTGGACGTCTACACCAGCGGGCCGCCGGCCGTCGCCGGGGCGATCATGGCACTCAGCAAATTGGGAGCAGTGGTGGCCATCATCCGGCTGGCGCCGGCGGCAGGCGCGCACTACCTGTTCGTGTTGGCTATGGTGGGCTTGCTTTCGGCGGTGTGGGCCACAGCGTGCGCGCTGCTGCAACGCGAGGTGCGGCGGCTGCTGGCGTATTCGGCGGTCGCGCACGCGGGCCTGCTGGCCATGGGCATCGGATCGGGCGTGGCTGGCCGCCAAGCGGCCATCTTCTACGTGATCGCCTATGGCGCCACGGCGCTGCTGGTGTTTTCGGCATTGGCTGGCCTGGGGCCCGAGCCCATCCCCTTCGCCGATCTGCCGCGGCGCATCGGTGCTGCACGTACGATTGCGCTGGTGCTGGGGCTAATGTCCCTGGCTGGGGTGCCGCCGCTGCCGGGCTTCTGGGCCAAGCTGGCGCTCTTCCGCCCGGCCTGGCAGGTGTTGGGGCCCGTGCCCACGGCCATCGGCATCGCCACCGCCGTTGCCGCCGCGGTCTACTACCTCAATCCCGTGCCGGACCTGTGGAACTCCCTGCGGTTGCCCGGCGTCGCCGGCCGCCCGGGCCTCAACCCTGGGGTCCTGCTGGCCGGGTTGTTCGTAGCCATCCTCACGGTCGTCCCCGGCTTCCTCTGGGCCATGAGCTCGCTCCAGTAGGTTTATTCCAAGCGCTGGTCCCCGGGCACGTTGCATATGGCGAGAGTCCCCGCGGCAATCGGAACGGGCTCGTCCACTTCAGGAACTGCGTGGGCCAAGCCGAGGCCACGACGCAGCGAGCGATCAGCTGGACTGAGGCCCCCGAGCGGTTGTTTAATCCTCAGCGCGGTCGATGCGGGCTCTTAGAAGAGGCCGAACAGCTTGCCTTGCGCGTCGATGCCCATGTGCTCGCCGGAGGGCGTAGCGCCCAGGCCGGGCATGGTGCGCATGTCGCCCAGCAGCGCATACAGGAAGCCGGCACCTGCCGAGAGCTTGATGTCCCGAACGGATACGGTGAAACCGCTGGGGCGACCCTTCAGGTTGGGATCGTGCGACAGGGACAGGTGCGTCTTGGCCATGCAGATCGGCAGCTTGTCGTAACCGTACTTCACGAACATACGGATGGCCCGCTCGGCGTCTGGCAAGTAGATCACGCCATCGGCGCCGTACATTTTGACGGCGATGGCTTCGATCTTTTCCTTGATCGGTAAGTCGAGCGGATAGAGGAACTGGAAGTTGGCGCCGGCGCTTGCCGCGGAGACGGTCGCCTCGGCCAGCTCGCGAGCGCCCTCGCCACCCTGAGAATGATGGTTGGCCTCGCACACGGCGTAGGCGCCCGCCTCCTTGGCGACCCGCTTCACGACATCAATTTCGGAGCGGTGGTCCGCGGGGAAGCAGTTGATCGCCACCACCACCGGCACCCCGAAGGTGCGCACGTTCTCGATGTGCTTCACCAGGTTCACGCTGCCGGCCTCTACCGCCGCTGCATCTTCCACCAGCAGCTCGGCGTTGGGCTTGCCCGCTACCACGCGGAACCGGCCGGACTGCGCCTTCAGCGCGCGGATGCTGCACACCAGCACGGCGGCATCGGGCCGCAGACCCGACGTACGGCACTTGATGTTGCAGAACTTCTCGAAGCCGAGGTCAGCGCCGAAGCCGTTCTCGGTCACGCAGAACTCGCCCACCCGCAGCGCGATCTCATCGGCCAGGATGGAAGAGTTGCCGTGGGCGATGTTGCCAAACGGGCCGGCATGCACAAAGGCAGGGGTATTCTCCAGCGTCTGGAGGAGGTTGGGCTTGATGGCGTCCTTCATCAGCACAGCCATCGCCCCATCCACCTTCAGGTCCTTCGCGGTCAGCGGGCGCCCATCCCGGCCCTGGCCGAAGACGATGCGGCCTAACCGCTCCTGCAGGTCGTGCAGGCCGGTAGTGAGCGCCAAGATGGCCATGATCTCGGAAGCGGTGGAGATGTCGAACCCGGTTTCGCGCGGGATGCCGTTCTCCTTGCCGCCCAGGCCAATCACGATGTTGCGCAGCGCCCGGTCATTCAGGTCGACTACCCGCTTCCAGGTAATGGTTTGTGGGTCGATGTCCAACGGATTCTTCTGGTAGAGGCTGTTGTCCAGAAACGCGGACATCAGGTTGTGGGCCATGCTCACAGCGTGGTTGTCGCCGGTGAGGTGAAGGTTGAAGTCTTCCATAGGGACAATCTGCGAGTAGCCGCCGCCGGCGGCGCCGCCCTTGATACCAAATACCGGACCTAACGAAGGCTGGCGGATGCAGACGATGGCCTTCTTGCCAATCTTGTTCAGGCCCTGGCCGAGCCCCACCGTGGTGGTGGTTTTACCTTCGCCCAGTGGCGTGGGAGTAATGCCCGTAACGGCCACGTACTTGCCCATTGGTCGGCTGTTGAGCCGGTCGCGCGCGGCGAGATCGATCTTGGCCTTGTACTTTCCATACAGCTCGATTTCGTCCTCATCCAGGCCTAGATCGGCCGCGATCTGGGCGATGGGGACGAGATGAGCTGCCTGAGCGATATCAAGATCGGACGGAACAGCCGTGGCACTAGCCATGAAAACCTCCGGACGCGACATGAAGGCGGATCGCTTGTCCGCCTACCTCTCAGGCTAACTCAGGTGAACGATAATGCCCAATTACAACAGCTGGCCAATTCCATAACTGAGCGATTATGAAAGCCGCTTTGAAAGGCGCCCGGGCCGCCTGCTGCTACTCGGCTGGTTTGGACCGAGGGCGGCCCGCGCCGGGCTTGGGCTGGCCTTTGCCTCGCTGCCCCCCAATGCGGCCTATCTGCGCGTAATGGCCGATGCCGTGGCGCGCCTTGGTGGTTTCGCCTCCGGTGCGGCCGATCTCCCGCAGGTACTCCACGCCGCGCTCGCGAATGGTCTGGCCACCTTTGCGGCCAATCTCGCGGAAGAATTCGGGTCCATACTTGGCCTTCACCGCATCGCCCCCGGTTAGGCGCGCGGGAGCGCCATCGTCACGCTTTTCCGACACCAGCTCACTCCTCAGGACCAAGGCTGGACTCCCTCCCCCACTTTGAAGAAAAACAGCCAGGTTCAGTTTGCTTCGACGGCAAGGATACTAAAAGCTTGGTTTCGACGCCATGCCAGATGTCGGCCATGCCACCCAAAGGGCAAATGGTGTGCCGAGCGGAGCCATCAAGCCAGCAATGCGGCGAGCTGGCCTGTCAGGCGTCACCCCAGCTTGAGGATCGTGGGGGCTGTGCGCTCCAGAATCTGGCTCGCGGCGCCGTCAGGCAGGGCGACCTCGCGGACATAGGCAAACGTGCGGGTGTAGGTCTCGTACGCGAGGAGCACGGGAAAGTCGCTGCCGGGCAGCATGTGGCTGGCGCCGAAGGCGGTGCAGGCGCACAGCAAGCCGGCGGCCGACCCGTGGCCCACAGTGTCGTAGTAGAAGCGCCGGGCGGTGACGCTGGGGGGTTCCGGCAGCTCCCGCTGCTGCATGGAGAACTGGCGGTCCAGGCGATCGAGCAGCATGGGGATGGGGCCGCCCAGGTGCGGCACGATGAAGGTGATGTTCGGATACTTCGCCGGCAACTTGCGTGCGATCAGGTGCAGCACAATCGCCGCGTCCTCCAACGAAGTGCCGACGGCCGCGCCCAGCCCGTAGTTCGTGATCAGCGGCGAAAGGATGCCATTGCCGCAGGGGTGGAAGAAGACCACGCTGGAGCGACGGTTCAGCTCCTCGTAGATCGGCTCGAACTCCGCTTCCGCAACGGATCGATCCAGGGCGGAGCAGTGCAGGTTCACGCCCACCATGTCCAGCTCGTCGAGCCCGCGCCGCAGCTCGCGGAGAGATGCGTCGATGTGTGGCAGCGGCAGCGAGACGAATGCTCGGAATTTGGCCGGGTAGCGCCGCACCAGCTCGGCTGTGGCATCGTTGCCGGCGCGCGCCGCGGCGATGGCGGCAGCTTCATCGGCCCCGTAGGGCGCTCTTCCAGCGGCGGGCGACAGCACCTGCATACCCACGCCTGCCTGCTCCATCATTTCGAGCCGCTGCTGGAGATGCCCCTCCTCATCAGTATCAGGCTGGCCAGGGAAGCCGCCGGCCACGCGGCCCTGTGTGAGCCGCCCCAACGCCTGGTTGAACGCGCTGGGGTGATAGTGGGCGTGAACATCAACAATCATGCCGCACAGCGTAGCCGATGCAGCGGCTGCCGAGGAGGACCGGCAGCCGGGAGGGCCTGGGCCCAGTGCTCGCGAGCTTGTGTAGCATCGGAGCGTGAAGTCCTCGGCGGATCAGGGCGGCAGGCAGCAGTTCCGGCGGGTGATTAGCCGGGGCATGCGGTTGCGCTGCCCCTCCTGCGGACAGGGGCGAGCCCTGACAGGTTGGTTCAGCATGGCTCGCCGCTGCTCCGCCTGCAACTTCTGGTTCGAACGCGAAGATGGCTACTTCGTTGGCGCCACGGCCATCAACATGGGCCTCGGCATCGTCATTCCGGCCGCCGTCGCCTTCACCTGGCTGGGCCTGAGCTGGCCGCGCACGCCCTGGACGCCACTGGGCGTCACCTTCGTCGGCCTGGCGGTGATTGTGCCGTTGGTGTGTTTTCCGCTGGCACGCATGCTGTGGCTCTCAATCGACCTGGTTTTTCGCCCCATCCAGCCGGCCGAGTACCACCACGAGCATGCGCTGAGTGAGGATGCACCTGAGTGATGCGCAAGGATCACGCACGAGCGTAGGCCACGACCCAGTCAATGAGCAAGTGGCCGGCGGCGGATGGGGCGGGCGCAGGGCCGCTGTCATTCGTCTCCGTCTGCAGGATCCAGTGCATGGGCGTGTTGGGCACGCGCTCGGTGGCGTCGCCCACCAGCTCGCCATCCAGTAGGAACGTGACCCCAGCGGGCGTCCATTCGATGACCGCTGTGTGCCACGTCGTGTACCCATCGGCGGTGCACCAGCTGGTTTGATCCAGGCTTCCGGTGCCGTACTGGTGGTGCACGTAGGCGCAGATGGTGGAGGTGAGCGTGCCCTCGGGAAAGTCGATCTCACCGTCCCGGGGCCAGCGCTCCGAGTCGGGCCACAGCACCCAGGCCGTTTTGTAGCCCGGCACAGGGTCGGCCCGAAAGCGCACCGCGTAGCGGCCGTACAGCTGACCGCCCTCGCGCCCTGAGGCGCCCGGAACCCGCGGCAGCAGCGCACTCACGAGATGGAGGCCCTGCTGGCTATGCAAGTACACGTCGAGCAGGCCGTCGTGCACGCTCACCACTTGCGAGGGCATGTAGGTGCCATGGTGGCTGGTGTCCGGCCAGCCATCCGGGTAGGCGGTCCATTGTCCGGCTACCGCTGCTGGAAACCGGCCCAGGGGTACCGCGTGAGTGAAATCGTCCGTGAATACCTGGTGCCAACCGGGCAGGTCGCCGACAGGCATAGCTTGTCCCGAGGGGTTGCTTCGGTCGAGCGTTCCAGCCCCACCAGCCAGCAGAAGATGGGTCAGTGGCGGCACGAAGGGCGCGGGTGAGGCGGGCGTGTTCGGCCAGCTGGGCGCGCTGGGCTTGGCCGAGCCGAGAGCCGCGAAAGAGTGGACGACGGCCTTGCTGGCGAAGAGGGCGCCAGTGGTCCCAGCCAGCAGCGCCAGCCAGATCAGCGCCTGCCGCAGGCGTTTCATGCTGCTCCTGGAGATTCCTCCCTTGCCGGGCGCTTCAAGCCGCATCGTTCGCCGCCGCCTTCAGCAAATGGCGATCCGCGCGGGCCGACGTTCCCAGCACCAGCCGCTCGTCCACTCGTGACGGCGGGCTCAATCCAATCCAGGGCCGGCCTTCGTAGCTTTGAGTAAGCGCCCGGGTTTGGCAAGGTTACTCCGGGCAGCTGTCGGCAGGAGGAGCGGCATGGAGGCACAGTCAACCACCACGCAGGATTCCAGCGACCCACAAGCACCAGCACACCTCACCATCCGTGAGGGATGGGAAGTGTATACCGCCAGCGGCCACAAGCTCGGCATCGTGGCGGAGGTCTATGTGGACCGCCTGCTGGTGCACAAGAGCCAGCTCTTTGGCAAGAAGGAGCTGCAGGTTCCTCGCACATCGGTGCAGCGCAGCGACACCACGAAAAAGCGAGTGTATTTGGATCGCGACTGAGCCGGCGCTCCTACTTGTTCCCAGCCGGGTGGAAGCGGCGCCACTCGTCCATGAGGCGCTGCGGGGAAACGTGCGTGTAGATCTGGGTGGTGGCCACACTGCTGTGTCCGAGATATTCCTGGACGCTGCGGATGTCCGCGCCGGATCGCACCATCTCCGTACCGCCATAGTGGCGGAATGAGTGTGGGGTGGCCTTGATGCCGGCATGTCTGGCGTATTTCCCGACTGTCGTTTGAATGGAGCGCACTGAGAGGCGCAGCACGTTGCCGTCGCGGTCCACGCGAAGCGATTTGGCCGCGGGGTTGTGCCGCAGAAACAGCGGGTCATAGTCGTCGCCCCTCGCATCGAGGTAGCGATTCAGGGCATCCATACCTGCCTCCGAGAAGAAGACGGTGCGCACCTTGCCGCCTTTCCCCACGATCACGGCCAGACCCTTCTCAAAGTCCACGGACTGCCGGTT
This sequence comes from Chloroflexota bacterium, assembly GCA_035532895.1. Classification (GTDB taxonomy): domain Bacteria; phylum Chloroflexota; class JAJPGV01; order JAJPGV01; family JAJPGV01; genus DATKQD01. The sequence continues at coordinate 12,759 of DATKQD010000249.1, forward strand.
CAGCGCCGCGACCTCAGAGACGCGGGCGTTGGTATCGAACAGCACCCGCAGCAGGGCCTGGTCACGCAGCCAGGAGAGCTCCTGCTCGCGTGTTTCGAAACCGGGGGCCGGTGTGCGCAGCATCTCCGGCAAGCGCTCATCCGGGCTGGGCGGTGCGGGGGTCACCTTCGGCAGTTCGATGCTCGCGGTGCTCAGGGTGAATATGTCGGCGTTGGCGAGGTGCTTGAACCAGGCGGTGAGCGCAACCAGGTAGGTCTTGCGACCGCTGGCCGAGAGATGCTGGTGAAAGAGCTGCCGGCTGTAGGCCCGAAGCAGCCGGCCATCCACACGCTCCAGCTCGGTGGTCGGCGGCAGGCCTTCCTCCTCGGCGAAGCGCAGGAACTTGTTCAGGGCGAAGCCGTAGGTTCGCAGGGTGCGGGGTGACTTGTTCCGCTCCGCCAGGTAATCCAGGAATTCCTGTCGAGCCTCAGCCAGCGTCATGTCGCCGGTATGAACGAGCGTGGTGGCCAGCCGTTACCGGCGCAGCGTGCAGCTCGCCGGCCGCACTACTCCCAGCGAAAGGTGCGAACCGTCAAAGCCACGATGGCTGCCGTCCACAAGACCAGCACCACCAGGCTGAAGCCGGGCAGGCTGCCACCCCCGAGTGCCGCGCGCAGCAAGTCCGCCAGCGCGGTAACCGGCAGGTAGCGGGACACCGCCGCCACCGCCGCGGGCAGGTGATCGATAGGCAGGAACACGCCACCGATGAGCGCGAACACCAGGAACAGGCCGTTCGCCCCGGCCAGGGTCGCCTCGGCGCGCAGCGCACCGGCCATCAGCAGGCCCAGGCCGGCGAAGGTGGTGGTCCCCAGCAGAGCAACAACGACGGCCCAGGGCAAGCTGCCGTTCGTGGTCCAGCCGAAGGCCAGCACGGCGACACCCACGAGCAATACGCCTTGGACCGCCTCGAGAGCGACAATCGAGGTGATTTTGGCGGCGATGAGCGCGCCGCGACTGAGGGGCGATCCGCCCAGGCGCTTCAGCACGCCGTAGTGGCGTTCATAGGCGGTGGCAATACCCAGGCTGACCATGCCGGCCGACATGATCGCCAGCGCCAGAATGCCTGGCAACAGGAAGTCCACGGGCTTCGAACTGCCGGGGAAGAGGTTGAGCGACGCGAAGAAGAGCAGCAGCAGCAGCGGAATCACCAGCGTCACCAGCACGTTCTCGCCGCGCCGGGCCGTCAGCCGCAACTCCATGCCGGTTTGGGCGAGATAGGCTCTCATCCTCGCACCTCCTCGCCAGTGAGGCGCAGGAAAATCTCCTCAAGCGATTCACGGCCGGCCCGCAGCTCGCGGATGACCACGCTGTTATCGCGCGCCCAGGCTGTGAGCTCAGCCAGCAAGGCAGGAGCATCGGGTGTTTCGAAGCTGCAGCTGGCAGGTCCACTGGTTTGCACGCCGCTGGCGTGCGGCAGCGCCCGTAGCGCCTCCACGTCCACAGCCGCATCGGTCACCATGCGCACGGTGGCCTCCGTGCCGTGGCGCAGCGTTGCCATGTCCCCAATGGCGGCCAGCTCGCCCTGGTCCACAATCGCCAGCCGGTCCGCCAACTGCTCGGCTTCGTCCATGTAGTGGGTGGTGAACAGCACCGTGACGCGCCGTTCCCGCAGGGAGCGAATGATGTCCCACGTAGCGCGGCGCGCCTGCGGGTCCATGCCGGCGGTTGGCTCGTCCAGGAACACCAGCTTGGGCTGGCCTACCAGTGCGAGGGCCAAGGAGAGCCTTTGCTTCTGGCCGCCGGAGAGGCGGCGGTAGGGCGTTTTCACGGCCTCGGCCAGCCCCACCGCCTTCAGCAGCTCGCCTACGTCGCGGTGGCTGGGATAGAAACTGGCGAACAGGCGCAGGATCTCCCGGGGCCGCGCTTGAGGGTAGATGCCACCATCCTGCAGCATGAGGCCCATCCGGCGGCGCAGGTCGCGCCCATCGCGCTGGGGGTCCAGCCCCAGCACGCGCACCTCGCCCGCGTCGGCTCGCCGGTAGCCCTCCAGGACCTCGATGGTGGTGGTTTTGCCGGCGCCGTTGGGCCCCAATAAGGCGAAGACCTCGCCCACGTTCACATCGAACGAGAGGTTGGCTACGGCCACCTTGCTGCCGTACGCCTTGCGCAGGTTGACAACACGGATGGCGACGCCGGCCTGCTCGTCGCCCAGCGCCGCGTCGCGAGGCTGGGCAGTGCGCGGGGCGGGTGTCACGAAGCACAAGTGTACTGCTTGCCTCTCGTGGCAGGCCGCGTACCAGGCTGGCCGGCGGCCTGCTCCGGCATGGCGGAAGCTCGGTTGCAGAGCGCTCCGGCTCCGCTGAACACCTGGGCGACTGGCCGTTTGTCTAGGCTCCTATCCTGCCCAAACGGGTGATCCGCGCTTGATGGGCCGCCGCGTACAGTGCCGGTAAGCGGAGGTTGCGGCCGGATAGCCGGTGCCGACCCTCGCATAGCTCAAAGAACGGGAGAATGACCTTGGAACAAGCAGAAGGCGGCGCGCTGAGCGCCTTTTCAGATGAGCTCGCGGACGCGGTGGATCGCGCTGCCGCTTCGCTGGTAACAGTCTATGGGCGGCAGCGGCAGCCAGCAACCGGGATCGCCTACGCGGCGGATGTCGTGCTGACGGCGGACCACGTGCTGGAGCGCGACGAAGACCTGGGCATCGAAACTCCGGATGGCCGGCGCATTGAGGCACGGCTGGCTGGCCGCGACCCGGCCAGCGACCTGGCAGTGCTGCGAGTGAGCGGCTTGAACGTGCAGGCGGCGACGCCCGCCTCCGCCGAGCCGCGGGTGGGCCAGCTGGCGCTGGCGGTGGGGCGCCCCTCCGGCCGGGGCCACATGGCCAGCTTTGGCATTGTGAGTGGCGTGGGTGGGCCGCTGCGCACAGGTCGTGGGCTGACACTGGACCAGTACATCCGCACCGATGCTGTGCCCTACCCCGGTTTCTCCGGAGGCGCGCTGGTGGACGCGGCGGGCAGCGTGTTGGGCATCGTTTCCACAGGGCTGGCCGGTGCCGCGGCGTTGGCGGTGCCGGCCGCCATCGCCTGGCGAGTGGCGCAGATGCTGGCCAGCCAGGGCCGTATTCGCCGTGGCTACATCGGTGTGAGCAGCCAGCCCGTACGCCTCTCTACACCGCGTGGCACCCAGGAAACGGGCCTGCTTATCGTCCAGGTCCACGCGGACAGCCCCGCACTTCGGGCCGGGCTGCTGGTGGGCGACATCATCGTGGCCGTGGAGGACCATGTGGTAGCTGATACGGATGACCTCATGCGCGCGCTCACAGGTGACCGTGTGGGCCAGGCCGTAGGCTTCCAGATCGTCCGCGGCGGCACGGAGCAGCGCCTAGAGGTGGCCGTCGGCGAGCGCGCCTGATTGGGAAATGGCCGCGGGTGAGGAGGCTGGGTGACATACAGCTGATGACATAATGAATCTGAGGGGACAGCAGGGGATGTTCGACTTCCTGAAGAAGGGAACCCGCATCGACGTGACTTCGCCGGCGCTGAACGAAGAGGAGAAGGCGCGGCGGCTGCCGCCGGGCCAGTATCTGACAGATAAGTTCCCGGTGCTGCACTATGGCAGCGTGCCGCGCTTCAACGAGGCCACCTGGGATTTCCGCGTCTTCGGCCTGGTGGACCAGGAGAAGCGCTGGACGTGGGCCGAGTTCCAGCGCCTGCCCACCCAGCAGGTGACGCGGGATATCCATTGCGTGACCCACTGGAGCAAGTACGACACCGCCTGGGAAGGCGTGCCGCTGGCGGCGCTGCTGCGCGAGCAGGTGGGGGTAAAGGCGGAGGCCAGGTTCGTGCTGGCGCACGCGGACAATGGCTACACCACCAACGTGCCGTTGGAGCTGGTGCTCCAGCCCGATACGCTGCTGGCCTACAAATATGCCGGCCAGCCGCTTACGCCGGACCACGGGTTCCCCATGCGCCTGTTCATCCCTACGCGCTACTTCTGGAAGAGCGCCAAGTGGCTGCGCGGACTGGAGTTCCTGGCGCAGGACCGCCTTGGATTCTGGGAGCAGAACGGCTACAACAACAACGCTGATCCGTGGCGCGAGGAACGCTACTCCTTTTAGCGCTCGGCGCAATCACTTGCAGCGGGGCCGGCGGCGGCTGGCCCGCGAGAGAGGTAGGACTGGTGGCGGCAGCGAGTGCCCAGCTCATGGAAGACCTGAAGAAGCTTTTTGGGCTCAAGGACAAGCTGGGCGTGAATTTCGGCAAGGGCCAGCTCATCTACTTTCCGGGTGCGCCCGCGGACGTGTTCCACGTGATCCTCAAGGGCCGCGTGCAGGTGGATCAGCCGGGCCAGGGGCAGCAGCAGCTGGGCGCCGGCGACCTGTTCGGCGAAGTAGAGCTGTTCACTAATCGTCCCCGCGCCGGTAGCGCGAAGGCCCTGGACGAGACCACCACGCTCGCATTCAACCAGGAGAGTGCGTTGATCCTCGCGGAAACCACCCCCCGCTTCCTGCTGACTATCCTGGAGAAGTGCTGCGAGCGGGTGGTGCGAGCCGAGCACGGGGGTGCCGCTAAGACCAGCGCGCCAGTGATGGAAGCGGCTCCGGTGGCCGAACCCGCGGCTCCGGTGGCGGCCTCGGCGGCGGCTGAAGTGCCGCCAGCCGCTCCGATCCTGGCGGCCGCTGCCTCCCCAGCGGCCGCGGCTGGGGGCGCGGTTGGCCCGGTGTACGACGTCGACTACAAGCCATCGCTCTGGAAGAAGGACGTGGTCTGCCCCAACTGCAAAGCCAAATTCGGGGCCTGGAACGTGCGCACCAACAACATCGTCATGAGCAAGCGGGAGAGTGATTTCCGAAGCGTTTACAGCGGCGTGAATCCCAATCTGTACTCGGTATGGGTGTGCCCCAAGTGCCAGCTCGCCGCCTATGCGGACGATTTCCCAGGCCTGCAGCCGGTGGATATCGGACGCATCAAGCCCCGGCTCGAGGAGGTCCGCGGCCAGGATGCGCGCGAATTCGACTTCAACTACTACCGCGACCTCGACCTGGCGCTGCGCAGCTATCAGCTGGCGCTGGCGACGTACCAGGGCAAGCGGGGCGCGGAGGACAAGATCGCCGGCCTCTATCACCGCATGGCCTGGATCGAGCGCGAACGGCCGGACGAGGCGGAAGAGCACAAGTACTTGCAGCTCGCGAAGGATGCCTACGAGCACGCCTTCTCCACCCTGGATTCAGAGAAGCAGGGCATCGTGTGGGCCTATATGGTGGCCGAACTGAACCTCCGCCTGGGGAACTTCGCTGATGCCGTGCGCTGGTTCAGCACGGTCTCCCAGCAACCAAACTTCAAAGAGCAGCCGGTCATCCAGGAGATGACGCGCGACCGCTGGTCCGAAGCGGGCGAGCTCTCAAAAGCCGCCAAAGTCGCGGGCTGAGCCGTTGCCCGCGGCCACCCGCCTCAGGCAGCGACGGGAGCAGGAACCTTGACGCGCCAGTAGGCACGGCCGGCATCTACCGTTTGGGCTAGCGTGCCCTCGACGCGCATCGCTTCCAGGTGGGCGAGTGTTTCGAACAGCGCCATCCGCTGCTCGTGCGGCGTTTGCACGCGGGCGAAAACGATGCGCGACACGTCCCAACCGGTGAGGGCACCGGAACCGATGGCATCGGCGCAGCGCTGCCGCCGTGCACGGTGATGCTCCAGCAGTTCCGTGACCCTCTGGGCAGGCTGACCAAAGCAGTCGCCGTGCGCGGGCAGTGTCTGCGCCACATCGAAGGGGGCGACCGCCCGCAGCGAGCGCTCAAATTCGTGCAGCGGGTCGGGCGAGCTCTGGGGGTGCTTGCCTACGTTGGGCGATATCTTGAGCAGCAGGTGGTCGCCCGAGAACAGGAGCTTGCGCTCTGGCTCGTACACCACCACGTGCCCGGCGGTGTGCCCCGGCGTCCACACCAGCTCGAGCGCATGGCTGCCCACGTGCACGGTCTCACCGCCCTGCACCTCCATGTCCGGCTGGCACAGGCTAACGTACTGGCGCATGCCCAGCGACGCCTCGCTCAGCGCGCCGGATTCTCCCTCCGGCGCACCGTGCAGCGCGAGAAAGGCGACCACGTCGCGCAGCGAGTCGTCCACCTCGCGGTAGCGCGTGTGAAGCAGCGCGGCGTCCAACCGGTGGAGCACGACATTGCCGCCGGATGCGTCGCGCACGGGTGCGCATAGGCCAATGTGGTCGGGATGGTGATGGGTAATGACGATCTGGCGAACCTGCGCAAAGGTGTGACCCAGGTGATCCAGGTAGCTCGTCAGCTGGTCGAACGCGCCGGGCACGTTCATCCCGGTGTCCACCAGGCCCAGCTCGCCACCATCGCGGACGAGATAGATGTTCACAGTGGGGAGTCGCGGGTAGGGGAGCGGCATCTCCAACTGGAAGACATCCGCGGCAATCTCGCGCAAGCCGTTCATAAAAACGAGCTTACCACCGCCTCGAAGCCCGCTGGGTTGTCCATCATCACCGTGTGGCCGGCGCCGGACACGACCTCCAGGCGTGCATTGGGCAGCACCTCAAGCATGCGTTCGGCGGTGGCCTGGCTGAGCTGGGGAGATTCTGCCCCGCGGACGATCAGGCAAGGGCAGGCAATGCGCCCCAGGCGCTCCCACAGCTGCTCTTCGCTGGGCCGAGGCTGGCTGGCTGCACCCTGCCGCAAGGCTGGGTCCGACTTCAGGCGGTAGGTCCCATCATCCTGGCGGCGGAAGGCGTGCCGCAGCGATGCCTGGACCAGCTCTTCGGAGCGGCGCGGGTTCGCCAGCCGAATGTAGGCCAGGGCCTCGCCGGCCGAGGGGAAGACATCGCGCGCCCGCTGCACAACCTGGCGAATGTTCTGTGTGCCTCCGGGGGAGGCGGCCGGGCCCACGTCTACCAGCACCAGCCGCTCCACCCGCTCAGGATGGTCCGATGCGTACAGCAGCGAGCACATGCCACCCATGGAAAAGCCCACCAGGTTGATCGCCGGCAGGCCCAATGCATCGAGCAGCGCCGCCAGGTCCGCCGCGTTGTGCTCGGCGCCATACTCCGGCGCCCACTGGCTGTCACCATGGCCCCGCGCATCCGGCGCGAAGACGTGGCAGCGGGGTACGATAGCCGGCGCAAAAAGGTCCCAGATGTGCGCTTCATTGCCAAAGCCGTGCAGCAGGACCGTGGGCGTGCCCGTGTCCCCCCACTCCAGGTAATGCAAGCGTAGGCCATTCGCCGGCACCACCCGGCTGTTGCCAGTGATGCTCATGTACCCTTGGGCCGCTGCGCGCCAGCCGGAGTAGCCCGCGGGGCGGGCGCGGAGGCTGGCGCACCCGCCGCCGGCGAGGGCGTGGCCTGATTGGCCGGGTGATTATCGGCGTCCACCATCCATACCCCGCCGATCTTCACCAGGCGATAGTCGTTCTCCTGGCGGATGGAGGTGATGCTCCCGTCCTTGAAGTCGGTGTCCCAGGTTTCCCACGTAATCGCCGTGGCGGTGTCATTGCTCACGTTCACCGGGCCCCACTCCAGTTTGGCGAGGTGAATGGCCGAGGCGCCGGCCGCGGTAAGGGCGTCGTTGTTCTGCACCATGGCCGCCAGGTTCTGTGCCGTGCTGCTGTCCTCCATGAGCCTCGCGCTGTTCGTCTGAAACGCCTGCTCCTGTTCATTGTCGAGCTTTTCGATCACCGCGCGCACTTGTGCCCGGTCGCCCTGGCCGCAGCCGGCCAGCAGCAGTGTGATACCCAACCAGCCGAACAGCACCGCGAGGCGCGTCACGCGGGCGATTATGGCACTCGTGGTGATGGCGGGCGACCTGTCACGGTATCACCCAGTCATACCGAGACCGTGAGGACGGCCCGCGCGGCTGGTGCTTTCGCTAAGTCGACGGCGCTCAGGTTGGCTCCAAAGCGGCTATTGACGAATGCGAACGGATCCTTACAATGATCGTGATCCAGTGATAGGGCGATCAAAGGAGGACACGCATATGTGGACAACTCCCGCGGTGGCGCGAGCCATTCGGCAGCAGGCGCTAGTGCAACGGCGGCGCAACTTTGTGTTCACCCCGGCGCCTCTACCCCGATCGGCGTCGCGACCGGCTACCCAGGATGATCGCGACTTTCGCCTCCAGCACGAGCCTTCGGAGCTGGCTGTGGGAGACCGGCTGGCAAACTGATTCGCCCGGTCAGCTTGGAGTCGCCGCGGCCGCCAACTGCTGGCAGGCCAGATCAGTGACGCGGGCCAGCTGTTCCAAGTATCGGGTGCATAGGTCTGCCGCGGCCATGCCGGGCCGCGCGGCAAACGTAACGCTGCCCCGCGCCGGCGTGGTTGCGATCGTCGGCCCGCCCTCGGCCGCTTCGGGCGGCTGCACCTGGTGATTGGTAAGCCGCGTTGGTGGTACCGGCAGGTCCACGATTTCGTCCGGGAAAACGAGCCGGTAGGTGCTGCGGCTGCCAAAGAAGGTGAGCGTGTCATCGCGCAGCAACTGCTCGCGCGCGGCCACGTACCAGCGGGTGAATCCGGGTAGGCTGGCGCCCTCCTCCTGCAGCGAATAGGGCACGGCGCGTGCCGCGCTCAAGAATGCGCTGAAGGCGAACTTAAAGGCGCGCGGCCCGGCCAACTCGCGTGGTACGCGCCCATCGATCGGCAGTTCGGCCAGCCGCATGAGCGTGAGGAAGTGCGCTGCCTCGTGCACCTTATGCCGCGTGTTGGGGAATACCGCCATACGCGCCGAATGGTAGCCGCCCTACGTCCCCAGCGGCGGAGCGCAGGCCTTTTGGAGGGCTGGTATCAGCTCTTGGTCGGCCGCTGCCGCCGCGATGGTGATGGCTCGCTCGATGGCGTGGCTGTTGGACCGGCCGTGTGCCACCACCACCAGGCCATTCACCCCGAAAAGCGGCGCGGCGCCGTACTCGGCATAGTCCATGCGCCGCCGCAAGCGCCCGAACGCGCCGCGCGCCAGCAGCGCCCCCACAACCGAAAGGGGATCGGCGCGCAGCTCGTCCCGTATCCAGCCGCCGAACACGCCGGCCATCGATTCCGCCAGCTTGGCCACGATGTTGCCGGTGAAACCGTCGCACACCACCACATCTGCCCGGCCCTCCGGCAGGTCGTTGCCCTCCACGTTGCCAATGAAGTTGATGGGGCCGCGGCGCAGGAGCTCGTACGCCTGCACCGACAGCTGGTTGCCCTTGCCCTCCTCTTCGCCGATGTTCAGCAGCCCTACCCGCGGTTCGTCCAGGTGCAGCAGCCGCTGCGCGTAGACGCTGCCCATTACGGCGAACTGCGCCAGCCAGGGCGCCTTGGCATCCGCGTTGGCGCCGAGGTCAATCAGCAGCACCAGGCCGCGTCGCGTGGGGAACAGCCCGCCAAAGGCGGGGCGCTCTACGCCAGGCAAGCGGCCCAGGGTGAGCAGCGCGCTGGCCATGAGCGCTCCGGTATTGCCCGCGCTTACGGCGCCATCCACCGTGCCGCGCTGGACCAGCTCCACCGCGATCTGCATGGAGCTGCGGGGCTTGTCGCGCACGGCGCGCGTGGGCTTGTCGGCCATGCCCACGACCTCTGTGGCGGCTACGCACTCAAAGCCCTGGCCCTCCACCACCTCCGGAGGCCCGACGAGCACCACGTCCACGGCGCCCTGGGCGCGCACAGCTCGGGCGCCGGCCAGTGTCACCTCCGGCGCCGCGTCCCCACCCATCGCATCGAGCGCAATCCGCGTCCGCCGCACCGTCGTGTCCGTCACCCCATGGTACTCCCGATCGCGCCGCGTCGGCTGAAATATGCTTGATGCCATGCAGCTGCTGGACTTTCCCGCCGGCGAGTGGTTCAACGTCTCCCGCCCACTCACGACCCGTGACCTTAATGGGCGTGTGGCCGTGCTGGATTTCTGGACCTACTGCTGCATCAACTGCCACCACCTGCTGGCCAGCCTGGAGCTGCTGGAGCGCGAGCACCCCGACGATGTGGTGGTGGTGGGTGTGCACTCGCCCAAGTTCAGCACCGAGCACGACGCGCAGAACGTGCGCGAAGCCGTGCTTCGCTACAACATCAAGCACCCGGTCCTCAATGACCCCGAGATGCTGCTGTGGGGGCAGTACGGCATCCAAGCATGGCCCAGCCTGTTGTTCATCGGCCCCACCGGCGAGGTGCTGGGCCAGCACTCTGGCGAGGTGCCCGGGCCGCTCCTGCTCCGTTTCGTGGAACGACTTCTGGGCGAGCACAGCGCGGACGTTCACCCTCATCCACTGCCGCTGGCGCCGGAGGCCGCCACCCTGGCAGCCTCGCCACTGTCGTTTCCTGGCAAGCTTGCGCTGGCGGAAGGGCGCCTGTACATCTCGGATTCAGGTCATGACCGCGTGCTCGCCACGGACCCGGAGGGCCACGTGCAACGGGTGTACGAAGGCGATTTTCGTCGCCCACAGGGCCTGGCAGTGGCGGAGGGCCAGCTCTACGTGGCCGATACGGAGCACCATCTCATCAAGCGAGTGGACCTCGAGAGCGGCGCCGTGACGGTTTTGGCCGGCACGGGCGAGCAGGGCGTTGCGCGGCAGGTGAGCGCGCCAGGGCAGGAACTGCCAATCAGTTCGCCTTGGGATGTGGAGCTGGTAGCTGGCAGGCTCTTTATCGCCATGGCCGGCACGCACCAGCTGTGGGTGCTGGACCTCGCCTCCGGCATGGCCGCCGACTGGGCCGGCACCGGCGAAGAGAACATTGGCGACGGACCACTTAAAGAGGCGAAGCTGGCTCAGCCCAGCGGCATCTGCTCCGATGGGCGCATGCTGTACTTTGCCGACAGCGAAACCAGCTCTGTGCGCACGGCCGCGCTGGAGGAGTCCGGCGGGGTGCGCACGATCGTGGGGCGCGGCCTATTCGACTTTGGCGATGTGGATGGCATTGGCGGCGAGGTGCGGCTGCAGCACCCCCTAGGTGTGTGCACCGATGGCCTCTTCGTGTACCTGGCCGACACGTACAACAATCGCATCAAGCGCGTGTTCCCCTCCAATCGCGGCGTCACCACACTGGCGGGCTCCGGCACGAGCGGCCGGCTGGATGGGCAAAGTGAACTGGCAGAGTTCAACGAGCCGGGCGGCCTGGCCGTCGCGGGCGGCCAGCTCTACATTGCCGATACGAACAATTCGCTGATCCGGGTATGCGATCTGGAGACGACTCAGGTTCGGACACTGACCATCAGCTGATTGGCCGCCAGAAGCTCGTCCCCTGCTCTGGATTGGTGGGGTTGCGATGCAGGATCACCTGTCGCAGGCGAGCAGCCCGCAGCAAGCGAGAGCACTCTTCCAGCAGCGCCTGGCTGTGGAACTCGAAGATCACACGCCGAGTGCGGGCCAGCGTGCTGGGCGCCCCGGTGAAGCACTCCGCTTCAAAGCCCTCGACATCCACTTTCATCAAATCGATGGGA
>DATKQD010000250.1:0-3104 GCA_035532895.1 Chloroflexota bacterium
CGACGGTCTCGTGTCCCGCGCACCCCATCCGCGCGACCGCCGCGCAGTAATGGCACGCATCACCGAAACCGGACGCCAGCGGTTCGACGCAGCCCTGCCCCAGTACCTGGCGGAACTCGGGCGGCTGTGGTCCGCCTTCACTGTGCCGGAAAAGCAACTGCTCATCCACCTGCTGGCCAAGGCCCGGGCCAGCTTGCTCGGAGCCTCGGGCCGGGGCGAAGCAGCCGCGCCGTAAGACCTCGGCTCCACCACCTCTCGGCTGGCTCTTTTCAAGGTGACCCGGCTTTCTATAATCAGCGCATGATGCAGCCGGGTGGTGCCGGGAAGACTGGCAGTGCCCAAGCAGGCTTCAAGGTCGTCCTAGGCAACCGCAACTTCACCTTCCTCTGGTCGGCACAGGCACTGTCCCAGGTCGCTCAGAACATCATCAACTTTGCCGTAGTGGTCCAGGTGGAGAACCTCACCCACTCCACTACGGAAGTGGCCCTCACCATCGTTGCCTTCATTTTGCCCGCGGTGATCTTCAGCCCCATCGCCGGTGTGCTGGTCGACCGCATGGATAAGAAGGTCATTCTGCTGGGGACCAATGTGCTGCGCGGCGTAGCCACCCTCGGCTTCGTCGTCTTTGGCCACACGCTGCTCGCCATCTTCAGCATCCTCTTCGTGTCGTCGGTCATCAACCAGCTGTTCAGCCCGGCTGAGAGCGCCAGCATCCCCATGCTGGTGAAGCGCGAACAGCTGATGAACGCCAACTCGCTGTTCAACATCACCTTCAACGGGGCCATCTTTGTTGGGTTCGTTATCATCGCCCCGGCCGTCATCAAGTTCGCCGGCCTGCGGGTGGTGTTCTTCGTGACCGTGGCGATGTACCTCGCGGCGGCCGGCCTGTGCAGCGTGCTGCCGGCACGCATGGGCCGTTTGCGACCGGTGCAAACAGCAGGGGAGCCCGGCTCAGGCCACCCCGGCCAGATGCTGGACGAGATCCGCGAAGGATTGGCCTACATCTTCGCCCGCAAAGAGCTGGTGACGGCCATCATTCAGCTCACCCTCATCCAAACCCTGCTGCTGATCATGGGTGAAATGGCGCCCGGCTTCACCGCTCGCGTGCTCAACCTCACCGCCGCCGATACGGCCTACGTTTTCCTGCCATTGGGGCTCGGGCTGATACTCGGCATCATCACGCTCAACCGGGTGACGCGGCTCATCCCAAAGGAGCTGCTCACGCGGATCTCGGTCTTCGCTATCGGCCTGCTCACCTTTGGAGTGGGCATCTCACCGCCGCTCAGCCGGCTGGGCGCCAAAATCGCCAGCACCGTGTCCGACGAGCTGCAGGCGGCCAACTGGCTCATCGCGCTGGATCTCTTCCTGCTCCTCATCATCGGCTTCGCCTTCGCTTATGTGGTGGTGCCTGCCCAAACCCAGGTGCAAGAGCTGACGGAGGACGAAAACCGCGGCCGCGTGTTCTCCATCCAGCTCATGCTGGCGAGCGCCTTCATGATCATTCCGCTGCTCTTCTTCGGCAGCCTGGCGGACGCTTTTGGAATCACCCAGGTGCTGGCCGGCATGGGTATCCTCATCGCCATCCCTTTCGGCTTCACCCTCCGCCATGCCGTACGCGAGTATCACGAGGGCCGTTACCGGCAATCCGCCTGACAGCACCCGCGGCTTAAGGCCGAAATCCGCACCCTTGGAGGCCAGGCCGGGCGAGCCGTACCGCAACATCCTACTGACGTTGCTGCTCCCCATCGGCGACACGCTGTTTGCCACCCCGGCCATCCGGGCGCTGCGAGGCGCCTATCCGCAGGCGCGCATCAGCGCCGTCGTCTTCCCCACCAACCGCGCCGTGCTGGAGAACAACCCCCACGTGGACCGGCTGCTGGTGCATGCCACGCGGGAGAGCTGGCCGGGCGGCGCCCCGTTCCTGAGTTTCTTCGCCCAACGCCGCCGCGAGCAGTACGACCTGGCCGTGCACTTCGCTGCCTACCACGGCTATTACGGCCTGGCCTGCGGCATTCCACGCCAGCTGCTGCTGCCCTGCCCCTGGCTTTCATGGCTCATTCCGCACGCTAACCATGGTTGGCGGCAGCGCCACGCCACCCACACCTATCTCAGCATCCTGCGCCCGCTCGGCCTCCCGGCCGCGGATGACCGGCCCCTGCTGGAGTTGAGCGCGGACCAGAGAACCTTCGCCGCCGACTATCTCGCCCGCCATGGGGCGCGCGAGAGTGAGCTGCTGCTAGGACTGCACCCGGGGGGATCAGGCTTCCGTGGCATGAAGCGCTGGGCACCAGAAGGCTTCGGCTGGGTGGCGAGGCAGCTGGCGAAGCGGCGGCCGGTGCGGCTCATCTTCTTTGGCAGCGCGGCAGAGCGTCCACTGGCGGAGGCCGCGGCGGCCGGTGCGGGCGGGTTGCCCGCCATCAACGCCTGCGGCGCCACGACGCTGAGCGAAACCATCGCCCTGCTGGGCCGGATCGATCTTGTCATCGGCAACGATTCGGCTCCGTTGCACCTTGCCGCGGCGCTGGGCACGCGCGCCGTGGGCGTGTACGGTCCCACCAACCGCGACACTTTTCGCCCCACAGGGCCGCGCGTGCGCGTCGTTGCCGGCAGCGTACGGTGCCCCGGCAACTACGGCTTCTTCGGCAGCCGGCCCATCTGGGCGGCGCGCGAATGCCGAGGTGAATGCCTTGCCAGCATCGACCCAATCCAGGTTCTCCAGGCGGCGGAAGACCTGCTGGCCGAAGGCACCACAGGCCACCGGTCCTCTGGGACGGCCAATAACCAGCCCCCTCCGCGACAGGTCGCGACGCGCCACCCAGAGCTTGTCCGCGACTCATGACGTTTGCGCCAGCTGGCCTCGGGACTCACTGGTTGCCTCGGGTGTGCCCACTGCTCCTGGGAGAAAGCGGTCCCGAATCAGTGTCAGCCACGCACGATGCCCGTGATAACGAGCTCAGACGTTTACCCCTGGAAGCGGCACCGAACTTTGGCACTCTTCCTCTGGTGAGGCGCACAACCCGCTCGTAGCATCGGCCGCGTGAGTCCCTGGGCGCGACTGGTGCTGCTGGTTCCGCTACTGGTTTGCCTGTTGTCCACCGCGCCGG
>DATKQD010000251.1:0-3104 GCA_035532895.1 Chloroflexota bacterium
CGGGTTCGGCGCAGAAGCCGGCCTGCACGGCCTGGCGCGTCAACCCCCACAGCTCCTGGCGGCTAAAGCCGAACTCACGCTCGGCAACGGCATATTCCTGGCTGATACTCGTACGAAACATGGCGGGATCGTCCGAGCTCAGTGTCACTTTCACGCCAGCATCGTGCAAGCGTCGCAGCGGATGCTGCGCATAGCCCGCCACGACCCGCGTCCTCACGTTGCTGGTAGGGCACACCTCAAGCGTCACGTCCTCGGCGCGAAGCAAAGCCAGCACGCCCATATCCTCCATGGCTCGCAGCCCATGGCCGATGCGCCGCGCACCGAGTGTGGTCACCGCCGTTCGGACACTGGCAGGGCCGGCGGCTTCGCCAGCGTGAGCCGTCAGTTGCAAGCCGGCATCGCGCGCGACCCGGTAGGCCTGGGCAAACAGCTCGGCAGGGTGACCCGCTTCGTCTCCGCCAAGGTCCAGCCCGACGATTCCACGTCCCACCCACCGAGTGGCCTGGCGCGTGCAGGCCAGGCCCTCGTCCGCGCCAAATTGCCGAGTCAATCCGCAGATGAGCTCCACGTGCGTCTCAGGGTGGAGACGCATGCCCGCCTCCGCGCCGGCCACAACCGCGGCGGTGATGTCATCGAACGCCAGGCCCCGCTGCATGGGCCGCATGGGCGAGTAGCGCAGCTCAGCGTAGAGCACGTTCTGCGCCGCCAGATCCTCGACCAGCTCGGCGGTGATGCGCTCGAAGTCGCCGTTTGTGCAGAGGCACAGGTTCACCGCCGCGAAAGCATCGAGGAACTGCAGGAAATCGCCAAATTCCAGTGCGCGCTCCAGCGCCTCGTCGTCCCCAAATGGGAGCGCAACACCGTGCTGCCGCGCCAGGGCCAACACCGTCGCCGGTCGTATGGCGCCCTCCAGATGCAGGTGCAGCTCGGCTTTGGGCAGCCCGATAAGATCGTCGCTCACGCTAGCGGTTGCACGCCATGCCTGCGACCCCAAATGAGCCCGCGCTCCTTATCCACGACACCAGTTCGTCCTTTGCGCGCCGCTTCCGATGTAGCGAAACTCACCGCCACGGACCTGCGCCGTGGCACCAGCTTGCCTGTTTCTCCTGGCGGCATCGGGCACCAAACACCATCTGTGGCCCTTCACCGCCGGGCACAGCCCAAGGGCATCGCCGGTTCACTCCAACTTCCGCTCATACGATTCCCCACCTTGGTTCCGCGGCTTTACTCTACCAGCCACGCGGCCGCTCAGGTGCGTGGGTTCAGCGCTGTGATTCTCCTGATCGGGCGCCCGATCTTGAGGTGCAGCAACAGGCCCGCGAACACGAGCCCGGTAACGATGGCGTACATCTGGGTGAAGCTGCCGGTGCGGTCCAGCAACGCGGCGAAGGCGAGCGGCACCACAGCCTGCGAGAGCCCCTGCACCAGTTGCCCCATGCCGATCACGGCCCCGGCGGCGGCACGCCCGAAATATTCTGGCCAGATCTGCAGTTGCAGCACCAAGTTGCCACCCATCGCCAGCCCCAGTACTCCACAAGCGGTGATTGCGCGCAGCGGGCTATCCGCCGTGGCCATGAGTGCGCAGGCCAGGCAGAGCAGCGTCCCCCAAACGAGGACGGAGCCACGCACGCCAAAGCGCCCCACGCCAGGCATCCACACCACGATGCGCGACACCAGCTGCAGCAGGCTGAGCGCGCTGATGGTGGCCGCCGCCGCTCCTGGCGAGAGCCCGCGATCGGCCAAATACGAAAACACGAAAATGGTGGTCACATTCGGCGCCAGCAGGATCAACGCCATGCCGGCTGCCAGCAGCCAGAAAGCGGGGTGATGAAAGGCCTCCGCCGCGGCCCAGTTCTCGGCCATCGGCGCGGCGGCTGCACCACGCCTTGGCCGGGCGCGAGGGCGCTGTGCCTCGCCGCCATCCGGCTCCAGGCCGAGGTCTTCGGGCCGGCGCCGCACAAACAGCGCTGTGGGCACCAGCCCCAACACCAGCGGCAGCAAACCCATGGCAAACCATCCAGCCCGCCACCCGAACGTCGCGACGACGGCCGCCAACAGCGGCGGCAGCACCAGGTTGGAGGCGGGCGGCCCCGAGGCGGCCAGGCCATAGGCGGTGGCGCGGCGCCGCACAAACCACTGCGCCACCAGCAACCCGGGCGCTACACTGCCCAACGCTGACCGAGAGGCGCCACTCACCAAGCCGTAACTGACGTAAAACTCCCATGGCTGGCTGGCGAGCCCGGTGGCGCCCAATGAGGCGCCTAACAGCAGCATGCTGATGACCATGGCCAGGCGCGGACCACGCCGATCCATAATGCGGCCGATCCACGGGCTGACCACAGCCGCCACGATGCCGCTGATACCGGAGCCCAGCACAATGGTGCTGCGCGACCAGCCCAGGCTGGCGTGCATTGCCGGCAGCATGATGCTGAAGGTGAAGCCGCCCGCCCCTGCCGACACAAACAGGCTGAGGAAGGCGAGAGCCACCATGTACCAGCCGTAGAAGACTCGGCGCCGGCGCCGGGGGACCGCCTCTCCCGCCAGGCTGGGGCCATCTGCCCCTTCCGCTCCCTGCTGTGGCGGAGGAACCACTGGCCTAGCGATACATAATCTTAAGCCGCCGAGGAACAATCAGTTGCTCCTCCTCCCTGTCCGGGATGGGGAGCCTGACTGATAGGCCTCCTGCATCAGCACATGATGCGCCGCGCAGTTGATTGGCGACCGCGGCGACCAGCTGCCCGGCTGTCGCAACCGGGCAAGCAAAGCGGGTCCTCTCAGCCGAGGGTACCAATGGGACACTGATATCTGCGAAGGTGAAATTGGCGAGAACGAAGCCAGCTTGCCGACCTGTCTTCAGAGGGGTCAGAAGCGGGAAGCGGGAAGCGGGAAGCGAGAAGCAGGAAAACAACACTGCCGGCCCTTGCGAGCCGGCAGTGTTGCGAGAGCTTGAGGCGAGGGAGTGGGAAGCGAGAGGGCCGTAACCCCTTGCCCACACTTCCTGCCCTCATCCCTCAAATAAGGCAGCCCTGGCGATGACCTATCTTCCCAGGGGGTTGCCCCCCAAGTATTGTCGGCGCTGGCACGTTTCACGACCGTGTTCGGGA
>DATKQD010000252.1:0-20853 GCA_035532895.1 Chloroflexota bacterium
AGCAAGCGAGAGCACTCTTCCAGCAGCGCCTGGCTGTGGAACTCGAAGATCACACGCCGAGTGCGGGCCAGCGTGCTGGGCGCCCCGGTGAAGCACTCCGCTTCAAAGCCCTCGACATCCACTTTCATCAAATCGATGGGACCGCCGCTGATGCCTGGCTGCTCAGCCAGCAGAGCATCCAGCGGCCGGCTGGGCACCGTTATGCGGGCGGCGCCGGCCAGGTCCAGGAAGGCGACGTCGCGGGCACCGCTGGAGACCGCCCGAGCGGCGCCGGAATTCTGCGCTGGCACAACAAACTCCAGCTCTCCAGCAGTCGCGGCGACGGCGGCATTCAGGCAGACGACCTCAACCCCGCTTGAAGTGCCCATGGGCTGAGGGCTTGCCGGCCCCGCCGCCAGGTTCAGGCGCAGCAAGTGGTAGTTAGCGGGTACCGGCTCAACAGCCACGATGCGCCCGCTGCGCATGAGGGAGCGAGCCCAGGCGCTGAAGAAGCCGAGATTAGCGCCAACGTCCAGCACAGCCCAGCCGGAGCGCGGCACAAAGCCGCGCCGTGCATATTCCTGCGCTACCAGCACTTCCTCCAGCTGCAGGATGTCACCCCGGTTGGCCAGGCGCAGGGGCCCCACGCTGCTGTGGACGGTGCTGGCTCCGGGATCGCGCCGAAAGGCCTGCGCCGCGGCACGATCCCGCAGGGCGCCCGGCAAACGCTCCGGGCAGGCCAGCAGCAGCTTCGCCAGGATGGCGGCACGCTCAGCGCCCAGGCTCGCCCGCGTCACCCGCTACGCCTGCACGTTGGTAAACGTGGCGCTGCCAGCCGTGCCAGCCACGTGGGAGGTGACCGCCACGCCAGCATCCAGCCGGGCCGCGGCGGCCAGCGCGCTTGCTGCGTCCACAGTCACCGCGCTGCCGGCAATGGTGGCCCAGCTCGCGCCATCGGCCGAGGTTTGGGCGCTCAGCGTATTGCCCGCGCGGAGCACGCGCAGCCAGCTGGGCGCAGCCAAAGTGGGGATGGCGGTTACGACCAAGGCGGTCCCGCCAGGGAGCGCACGCTCCTCCACAAAGCTGCCGTGGCCGGGTGTGGCCAGCAGCGCGTAGAAGGCTGCGTCGGCGGCAACGCCCGCCCGAAGCATGGGGCCCGCCTTGGCATAGTCGTTGGGATAGCTCTGCTGGCTCAGACGGGCGCTCACGGCGCCGTTGCCGGCCAGTGGCCGCCACACGAAGTGAAAAGCGTCGCGCGCGCCAAAGATGTCGGCGCCAGCACCCAGCACGGTCAGCTGGCTGAGGCTGCCGGATTGCACGCCCGGAGGAGCGGGATTGCCGATGTCGCGACACCGCCAGCCGGCGGGGCACCCGGTCGATGCGGGCGCCGGCGCGGCCGAAATCGCGGGCCCAACCTGGGCGCCCGCCACGCTTGCCGCGCCACCTTGCGGGGTGCTGGCTACCGCGCCCGCCAGCAGGCGCTGGGGCATGGGCAGCAGCACGGAGCTGCCCGGCACCAGCGTATAGTGCAGGCCGTCGTTCGAGGTCGCCGCCTGCACTTCATCGCCCCTTCGCTGTGCCCGCAAGTACAGCGGCGCCGCCGCGCCCGGCACGCGGGCCAGCACCGTGGTCGGCCCACCATCGGCGGAGCGCTCCTGCACGGTGAGCCCCTCGCCGGCCGTGAGCAGCACGGTGTAGTTGGCCGCGCTGGCATCGCGCGCCTGGCGCAGCGTCACCCCGGCCGAGCCGGCCGCGGGTAGGGCGGCTATCTGTGCAGTGCTGCTGGTATTGCCACTGGCAGTTTGGGTGATGAGGCGCGCCTGGTCGACCGTACCCGCCAGGCCCGCGCCGGCGCTGCCGATGTCCCAGCCCGAGCTGGTGGCCTGTTCTTGGCCGGCGGCCGAGCCAAGGTCCGTGCAGGACCATCCAGCGGGGCAGTGCGCATCCGCTGGGAATGCTGTGGGGTGAGCCGGCAGACGCAGCGCGAAGACGAGGCCGCTGGTACTGCTGGCATAGATCACACCGGCAGCCACTGTAGGTCCGCCGTAGATCTGGGCCGCCGAATTCCAGCTGTAGCGGCGCTCACCCGTGGCGGCGTCGAGCACCTCCAGCGTCGGGCCCCCGCCATCGATCAGCAGGCCATTCGCGTAGGCCAGCGGCCCGATCACCGGGCCGGGCGCGGCATGCGTCCACAGGATTGCCCCGCTGGTAGGGTCGATGGCACGCACGGTGCCGCCGCGGCCCCGACCTGCAACGGCAGCGTGCCCCCCACCCACGTACAGCCGGCCCTGGCCGAAGGCGCCCGAGGAAACGCTGGTGTCGCCGCACACGGGGCAGGTGCCGGGGTCGGCGATTGGCGTGCGCCATTGGTAGCCGGCGCCCAGGTTGGCGCGGTCGAAGCCGTACACATAGCCGTTCTTGTTGGTGGCGAACAGCAGCGGCCTGCCAGTAGGGCCGCTGGCCAGGAGCGGTGAATCGCCCCAGTCAGAATCGTCGATTGCCTGCCCCGCCGGTAGGGTCCAGTGCCCAACAATGGCGAGCGTGCTGGCGTTGACCGCCACGATGGCCTGGCCGAAGGGCTGCGGCACGTTGCCCTCGTCCGATCCGCTGGTGAGAAAGATGGTGTTGCTGGCCGGGTCCACGGCAGGCGATGTCCAAACCCCGGCGCCCACCTGTCCATTTGGCACAAGATTCAGGGTGTGGACCACGCGGTGCGTTGCGAGGTTCACTTGCAGCAGCTGGCCCTGCACCAGCGGGCAATCCCCAAAGCTGGCAATGCCAATGTAGGCATAGCCGTGGTACAGCAGCGGGCTGGACCAGTTGTAGTGGCCGCCGGCAGGGCTGTTGTCGCCCGTGGGAACCTTCCACAGCACGGCGCCCGTGGCGGCATCGAGCGCATACCAGAAGGCGTCGCCACCACCCACGTACACCACGCCATCGCTCACCGCGGCCGTGGAGGTGATGCCGGCAGCCGGTGGCACGCACCCCGCCGCCGCCGTCTTGCCCAGGAACGTCTTCCACTTAAGGGCGCCGGTCGCGGCGTCCAGCGCGTACTCGTTGCCATTCCACGAGCCAACGTAGACCGTCCCCTGCACCACCACCGGCTCGGCCGCGACCACGCCGCCGGTCTGAAAGGACCAGAGCGGCAGCAGCTGCGCCGCATTGGCCGCGGAGGTGGCGGCATCGCTGCTGGCCGCGGTGTGCTGGCCGTTCCCAAGGTATTCCGGCCAACTCGCTGCGCTGCTCAGCCAGGCGGCCAGCACCAGGAGTAGAAGCGCGGCCCGGGTTGGCCGCCGCGGTGAGAACAGCACCAAACGAAGCCCTCAATGAAGCTGTAGTGGCCTCCGGGTGCGTTACGTGAGGATGAAGTTGCGCGGAGGCAGAGCGTAGCCTAGCCGCCCCCACCGCGGTGCGCAACGCACACCGCTCATCTCCGGCGTCGCAGAATCCTCCCTGCAACAGCACCGAAAATACTCACTCGCTGAGGCGCAGCGGCGGTCGGCTGAAAGAAAATCGCAGCGGCGGCGCACGCTTCCGCACCGATGGGTGTTGCTTCTTTCGCGAGGAAGAGGCGACCGGTGTGGCGACGACCACGGCTTTTCTCCCCGCGGGCCGCGCCGGTCGTATACACTGGCGGCATTATGGCTAAGCTGCGCCACATCGCTATTGCGACCCGCGACCCTGAGAAGACCGCTCAGTTCTACAAGGATGCGTTTGACTTTCAGGAGGTTGGCCGGTCCAATGGCCACCTCGCCCATGGCATCTATCTGAGCGACGGCACGCTCAACATCGCCATTCTCGACTTCAGTGGTTCAGACTTCGATCAGCTCGGCAAGGGGCTCGATTTTGTAGGCGTGCACCACTTCGGGGTGGTCGTCGAGGATCGCAAGGCGCTCAGCAAGGAGCTGGAGGCCATGGGTGCGCCCTGCATCCTGGATGAACCATCGTCCCCAACGAGCTTCTTCGAGGTGAAACACCGCGGTCCCGATGGCGTGGTCTTCGACATCAGCGAAAAGCCCTGGATCGGCTCGGCCGGCTTGGAGTAGCCCAGGATCCAGCGCATGGGCGCCACCGTTCCTGTTGGACAGGCGCCGACTCGCACAACGAAAACCGGACCCCTCCTCGTCAGCTGTTTACCAATTTCTGCTGCGCGAAGAAACCAACCACCTCGCGTATCTGGTCGTGGCGCGCGACGCTGGGCTGAGCGAGGATGACCTCTTGCATAAGGTGACGCGGGCGTTCAGGCTCGGAGCTCCTCAGCGACTGGGATCGATGGCGATGTGGATGGCCGCTTCGCCGGGGATGTTCCCGGCGAGGGTTTCAATGGCGCGCGCAGTATCGGCTAACCCAAAAGTGTGGGTGTGCAGCTTCTCCAGGGGGAAGCGACCCGATTCGATGATGCGGATAGCGTCGGCGTAGCCGCGAGCGTCCACGCTGAATGCGCCGATCACGGTGAGCGCCTTTTGGATGATGCCATCGCTGGCCAGCTCCAGCGTGCGGCCACCACCCTTGAGGCCGGCCAGCACCACGCGGCCGCCCTTGCGGACGGCACGGAGCGCATCGAGCACCGGCTGGGTGGCCAGCGGGGTAACATCCAGCACCACGTCCACTCCGCTGCCGTGGGTGAGGTCCAGCACCTTCTCTACCGTGTCCTCGTGCTCTACGTCGATGGTGGCCGTGGCGCCCAGCTCGCGCGCGAGCTCCAATTTGGCGGCGTCGCGGGCGAGGCCTGTTACGAACACGTCGCCCGCCCCGGCCATGCGCGCCGCGATGAGCGCGCACAGGCCTCGCTGGCCAGCGCCCAGCACCAACAGGCTCTCGCCCAGTTGGAGCCGGGGCAAGTGCACGGCCCACTGCACTCCCGCGCCCAGGGGGTTGTACATCACGGCGATGTCCGGCGGGATGTCCGCGCGCACCGGATGCAGCAGCGTGGTCGGGTCCAGGTAGAGGTACTCGGCATAGCCGCCCCACAGGCTCGGCACTACGGAGACCGGCGTGTAACCGTGGCCAAAGCGGCCCTTGGCGCAGCTCTTGTAGTCACCCCGCAGGCACCGCTCGCAGGCGTGGCAGGCGAGCCAGCTTTCCACGGCCACGCGGTCACCCACGCGCAGCCCCAGCCGGCGGGCGGCGCGCTCGCCCAGCTCCTCGATGATGCCCAGCGACTCGTGGCCTGGTATCGTCGGCGGCCGGTCGGCGCGCAGGTGCCCGTAGTACCCCTCCACGTCGCTTCCGCAAATGCCGCAGCGCTCGACGCGGATGAGGCCACCATCCGGCCCAACGGCTGGCCGGGGAAAGTCGCGCAGTTCAATCGCCCGGGGCCCCGTTTGCACCGCGGCGCGCACCATACCTGCCATGCGGCCATGGTACGCCGAACTCTCGATAGCGGCCGTCCCGCCACGAAGAGGAGAGGCCGCTGGCTACCGCGCAGATTCGCCGTTTTGCGCTGAGCTCCGATTTGGCTGGCGAGCCAGGGTTCGAACCTGGGACGAAGGTGCCAAAGACCTTTGTGTTACCACTACACCACTCGCCATTGTGGCGGACAGGCAGAGCGTAGCATGCGTCTTTTCGGGGCGCGGCGCACAATGTCTTCTTCGAACCAGGCCTGAGGAACGGGCGCGCCTAACGCGCCTAATCTCTAAGCAGCAGCGATGTCGCGGCGCTCACGAAGTGCTCGGCGGTGCCGTCAACACTCGCGGCGAGGGCCTGCGCGCTGGATTCGTCGGCCGTGAGGGCGAACAGGGTGGGGCCGGAACCGGACAGCAGCACGTTCTGCGCGCCGGCGGCCACCAGTGCCTGGCGCGCCAGCCCAATGCGCGGCTCAAGCCGCTCGGCTGGCGCCTCCAGGCTGTTCACCAGGGGCGGCAAGGGCAGTCGCCTGGCCATGTCGCTTTGTGGGCGATGAAGGCCGACTGGCCGCGAAGGCACATCCTGGGCCGGCGCGGATGATGGCGCGCGGGCGCTCGCCGCGGCCTCCAGCAGGCTGGTCACGTACTGGCGCGTCATGCTGCCATCGCGCTGTTCGGCCGGTGCGAGCGCACCAAAGACGTGGCCCGTAGAGAGCGGAACGCCCGGGTTCAGCAGCACCAGCCACTGCTCGCCCAAGGGGGGCAGCGGGGTGAGCCGCTCGCCGCGGCCCTCGGCCAGCGCGGTACCGCCCAGCAGGAAGAAGGGCACGTCGGAGCCCAGGGTGGCTGCCGCCGCGAGCAGCTCCGCCGCCGTGAGACCCAGCTGGTACACGGCGTTCAGGAGGCGCAGCGCGGCGGCGGCGTCGCTGCTGCCGCCCCCGAGGCCGGCGGCCATGGGAATGCGCTTGAGCAGCCGGAATGCCCCACCGCGGCCCACCAGCCGCGCGGCGCGCAGCACCAGGTTGTCCGGCCCACCGAGCGCCGGCACGTCACAGGCCAGCGTGAGCTGTTCAGCCGGCTCCAGCACCAGGTCATCCGCCAGGCTCACCGTCTGCATGACGGAGATCAGCTCGTGAAAGCCAGTGGCCTGTCTGCCGGCCACTTCCAGCATGAGGTTGACCTTGGCGTACGCAGACGCGCGCAGCCAGCTCATGAGCTCCCACCGCCGCGCGGAGAGCGGATGCGCCAAGCCTCCCCGGCCGCGAACCAACCGGCACAGCGCGCGGCGCAAAGGCGAACATGATCCACCCTCCCATAATCGCAGAAGCGACGCCTGTCGCTGGCACGCAGCGGGCTATGCTTCGGATCGCACGCAGCATGGCGCGAGACGACGGCTTGGATGTACGGACGTACCTGCAGATAGAGGCGCCGGAGCCCGTGGGGCTGCAGACCGAAACGATCGAGGCCGCGCTGGCGAACGCCGTGCGGCTGGTTGACGGCCGGCGCAAGGGCATGGCCGCGCCGCTGGCCTCCATTATCGAGGTGAGCCTGCTGCTCACGGATGACGCGACCGTGCATCGCCTGAACCTCGACTATCGCCACATCAATGCCGCCACAGATGTGCTGTCGTTCCCCCAATTCGAGGGGCCCGAGCCTTTTGTGCAGCCGCCCGGCGAGGCCGCAAACCTGGGCGACATCGTGGTTTCGCTGGATACCGCGCGCCGTCAGGCCGCGGAGCGGCGCCACTCCCTCACGCGGGAAGTCGCCCACCTCACCGTGCACGGGGCGCTGCACCTGCTGGGTTACGACCACCAAACCGACGCCGAAGAAGCGGAGATGAATGGGCTTGAAGCTCTGGCACTGGCCGCGCCAGAGCTGGAGGCGGGAATGAGGGAAGGGCAATGAGCAAAGCTGGGCCTCCCGCTGGCCCTCAGGTACGAGGCTCCACGTTGGCAGCGCGGCGGTGGTCAGCCGTCATCGCGATATCCTCTGGGGCGTGAGCCTCCGCGAGCCGTACGAGGGCATCAGCCCGATAGCTATCGATGGTGATGCGGAGCACAAGGCAATGACCATCACCTGGAACGACGGCCATCAGAGCCGGCTCACCTACGAATGGCTGCGTTGGAACTGCCCCTGTGCGCAATGCGCGGGCGAGGGCGATGCGCCGGGGTCGCTGCAATTTACGAGCGAATTGCAGCCAGAGCAGACCACCCTGGAAGACCTGGAGATGGTGGGCAGCTACGGCATGACACCGGTCTGGGCCGATGGGCACCATACGGGCATCTACACCTTTCGCAACTTGCGGGGCACGTGCCCCTGCCCCACCTGCGAATCCGCGCGCCGGCTGGCGCCCGGCAGCACCCAATAGGCGGCCTTCTCGCTCCTCTGGGTGCGGGTCTGGCGGTGGCTGTTGCTGCCTGGGGCGCGGGCCGCTGGCTCCCCAGTTCCATGGCCGCGAAGTTCAGCAACCACCGCTGGTGGGTGTACGTGCCATTGCTGCTGGCACTGGTCTACGCCGCCGGGCAAACCGCGCTGGGGTCGTTCAAATATGAGGCCTTGCTGTCGCGCCAGCCGGACCTGGCGGCCATGGACCAGGCTGTGTGGGCCACGCTCAAGGGGGTACCGCTGCACACCACCGTGTACGACTTTCCCGAGAATTACCTGGGGTTCCAGGTCGCGCCCATCCTGATTCTGCTGGCTCCGCTCGACCTGCTGTTCCACGATGCGCGGGTGCTCATCGGCGTACAATCCGTGGCCCTGGGAGCGGCCATTGTGCCGGTGGGCTGGTGGGCCCGAAAGCGCCTGGGCAATGGGCTCGCGGCGGCCATCATCGCGACCGCGTGCCTGCTGAGCCCGGTCTTCTCCTGGGGAGCCGAGTACCCCTTCTACCAGCTCACGCTGGCCCCGGTATTTTTGGGCCTCGCCTTCTTCTTCCAACTGGAGCGGAAGTGGCGCTGGTTCTGGCCCTGCCTGCTGCTGGCGCTGGCCGTGAAGGATGAAATCGGCTTTGTAGCCGCTGCCATGGGCGTCTATGCCGTGCTGGTGCAGGGCCAGCGCAAGCAGGGTGCCGGCATCATCGTGGCCGGGCTGGCCTGGGTGGCCTTCAGCCTCGGCTTTGTACTGCCCTGGTTCGACCGGGGAGCCAAGCCCTACTTCGGCTGGTCGTTCAGCTACCTGGGCACCACGCCGGGCAGCATCGCGCTGAATGCGCTGCTCCATCCAGCGCTGGTGGCGAGCCACATCTTTACCGGCCCAAAGCTCTTCTTTGCGCTGTTCCTCCTCGCCACCTTTGGCTTGCTGCCATTGTTGGGCTGGCGCACCGCGCTGATCGCACTGCCCACACTCGGCTACCTGATCCTGGGCGACAAGCCCGAGCGCTACGACATTCATTACTTTTACGCCTTGCCCATGGTGCCGTTCCTGGCCTTCGCCACCATCGAAGGCCTGGCTCGCCTGCGGCGCTGGGTGCCGCTTCGAGCATCCGCGCTGTTCCTGCTCGTCGCGGCGGGCGGAGCCTATTATGTCAATGGCGGCGGTCCCGGCACGCAAGACTTTGGCCTCAGCGGCTACACCTACACGCCCCACGCCGCGCGCACGCAGGCCATGCTGAACGAGATTCCGGCTGGCGCCAGCGTGTCCGCCACGCCCAACCTGCTGCCGCACGTCGCCCGGCGCTGGGTGCTGCACCTCTTCCCAGAGGTGTTCGTGCCGACGGACGTCATCGCCATCGACTTCAAGGGCTGGGATGGCTGGCACGGCTATCCGGCCAACTTCAACGATTACGATCAGGCCTTGCGCCGGGTGCTGCAAGATCCTGCCTACGCCGGCCTTTACCAGGGCGATGGGCTGGCTCTGCTGCGACGCGACCGTCCCCTGCCCCCTCCCCAGCACACCACTTCAGCCGTTCTGGGTGGCCAGATCGCGCTCGTGGGGTGGTCAGCTCCGGCGGAACTGCGCGCCGGGCACAGCGCCACCTTCCATCTCTACTGGCACGCACTCACGCGCCCCCAGCGGCCCTACACGGTATTCCTGCACTTCGGCACCCCCAGCAACGACAAGCTGGCGCAGCGGGACAGTTGGCCCTGGGATGGCTGGTTCCCAACGTCCGAGTGGGCGCCAGGCGAGCAGGTGGACGATCCCCACACGGTCGCGTTACCCGCCAGCCTGCCGGCGGGAACATACCGGCTCGCTGTGGGTATGTATTCGCTGGACCATGACGCCGCTGTGCCGCTGAAAACGGCGAACGGCCAATCCGGTGTCGTGCTTGGGCCGTTCACCGTTCAAGCGGCCGCGTCATGAGGCTGCGACTGCCTGCCGCGCTGGCAGCCACATCCACCGGCGAAAGCGACCCCATCGCCTTCTACCGGCGCCCTCTGGTGGGGCGACTGTACCGGCGGCGCATCGAAATGGGGCTCAACCTGATCCTGCCTCTCGCAGCTGGGACGCGCCTGCTCGAAGTTGGCTACGGGGCCGGCGTGGTGCTCTTTAATCTCGCCGGGCCAGAGCGGGAATTGCACGGCATCGATCTCGATGCGGACGCCGCTGCCGTGGGGCAGCGGCTTGGCTCGCTGGGCGTTGACGCGGCGCTCACCCGCGGCTCGGTCGTGAACATGCGGGGTCTGTATGACGCTGACTGCTTCGACATCGTGGTCTGTTTCTCCGTATTCGAGCACCTCGCCGACCCTCGCCCCGCGCTGGATGAGATCGCTCGGGTTCTGAAACCGGGCGGCACAGCCATCATCGGCATGCCGGCCGTGAACCCCGCCATGTCGCGCGCCTTCAGCGCCATCGGCTTTCAGGGCATCGATCGCTTCCACGTCACCGCGCCGCGGGCCGTATGGCGGCTGCTGCGGCAGCGCAGCCGGGTAGAGCGCCACACCCTGCCTGCCCGAGCGCCCTTCCCCCTGGCGCTGTACACTGTCTTCGCAGCGCATTTCTGAGTTCCCGCGTGCCAGAGAAATGAGCCGGCCGGACACGCGGCCAGGCATCGTTCGCACCGCCAGCCGGTGCGCAGGGGGTTTTCCCCCAGGCCACGGTGGGGTGTTTGGGGATAGCACCGTTCGTGCGCACCCCCAGAAGGACTACCCTAAGAGCTGAGCTTGGAGCAGGCCAGCCAGCACACAGGTTGTGACGGTGCACAAACACCTGCTCGGGCAACAAGCACACATCCCCGGCGGGGGCGCGAATCAAAAACGGAGGCAATGATGGCGGGTGCGGTGACGGTGGACTGGCGCGAGCGTGTCGTTTCTGCCTGGCGGCAGCAGGGCCTGGCGACCAGGCTGCGGGAGTTGTTGGATGTTGAAGTGGGCCCGGAGACGGTGCAACTCGCCGGCGATGGGTCGACGGTACTGCTCGAAGGTGTGGCATTTACCTTGCACGCCCAAACACGCGCGCTGGAAGCCACCGCGCCCTGTCCCCGCTGCCACAAGGCCAAGCCGGCGACAGCCATCGAGACCATGTCTGACGTAGGTCGGGTGCTGGACTCGCTGTGCCGCGACTGCGACTTCCTGGTTCGCTCCGGAGTGGCCGTTTCGGGCTCGCAGCCGGCCGGCGCTGCTTGAGCTGGCGCTGGCTGGACCTCTACCTGACCGCCCCACTGGCTGTGGCCGGCGCGCTCAGCGGGGCCTTCGTCGCCCAGGCGCTCTGCGTGGCCTTCTTTCGCGCAATCTGAGCGGCGGCTCGGGCGTTGCCGGGCCCAGCCGCCAACCTCGCTGGCGACTGGGCCCGGCAACCTTCACCCTCAGGCGCTAACTGGTTCCGCGGCGGATCCGCTCACACGCGTGCCGCACGATGGGCACACGTTCCAGCCAGCGAGCATGGGCTCGCCGCACGTTCGGCAGTAGACGGATTCGCGCTGCAGATCGCGTGCGCAATTGGGGCACACCTTCCAGGCAGGCAGCACGTCGCCGCCGCACCCGGGACAGGCGCTGGGCCGCGTGGGGAGCGGGCCATCCTCAGCTCGCCACCAGCGGTAGAAGGCGTAGCCGGCAAGGATCAGCAGCGCCAGCGGAACGATGGAATACAGCGCGCCGATCACACGATTCAGCCCGCCGAAGCCCGACGTTCCCGGAAGAAACGCGATGGCCACAAGGCCCGCGCCGATCAACACCACCCACTCGGTGGTACTGAGGCGCCGATGGTGAGGCATAGTTCCTGCTCCTTCTTTACTCAATTGCCGGGGAAGCCGCTGCCGAAGGGCGGCAGGCCTGGCTTGGCTTGGGTGGGCCCGGTGGCGCGAGCGGTGCTGCCCGCCTGGCCGGCGAAACCACCCCGTTTGAACGGCGGCTGACCGCTGAACGCACCGGCGGGCATGCGCGGCCCGCCGGGATTGATAGACCCGCGACGATTAAAGGCGGCTGCCGGCGCCGGCTTGGCTATTTGTGCCACGCCGGGCCCCACCCGCAGCACCCGTGTGGCCACTGCGCTGGCCGGAAAGAACGTTTGCAGCACCAGGAAGCCTGCCAGCGCGACGACACTGCCCAGTCCGAGGCGCTTCCAGCGCTCAGGATGCGCCGCCATGCGACACCTCCCTTTGGGCTGCCTGGCCCTCGACCTGTCGCGGCGGTGGGTCAGGGTTTAACTCGGTGCGGTTGCCGGGGCGATGCAGAACCATGGGCACGTCTCCTTTTGATGAAACAAGCTGATGTGCCCATCGTGGCGCGGCCCCTTAAGCGGCTGGTGAAGCACTCGTGAGAAAGCGGTTAGACGTGGCGGCGCGACGCCGTCAGCGCACGGCGGATGTGTCCGGCGCCAGCGGCAGCCGAATGGTGAAGGTACTACCCTGGCCCAGCACGCTGGCTGCTTCCACACTCCCACCGTGCTGCTGCGCAATCGCCTTCACAATCGCCAAACCCAGGCCAGCGTTGCCGCGCCTCCGAGAGCGAGCCGCGTCCACACGGTAGAACCTGTCGAAGATGTGGCCGAGGTGTTCCGGCGCCATGCCCTCGCCGTCATCTGTGACGCGCAACTGTGCCCAGCCATCCACGCGAGCTAGGGCGACCTCAATCACGCCATTCTCCTCCGTATGCTCGATGGCGTTGGAGACGAGGTTGCCGAGCATGCGCTCCAAGCTGTCGCGGTCCCCCTGCACCGGCAGCTCCAGGTCGCCGCGCCTTATGCTGAGCTGGCGCCCTTCCGCCAGCAGCTCCATACTCTCGACTGTCTCATCTGCCATCTGGCCCAGGTCCAGCACCTCCGGGCTGCACGGTGCGTCCAGCTCGGCATCCAGCCGCGTCAGCGCCAGCAGGTCACCCACCAGGTGGCTCATACGGTCGATTTCGCGGCGCATGCGCGGCCCCACGTGTTGCAGCTCGGCCGGTCCATGCGGCTTCAGCAGCAGGTCAACGTAGCCAGAGAGGGCCGTCAGGGGCGAGCGCAGCTCGTGCGAGGCATCGCCCACGAAGCGCTGCAGCTGCGCCTGGCTCAGCCGCTGGGTACGCATACTGCCTTCGATGCGATCGAGCAGTTGATTGAACGCTTGCGCCAGCCCGCGCAGCTCATCGGCCGGGCCCGGCAGCGCTACCCGCTGCTCCAGCAGATCGGGCGAGATGCTCCCCACGGCAGCGGTCAAGCTGCGCAGTGGCCGCAGCGCCAGACGCGCCAGCGGGCGGCCCAGCACCAGCGCCGCGGCGAACAGCCCCAGCAACCCCAGAATCAGCGCCATGCGAAAGGAAGAGAGCAGCTGATCCACTTCGGATGTGGGCGTCGCCAGCTGTGCCACGGCCTCGATGCGCGAAGGGCTGCCCAGCGGCTGCTCAAAGATCACGAAACCGCCGTAAGCCGTCTCCACGGTAGCCGGCCCCACCGGCTGGCCAGAGCTGAGCGCGGCATGGAACATCTTGGGCGCAAGGTTCGTTTGGTACCCGCCGGCGCGCATTTGATACGCGCCAGCGCTGCCGGTTGCCGGAAGCACGGGATCGCCTTGCGGCGAGAGAATGGTCGTCGTCACCCCGCCCGAGTCGCTCCGCGCCACCTTGGACGCAATCAGGCCTACCGGAACTGGTAGCCGCAATGGACCTTTGGGCGTCACCGGCCCCGCCCTACTTGCCAGGAAGCGCGGAAAGTCCCGGGGCGCAGGCAGCGGCTTCGGTGCGCCGAACGGCGACTGCAGGGCCGTGGCACGGGCCACCACGCGATACGACATCTGCGCGGCGGCGAAGTCCCACAGCTGATGGTCCAGATAGAGGCCCAGCAGGCCAAACAGCACCGCCATAACGGCCGTGTAAAAGAACGTCAGGCGCCAGTGCAGTGCGCCAAAGCGGCGCCACCAGTGCCTCCGCGCCCCCACGCTGCCGGTCGCCGGGTCAGGAACGGCAGACGAAGCCAACGCTGCGCACGGCCTGGATCAGGTTGGGCGGGCCAAGCTTCTGCCGCAGGTAGTGCACGTACACATCCACCACATTGGACTCGCCTTCAAACTCGCAGCCCCACACACGCTCCAGCAAGGTGTCGCGCGAGAGCACCCGGCCCGCATTGGCCACCAGCACCGCCAGTAGGTCGAACTCGCGCGCCGTCAGTTGCAGCGCACGACCGTCGCGCGAGGCCAGGCGGCTGGGCCGATCCAGCACCACGCCGCCGTGACTCACCACGTCATCATCCGCGCCGGCCGACGTGCGTCGGAGTAGTGCCTTCACCCGGGCCAGCAGCTCCTCATACGCGAACGGCTTCACCAGGTAGTCGTCCGCGCCAGCGTTCAGCCCCTCGACCCGATCGGCCACACGGTCTCGCGCGGTGAGCATGATGATCGGCAGGTGGGTCGTGCGGTAGCGGCTGCGGATCCGCTGGCACAGCTCAACCCCATCGAGCAGCGGCAGCATCACATCGAGAATCAGCAAATCGGGCGGATCGGCCTCCACCAGCGCTAGTCCCTGGAGCCCGGTCGTGCCCACCTGCACCTGAAAGCCCTCGTACTGCAGGCCCAGCCGCAGGAAGTCGACCACGTTCTCTTCGTCGTCCACCACGAGAATGCGCCTCGACACAGCGGCCTAACGCTAACGCCACATTGTGAGAGAACCCTGAGAGAGCCGGACGTCCGGTGAAGTTAAGCCGGCGTGTAGACGCTCACCCAGTCCACCAGTACGTGGCCGGCCGCGGAAGCGCTGGGCGCGATGCCGCTGGTGTTGGTTTCGGTCTGCAGCACCCAGTGCATAGGGCTGTTCGGGATACGCGAGGTGGACGTTCCCACCAGGCGCCCATCCAGGAAAAAGCGCACGGAGCTGGGCGTCCATTCCGTGACGGCCGTGTGCCAGCCGGTATAGCCCGTGCCGGTGCAGTAGGCATCCTGGTCACCACCGGAGGAGGCGCCCAGGTGATGCATGTAGGCACACATCGTCCCGCTGAGGTTGCCCTCGGGAAAATCGATCTCGCCTTCGCTGGGCCAGCTCTCTGAATCAGGCCACAAGAGCCAGGCGGTCTTATAGCCGGGGATCGCATCGGCGCGAAAGCGCACCGCGTAGCGCCCATGCAGCAAACCGCCCTCGGAGCCCACTGCGCCCGGGATCTTGGGCTCCGGCGCACTCACCAGGTGCACGCCGTTGACCGTGTGGATGTACATGTCCAGCACACCATTGTGCTCGCTGAGCACCTGGCTGGGCATGTAGGTGCCGTTGCGGCTGGTGTCCTTCCAGCCATCAGGGTAGGCCGACCACTTGCTGGCGACGGCCGAGGGAAAGCTGCCCAGTGGCACGTTGGCGGTGAAGTCGTCGGCAAACACCTGATGCCACCCGGGAATGTTGCCCACAGGCAGCGCTTGGCCCGACGGGTCGGCGGCGGCGCTCACGGACGAGACCGGGGTAAGTGTCGGTGATGGGACGGTAGGTGGTGGGGCCACCGCCGGTGCCAGCATGGCCGGCACAATGGTGAAGGGCGCCAGTCGACCCTGGGCGAACACCTGCTGGCCGGCACCGTTAAGGGCTTTCACGGTGAGCGTGTAGTTGCCGGCCGTGGCCGTGCTGGGGACAGGCCAGCCGGTGTAGAAGTTCCGTGCCTGCCCGGCGACGAGCCACTGGCCCGGCCACTGCTTGTTCCACACCTCCTGGCCAGCGGCGTTGGTCACGTCCTCGTCCACCGTCACACTCTGGGACGCGGCCAGGCGAATCCCGGCGGCCAAGTCCAGCATCGTGCCAGGAACTACTCGCGTGGCCGATACGGTAGCGGATCCGGCGGGACTCCTTACCACTGGCGCGGGCGGAACGACGCTGAACTGCCCCTGCGAGCCCTGCGCGTACACCTGGGCTCCCGCGCTGCTGAACGCCTTCACCACCAGGTGATATCCACCACTGGGCTGGTTGGCTGGTACCGACCATGCCGTGCTGTAGGTTCGGGTCTGGCCGGCCCAAAACGGCTGGCCAAGCCACTGCTGCCGCCACGCGACCTGCCCGCCGGCGGTGTCCACATCCACATCCACCGTCACACTCTGAGCCCTGCTCAGCTGCACTGAAAAGCCAATGGCCTCTCGGCCACCCTGCCACACGCTGGTGGGGCTTACCCAAGCGCGGCTGCTATCTGCCGCTGCCGGCAGCGCGCTGACCAGCAGCAATCCTGCCGCCACCAGCGCCACGAGCGATTTCCGCAAGCGTCAACCTCCTGTTTTTGCTCGCGGAGAGCTAACAACGCGGCTGCTGGGCTCACCTAGGTCCCTGAACCCGATGGGCTATAGGGTAGGGGCCGGCCCCTCGAAGTGAAGGCTGACGGTTAGCGCGAGCGGGGTGCGTTGGGCGGTACGCTGCACTCTACCGAGACGAGGTGCTCCTGAGCCAGGTCGAATAGCACATCCAGCTCATCGGTGTCACTCAGCTCCTGATCGGCCAGCAAGGCCCAACAGAGCATATGGATCACCAGCTGACGCGGGCTTTGCTCGGCCATCCAACGCTGCAGCCGGTGCGCCGGCCAGCCGAGGGGCCAGGTGATGCCATGACGGGTTTCCCGCGGCGCGCCCCCTTCACAGTCCATGGGCGGCGCCAACAGAAATCCACACTCCACTATGATAATCAACCTGTAACGGTCACGGCGTGAAGGTGACTTGTGTGCCGCCGTTGTCGGTGGCCAGGCGCTGGCCTGTGCGCAGGTCGTACAGGCCGATGGCCAGGTGCGCAGCGGGCGGGACAGCCAGCGAAACGGGGTCCGCCACGGATTCCCCCGGCTGCCACAGTGACGTAGGGAAGCGGCCCTCCAGGGGCTGGGCGTCGTGCTGAGCAACCAGGGCACCCGAAGGAGCGAGCGCGTGCACGAAAACGGTGTAGTCCGCGCTGGTCCGCCGCAGGCACGTCCAGTACAGGGTAAGCCGGCCGCCGGACAGCGAATAGCCGTCCAGGCGCAGCTCGCCGCCGAACGTCACGCTCAGAAGGTGCGCGGGCACCGCGGGCGCCGCGGGCTGCCCTCCGGCCAGCGGCCCCAGCTGCACTTGAGAACCGCCCGCCGCCAGCGGCACACGATTGCCACCGTGGTCGTACATCCCGGTGGCCCACCAGTACGCCTGCCGGGGCGCGGCAGCCGGCAACACCGCGGGCACCAGCTCCACAACGCTGTCACCTGCCCGCCACGATGATGCTGGCGCGGGCACAGCATCCAAGTCGAACCACTGTTTACCAGCGCTGTCGACTAGTTGGTTGAATATCTCCGTGCTGGCGGGAACTGGCCGGCCGATCTGCCACAGAGAAGCCATTCGGCCCGGCAACGCGGCGGGTAACCCTCGCGCCACCAATGTGGTGCCGTTCGCCAGTGCAACGCGGGCTGGCAACATGTTGAGGTCCTGCTCGATGCGCTGCTCAGCTGTGGGATCAAGAACATAAATGCGGAAGGTGTCGCTGCCGGGCAGCGGAATAATGCGGCGCGGCACTTCGGCCGCCTTGAGCACCTCTGCCGCGGGCGTTGAATCGCCCAGTGTCACGTACACCGCGCGTGGCGTTCCAGGCAGAAGAAGCCCGCGCGCCGCATCTGTTTCCAGGTTGGGCTGGCCCTGCAAAAGATAGCGGGACGTCTGCAGCTGGTCGCGATCGGCCGTGGCCACCACAATGCGGTCGCCTGCCGCGAGTTGCGCGGCCTCCCCGGCCACCTGCTGCTGGTAGGCCAGCGGAACACCGTAGGCCGTGCTCACATCGTGGCTTTGCAGGAAACTCAGGAAGTAGCGGAAGCTCAACAGCTGGCCGAGCAGGAGCGCCGCGAGCCCCGCCGTCGCCACCGGGAGCGCCACCGGCCAGCGCTCCACCAGCGCCTGCACTGCCAGGCCGCCCAGCAGGAACAATCCTGGCAGCAGGAAAGCGAAGTAGTGGATCTCCACGCCCACGCTGTGGCGTACCGTGAGGCCAATCGGCAGCAGCACGAACAGCAGCAACAGCGCGTAGCGACGATGTCGCCAGCGCATCATCGCCAGCAGCAGCCCGGCAACCGCCGCGAGGCCAATAAGCAGCGGCAGCCAGCTGAAAATCGGCGTCGCCGCCCGATAGGTCGCGGCCGCTGAGCCGGTCACATCGCTGTAGCCGCCAGAGCTGACCAGCACCCATACCAGGTAGAGGGAGCGAGCATCCCAATGGGCCGTGCCACCGGCCGCGCTCAACAGCGTGTGCAAGAAGCGCGGCTGGCGCTGGAACTCGAACAGCAGGTAGGGCACGAAGGTGGCCGCGCCGGCCAGCGCTCCCAAAAGCAAGCCAGGCAGCGCGGCCCACCGCCCCCACAGGACCCAGGCCAGCAGCAACACCGGCACCAGGAGTGCCGTGGCCGGGTGCAGCTGCAGCAACAGTGCCAGGCAGAAAGAGCTGCCAAACCACGCCGCCTGCCGACACCAACCGCCCCGCCTCGCGCGCCCACTCGTTCCCCGGCGCTCGCTCGCCTTCTCAGCGCTGCCATCTCTCTCAATGGCCGCAAAGAGACAGCCCAGCAGACAGATGGCGATGAGCGGCTCAACGAAGGTGCCGGCCAGCTTGCGGGAGAAGATGGTGGCGTAGGGATCGGCCGCGTAGAAGAGCGCGGCTGCCGTACCCGCGACGCGGCCAAACACGCGCGTCCCCACCAGGTAGGTGGCGAACACAGCCAGGCCATCCAGCGCGGCCACCAGGCCAGCCAGTACCGCTGGATTGCTGGAGAAATGCATGGGCACGGCCAGCAGGTAGAT
This sequence comes from Chloroflexota bacterium, assembly GCA_035532895.1. Classification (GTDB taxonomy): domain Bacteria; phylum Chloroflexota; class JAJPGV01; order JAJPGV01; family JAJPGV01; genus DATKQD01. Next base: position 18,433 of record DATKQD010000252.1, read on the forward strand.
GAACAGCGGCGGGTTGAACGGCCCCAAGGAGGTTTGGATGCTGGCCGCCGGCCATTTGCCGGCAAGCACGTCGCGCGCGAGGCCGGCAATGAGTGCCTCGTCGGCCTTGAAGTCGATCAGGTCGAGACGGTACAGGCGAGTGTAGAGCGCCACAAACAGGATGCCGCCCAGGGCCAGCAGCCGTTCGAGGCGAACGCGGCGCTCAACCAAGCCGGTACTGTTCTTGCTGGGTGGCCCGCATGCCAGTTGCGATGATAGCCTCAGCTAGCCCGCCTCGCGTTCGCGCCGGCAGCTCCTGAGGGGGCTCATCGCCAACTGGGGCAGCACCTTGGAGCGCCCCCGGTTGGGGCCGAGCAACCTGCTATAACAGCCAGGTACCATTCCGCCGTTTCTCAAAACTCGACCGTGGAGGACCATTCCGCATGGCTATGAAAGTCGGCATCAATGGTTTCGGCCGCATCGGCCGCCAGTCCTTCAAAGCGCTGCTGGAGCGCCATCCCGACGTGGAGATCGTGGCCATCAACGACCTGGTGGACACCGCCACCAATGCGCACCTGCTGAAATACGACTCTACCTATGGGCGCTTCCCCGGCACGGTGGAAGCTCAGCCGGACGCGCTGATCGTGAATGGGCAGCGCATTCAGATCCTGGCCGAGCGCGATTGGACCAAACTGGGCTGGGACAAGCTGGGCGTGGAACTGGTGGTGGAATCCACCGGCTTTGGCACGGCTCGTGCCGACGCCGCCAAGCACCTGGAGGCGGGCGCCAAGAAGGTCCTCATCTCCGCGCCTGCCAAGGACGAGGACATCACTCTCGTGCTGGGCGTGAACGACGAGAAGTACGACCCCGCGGTTCACAACATCATCTCCAACGCATCGTGCACCACCAACGGATTGGCTCCGGTGGTGAAGGTCCTCCTGGACAACTTCGGCATCAAGCACGGTCTGATGAGCACAGTGCACTCCTACACCAACAGCCAGCGCACTCTGGACCTGGCGACCAAGGACTGGCGCGATGCGCGCGCGGCCGCCCTGAACATCGTGCCCGCCTCCACCGGCGCTGCCCGCGCGGTGGCCCTGGTGATTCCGGAGGTCAAAGGCAAGTTCGATGGCATTGCCTACCGCGTGCCTACGCCGACCGTCTCGATAGTGGACTTCGTGGTCGACCTTGAGAAGGACGTCACCAAAGACGAGATCCACCAGGCCATGCGTACCGCGGCGGAGGGCCGTATGAAGGGCATCCTGAGCTATATCGAAGATCCGGTCGTATCCATGGATATGAAGGGCATTACCTTCTCGTCCGTCGTGGATGCGCTGTCGACACAGGTTGTGGACGGCAACATGGCGCGCGTAGCCTCGTGGTACGACAACGAGTGGGGCTACTCGTGCCGCATCTCCGACGTTACCGCCATGATCGCCAAGGCGGGCACGGGGCAGACCATGGCCGCCGCGGGGGCGCGCGCCTGATCTTTTCCCGGCGCGCGGAGGGCTGAGGCGTGGCCAAGCAAACTGTCCGGGACATCGATGTCCAGGGCAAGCGAGTGCTGGTGCGGGAGGATTTCAACGTCCCGCTCGATGGCGCCAGCATCCTGGATGACACGCGCATTCGGGCTGCGCTGCCAACGCTGCGGCTGCTGCTCCAGGGAGGGGCCCGTGTCGTTCTCGCGTCGCATCTGGGTCGGCCGGCGGGCAAGGTGGAGGACAAGCTGCGGCTGCGGCCGGTAGCGGACCGCTTGGGCGAGCTGCTGGGTGCTGGGGTCAGCTGCACGCGCGACTGCGTGGGGCCAGAGGCCACGGCGGCCGTGGAGCGGCTGGCAGCGGGGCAGGCGCTCATGCTGGAGAACCTGCGCTTCCACGCCGAAGAGGAGCACAACGACCCCGCCTTTGCGCGGCAGCTCGCCTCCCTGGCAGACGTGTACGTCAACGATGCCTTCGGCACCGCGCATCGCGCGCACGCTTCCACCGAGGGAGTGGCGCACCTGCTTCCGGCCGTGGCGGGCCTCCTGATGGAGCGCGAGCTGGAGGTGCTTGGCAAGGCGTTGAGCGACCCCAAGCACCCCTTTGTGGCGATCATTGGCGGCGCCAAAATCTCCGACAAAATCGGCGTCATCTCCCACCTGCTGACGAAGGCTGATGCATTGCTCATCGGCGGCGGCATGGCCAATACGTTTCTGGTGGCAATTGGCTGCGACGTGGCCGCGTCGCTCGTTGAACCCGACAAAGTACCCCAGGCACGGGAGCTCATTCGCCAGGCAGCTCAGGCCAATGTGCGACTGCTGCTGCCTTCAGACGCGGTGGTGGCCGCCGCGTTCGAGAACACCGCCGAACGCAAGACCATCCCGGTGAAGCAGACGCCGGCCGGCTGGCGCATCATGGATGTTGGCCCACAAACGGTGCAGCAGTATGCCGAAGTCATTGATGG
>DATKQD010000253.1:0-3838 GCA_035532895.1 Chloroflexota bacterium
CGGCCCCATCAGCGCGTGCGTCTCCCCCTGCGGGATCACCAGGTCGACGCCCTTCAGAATCTCCCGCTGCTCGACTGTCACGTGCAGGTCCTGAATCTCCAGCAGTTCGCTCACAGCAACGCCTTCCTTCTTCACTTGCGAGCCAGGGGCTCGCGACTCACCTGCACCAGTGGGGGCGCGCTGCTGTTTTCAGCGGCCTCGGCCAGCGTCATCGTGTTCAGCACGTTGTCGATTGCCTCGGACACCCGATGCCACACTCCCCGCGACGCACAGCCCGTTTCCCGCTCGCAGCTGCCGGACACGTAATCCGTGGCCGTGCACTCCACCAGGGCAATGGGCCCTTCGACCGCGCGAATCACCTCGCCAACCGTGATGCCAGCCGGATGCCGCGCCAGGTGATAGCCGCCGTGCAGCCCCCGAACCGCCTCCACAATGCCAGCTACGCGCAGCGGCGCGAAGATCTGCTCGAGGTAGGGCAGCGGCAAGTGCTCCACCATCGCGACTTCGGACAGCGAGATGAGCCCTTCGTCGTACCGCCGCGCAAGCTCAGTCACCGCCAGCAGCCCATAGTGGCCCCTGGTAGAGATCCTCACGCTCGCGCCCTTCCGCTAAATCCGACCATTTCCGTCGGATATATAGTACCTCGGCGCCCACTCCCCGCCAAAGCCGCGCGACTCCTTGTCCTTTGGGAGCGACTCCCGCGAAAAATGATGCCTGTGCCGGAGAGGCGCAAGCCACTCCTCGTCTATCTCATAGCGCTAATCGCGCATCGCCCTAATCGCTAATAGTGAATGGCGCCGCGGGTGCCGCCGGCGGCGGCGATGACGTCGCCATTGATGGCCACGGCGCGGGGCGAGGCGAGGAAGGTGACGACCGCGGCGATGTCGGAAGCGTCGATGGCGCGGCCGAGTAGATTGCCACCAAAACGGCGCTTCTCGGCCTCCTCCACGCTGCTGCCGCTCTGCTCCGCCGCTGCACGTGCCAGCGCGGCGGTCTTCTCGGTGCGCGTCATGCCGGGGTGCACCACGGTGACGTTGATGCCGAAGGGCCCCAGCTGCTCGGCCACATTCTTGGTCATCGCCACCACCGATACGTTGCGGATGCTGCCGATGATCGATGCCGGTGTCCGGGCGGCCATGCCGGAGATATTGATGATGCGCCCCCAGCCCTGGCTCTTCATGTGCGGCGCCACCGCCTGGATGCAGCGCAGGTAGCCCATGACCTTCGTGTTCACGTCGCCAAAGAAGGCTTCGTCGGTCACCTCAGCCAGCGTGGGCGCCGGACCTTGCCCAGCCGGCTGCGCCGCGCAGTTCACCAGGATGTCGATATGGCCGAAGGCCTCCACCACCTGCTGCGCCGCCTCCCGCACCGAATCATCCCGCGAGGTATCCGCCGGCACGGCCAGGATGCGCCGCCCCGTGGCGCGCTCCAGCTCATCGGCTGCTGCCTGAAGCGTCGCCTTGGTGCGCGCCAGGATGGCGACGTCCACACCTTCGTCTGCCAATGCCCGTGCCACCGCCTTGCCAATGCCCATGCTGCCGCCCGTCACCAGCGCCGTCTTCCCTGATAGCTGCAGGTCCATCGCTCCTCATCGCCTCCTTACACCCTGTGACACATCTCCGGACAGCACATCATGCCTCGCCGGAGCGCAACGACTTCGCTCGTTCCATAAACGCACGCGCTCGCCCGGGGTCTACCGCGGCCCAGGTCCGCCCCTCCTCCTTGATGGCGCTGCCCACGATCAGCCCATCGCCCGCGGCCAGCGCGGCTGGCAGCGACTCCAGCGTCACGCCGCTGGCCACAATCACCGGCACCGCGGGCAACGCCGCCTTCACTTCGCGCACCACGTCCAGGTCGGCCGCGGCCCCGGCTCCGGCACCGTGCACCTGGATAGCGTCGGGCTGGGTCATCGCCCAGCAGGTGCGGGCTACCTCGGCGGGCGGCCGTGCATCCAGGCTGGTGGCAAAGTGCGGCGACAGGTTCACGAACAGCGGCAGGCCGCCCGCCCCGATTCGCTGCCGGTAGCGCAGCACCTCGCCGGCGGAATCGTGCAGCAAGCCAAAGGTTCCCGCCGTTACCCCATAGGTGATGCGCGCGAAGTCCGCCCCCACCGCTCGCGCGGCGGCCAGCGTGGCGAAGGGATCGATCAGCAAGCCACACCCAAAGGGCATGGGCAGTCCGCGGCTCAGCTCGAACACCAGTCGGGTGTACAGCGCGACCGTCTCCCGCGGCACTTCGGTTTGGTACGGCCGGTCGCCCTCATTGGAAAAGGAGATGGCATCAAAGCCGGCCGCCGCGAGCACTTCCACGTCCCGCTGGGCTGCGTCGAGAATCTGCCGATCGGTCAGCCCGACGTAGAAGGGCGAGCCGGGCAGTGCCGCCAGGTGAACCATGCCAATCACCGGCTTATGCCGCCCCAGCAGCTCGACCATCAGACCCTGGCCAGCCTGCTGGGGAGGCTAGGTTGCGCCAATGCGCGGCGAGCCGAGACCGCGCCACCCAGCGGACACAGTGCGCAGGTCTTATCGTGGCACCATTGCGCCCACACCTGGTGCAGCGCTTGCTCCCGCGCGGCGCCGGCCACGGCTACGCCAGCCGGCGCCAAGACGTCGCGCTGCATGGCCCGTGTGATCTGATCGCTCCCTCGGCCAGGATAGGCCAGGTAAGCCTCCAGCGCTGCCTCGGCCAGCAGGTAGCGGCAGCTCGCCTCGGCCAGAGCCGCGGCGAAGGGCAGCAGCACGTTCAGCGCCAGGCTGTCCACCCGCGCCAACCCCAGCGGGCGCAGCACAGCGCGCCACGCGTGCCACGGCCGTGGCGCCGCATCCTCTTTCGTAGCGGCCTCCAGTGGCGCCAGCAGCGCCTCCACCAGGCCTTCCTGCAGCAGACTCGGCAGCAGCCCGGCCAGCGCCGCCAGCCGTGCCGGCGGCAGGTTACCCGGCCGCACGCCCTGCCAGCGCCAAGCCCCAGGTGGCAGAGCCGGCCAGCCATCGAAGCGCGCATCCGGTTCCAGGCCGGCGCTGTGCAGGAGCAGCCGGCGCAGCCGAGCAGCACCGCCTTCGCTGGGCCGAGCCGCGACCACGCCTTCGAGCGCGGCGAGAGGCAGCAGCTCGGCCAGCTGCCGGAACGGCCCCCGGTTGAGGTTGTAGCCGAGGGCCTCCAGGAGCCCGGCATACAGGGTCTGGCCCGGCGTGTCCACCGCCAGCTGGCCCTCAAACACGGCCTGCTTCGACCGAAAGCGCTGCGCTGCCAGCTCGCGCAGCAGGCTGTCCAGTGCACTCTGACCCAGCCGCGGCAAAACACGCTGGCAGGGCGCCCGGCCCGCGAGCGCACCTGCCCCAGCCGCCACCGCCAGAGGTGCGCCGCCCACGATGGCCGTGAGTATGGGCTCGCCGTTGGCTTTGCGTGCAGCACGGCCGGGACGCCGCGCAAGGTGCAGCACCACGCCATCGTACGCGCCGTCCCGGTGGTGGCCGTGACGCCACCAGTCGCTTTCGTCCAGGTGCAGTTCTACGTCACCACGCAACAGCTCACCCCGAGGCAGCGCAATAACCGCGCCTCGAAAATCCGGCCCGGCGTCACTGGCCGGCCGGCCGGGATAGACCACCTCCAACGCCAGCCCAGCGGTGCTGCGCAGGCCGCGCGCCCAGCTGTTGGCCTGCCAGGCCAGGGCGAGATCGGCCTCGCGCTCGTGCCTTTCGCGCATCAACGTGACCCTCACGGCAGGACGCATGCTAGCACGCCCGTTCTATGTCAGCGTCACCCTGGGTCTCCAACCGGGCCGACTCGTTGGTCCCTCGCTTTGGTCTTCGACCAGCGGGCTTTCTCGCAACCCGTCCGA
>DATKQD010000254.1:0-5464 GCA_035532895.1 Chloroflexota bacterium
GAGCCCACCTCCGGGCGCATCCTGGTGGATGGGGTGGACCTGCGGGCGCTGGAGGTGGAGGATTGGCGAACCCGGCTGGCCGCCGGCTTCCAGGACTTCATGCGCTTTGAGTTCTTAGCCGGTGAGGCGGTGGGCGTGGGCGACTTGCCGCGCGTCGACCATGAGCCGGCCATTGAGCTGGCGCTGGCCCGAGCTGGCGCATCAGACATGGTTGGGGCCCTGGCCAACGGACTGCGGACGCAGCTGGGCCTCAGCTTCGACGGTGCCGAGCTCTCCGGCGGGCAGTGGCAGAAGATGGCGCTGGCGCGAGCCATGATGCGGCCAATACCGCTCCTGGTGCTGCTGGACGAGCCGACGGCCGCGTTGGATGCCGAAGCCGAGTACGCCCTGTTCCAGCGCTACGCCACCGCCGCTCGCGACGCCGGGCAACGGTCCGGCGCCATCACCGTGCTGGTGACACATCGCTTCTCGAATGTGCGCATGTGCGACCTGATCCTGGTGTTGGCAAGCGGACGCCTAGTCGAGCAGGGCAGCCACGAGCAACTCGTGGCCGCGGGCGGCCTCTATGCCGAGTTATACGAGCTCCAGGCCAGACAGTACCGGTAACCGCGGACGGCCCGCCAGCACTCCCTTTGCCGCGTCGCCGCGCTGGCGCCCGTCAAAAGGGAGATTGGAGTCCCGAGAACATGGGGAAGTGGTGTACGTTCAGCGTCGCCAGCTCGCAGCCCTCGATCTCCGCCGTAGCCGCGACCAGGAAATCGCCAAGCCCAATCCCTGAGTGGGAGCGTCGATACGAACGCATCAGCTCGGCCGCTCGCCAGGCGACGCGCTCATGCACGGGAAAGGTTCGCAGCGAAGCGAAGAGCCGCTCCACCTCGGGGCGCTCCCGCGAACGCATCCCACCCGCCACTTCAACCACGCTCACCGCGCTGATGGCGAGCGGACCGGCCCTACGCCGCGCCTCCACCATCCAGGCCCTCGCCTCGGATTGGCCCCGGAGGTGGGCAATAAGCACGTCCGAGTCGATGAGGATCATCCGCCGCGACGCACAAGATCGAGATGTCGAGACCGGTCATCGTTGCCCCGCTGAGGAAAATCATTCTCAGCCGCAAGCACGCCAAATGAGGCTTCGATAGCAGCGAGGTCGGATTCGAGGTCGCTGTTACGTCGATCGAGGCCGCGATCGATCAGTCGCCGTATGAGCGCGGCCCGAGAGATGCCTTGATCGCGAGCCGCGACATCGAGCGACCGTGCCTGACCCTCGTCCAGGTAGATGTTCGTACGGTCCATACACCACATTATACATCGTGAGCGAGCGTCCGACAGTGGCCTGGGGCGAAGGTTCCGAGGCCCCGGCAGCCACTACGCGCGCTTGGGTGCAGCTCGGTGCCTGGCGCATCGGGCAAGTGTGAGGGGTAGAATCCGTGGTTGCATGAAACGAAGCACTGAACGAATCCTCACCACGCATACCGGCAGTTTGCCACGCCCGGATGCGTTGGTGGAGCTGTTGTATGCCGATACCACCGGCGAAGCTGTGGACCAGGCGCAGCTCGCGCGCGATGTGCGCCAGGCAGTGCAGGACAGCGTGGCCAAGCAGGTTGAGGTAGGCATTGACATCGTGGATGACGGCGAGATGGGCAAGGTGTCGTACTCCACCTATGTGTCCGCCCGCCTCAGCGGCTATGAGACGCACCACCACGTGCCGCGCCGCCCGCGTGCCGACGCGGCCGACTTCCCCGGGTACGACGAGTGGAACCTGCGTACCCAGGCCGGCGCGGAGCGGATCCGCCGTTTCGCTTGCATGGGGCCGGTGAAGTACGTTGGCCACGCCGCGCTGCAGCGCGACATCGACAACCTGAAGGAGGCGCTGGCGGGCAGGAATGTGGCCGAAGCGTTCATGACGGCAGCCTCGCCCAGCGTGATCATGAGCTTTCAGCCGAACCAGCACTACGCCAGCCAGGAAGAGTACCTGGCCGCGCTGGCCGACGCCATGCGCGAGGAGTACGAAGCGATCTGCGCGGCCGGCCTGCTGCTGCAGTTGGATTGTCCCGATTTCACCGGGCTGGCTACCGGCAAAAGGCCGGCCGACCTGGGGTTGCGTATCGAGGCTCTGAATCACGCCACCGCCAACATCCCACCGGATCGCATGCGCCTGCACCTGTGCTGGGGCAACTACGAGGGGCCGCACCACCTGGATACGCCCCTCAGTGAAGTGCTGCCGGATGTGCTCACCGCGCGGCCGGCGGCTATTTCGTTCGAGGGCGCCAACCCGCGGCACGAACATGAATGGAAGGTGTTCGAGCAAATCAAGCTGCCGGAGGGCAAAGCCATCATCCCTGGCGTGCTGGATACGACCACCAATTATGTGGAGCACCCGGAAGTGGTAGCGCAGCGGCTGGTGCGCTACGCCGGCGTGGTGGGTCGCGAGAACGTGATCGCCGGGACGGACTGTGGCTTCGGCACCTTCGCCGGCACGCCCATGGTGTTTCCCGGCATTGTCTACGCCAAGCTCAAGTCCATGGCCGAAGGCGCGCGCATCGCCTCGCAAGAGCTGTGGAGCTGAGTCGCCCTTCTACAGCACTGGCTCGAAGGTCTCGACCCCCTCGGCTCCCGCCTCATTGAGGATGCCGGCCGTTTCGCCCGCGGCCAGCTGATCCGCCACCGCCACAGTAACCACGGTGCCACCCTGGCGCACTGCCGCCTCGTAGGCCTTAGCGTGGTCCGAAGGCACGCCCAGACCCACGAATGAGCCTACCAGGGCACCCATGCTGCCGCCGGACACACCGCCGATGACGAACGCGGCGATCGGCCCGGCCGCGATGAGCGGGCCGATGCCCGGCACCGCCAAGGCCACGGCGGTCAGCACGCCGCCGATAATCACGCCCGCTGATACCCCGGCGATGGTGCCTTTGCCCGCGTTTGTGTCGCTGGCCGAACGAACCACGGGCGCTCGGCCATCATGCGGGCCCAAAATCGAAATCGCGGCCTCGCTGTAGCCCGCGCCGTGCAGCGCTTCCACCGTGCGGTGTACCAGCTCCGGCCGGCGGATGACGGCCGCGACGATCATGCCGCGCAACGTCTCAGCGGAGGCCTGCGCATCCCTCCGTTGGGGCGATTCCCGATGACTTTCCACGGCACTGCTCCTGTGGGTGAACTGTGGCTCCTGCGTTACGAAAGCCTCCTGTGGCGCCCCGCAAGCCGCGTTCCACGAGGGGAGATAAGCGTGAGACGGGGCGCCTGGCGGGTGACTTTGGTCACACGGAAGCCCGAGATCGCTGTGCTAAGGTAAACCGCTATGAAGCTGAAGAACCTCGTTGTGGTCGAGTCGCCAACGAAGGCTCGCACCCTGGAGAAGTTCTTGGGCCGCGACTTTCAAGTTCGGGCATCCCTGGGCCACGTGCGCGATTTGCCCAAGAGCAGCCTGGGCGTGGACGTCGAACACGACTTTTCCCCCAAGTACCTCATTCCGCTGGACAAGCGCAAAATCGTCAAGGACCTCAAGGACTTGGCCGGCCACGCCCGGGAGGTGTTCATCGCTACTGACCCGGATCGCGAAGGCGAGGCCATTGCCTGGCACCTGGTGGAGGCCATGGACCTGGCCGGCAAGCCGGTGCACCGCGTCGAGTTCCACGAGATCACCGAGGGCGCCATCAAGCAAGCAATCGCGCAGCCGCGCGAGCTGGATATGGATTTGGTTGCCGCCCAGCAGGCGCGCCGCGTGCTGGACCGCCTGGTGGGCTACCGCCTGTCTCCACTGCTGTGGCGCAAGGTACGCCGTGGTCTCAGCGCCGGCCGGGTGCAATCCGTTGCCGTGCGGCTCATCTGCGACCGCGAGCAGCAGATACAGAGCTTCAAGGCCGAGGAATACTGGACAGTGGGCGCGGAGCTGACCAAGGCGGGCGCCAAGGCCAAGCGCGACCAGTTCAGCGCGCAATTGCACCAGCGCGGGGGCAAGAAGATCAGCCCCAAAAGCGAAGCCGAAGCTACAGCCATTACGACTGCCTTGAATGGCGCGACCTACTCCGTGGAGGATGTTCGCACCAGGCGCACCTCGCGCCAGCCGGCTCCGCCGTTTACCACCAGCACGCTGCAACAGGAGGCAGCGCGCAAGCTGGGCTTCACGTCTCGCCGCACTATGGCCGTGGCGCAGCAGCTGTATGAAGGTCTGGATCTGGGGCGCGAAGGGCCCGTGGGGCTCATCACCTATATGCGGACCGATTCGCTGAGCATCGCGACCGTGGCGCAAGCTGAGGCGCGCGACTACATTGAGCAGCAGTGGGGCAAGGCCTACATGCCCGACAAGCCGCGCTTCTACAAAACGCGCAGCAAGGGTGCGCAGGAGGCGCATGAGGCCGTGCGGCCCACCGCCAGCCGGCGCGATCCGGCCGCCGTGAAGCCCTTCCTGAGCTCGGAGCAGTTCCGCTTGTACAAGCTGGTGTGGGACCGTTTCATGGCCAGCCAGATGTCCGCCGCCGCGCTGGACCAGACTTCCGCGGACATCGGCGCCCGCCCGGCTGGTGCGCAGGCCAGCACAGCGGCGGAGTTCCTGTTCCGAGCGACTGGTTCCGTCGTCGTGTTCGACGGCTTCACCGTGCTCTACTCGGAGGGGCGCGATGAAGAGGAGGAGCGCGAAGGTCGGCTGCCGGCCCTCGCGACGGGCGATGCCTTGGACCTGCTGCAGCTCACGCCCACTCAACACTTCACCCAGCCGCCGGCACGCTACACCGAGGCGACGCTCATCAAGCTGCTGGAAGAGCTGGGCATCGGGCGGCCCAGCACGTACGCGCCCACGTTGGCCACCATTCAGGATCGTCGCTACGTGGAGAAGGTGCAAAAGCAATTCAAGCCCACGGAGTTGGGTGTCGCCGTCAACGGCTTGCTGGTGGAGCAGTTTCCCAACATCGTTGATCCGCGCTTCACCTCCAATATGGAAGAGGAGCTGGACGACGTAGCTTCCGGCGAGCGCCCCTGGGTGCCGGTCGTGGCCACGTTCTATGGCCCCTTCGACCAGCGGCTGAAGGAAGTCGGCGAAACCTTGGAACGGGTGAAGGTTGCCGACGAGATGACGGACCAGCTGTGCCCGGAGTGCGGCCGCAACCTGGTGATCAAGCTGGGCCGTTTCGGCCGATTCCTGGCTTGCTCAGGCTTCCCCGAGTGCAAGCACACCGAGAAGATTCAGCGCAAGATGGGCGTGAAGTGCCCCCGGTGTGGCTCGGAGCTGGTGGAACGGCGCTCCAAAAAAGGCCGCGTGTTCTACGGCTGCAGCGCTTATCCCAAGTGCGACTTCACCGTGTGGAACCGGCCTCTGCCAGTGCCCTGCCCTGAGTGCGGCGGCGTGCTCACCGCGGTGCGCGAGGGTGTTGCCTGCTCCGCCTGCAAGTACACCGGCGCGGCGGCGCCCCCGGCGCCCGACATGGCCGAAGCGGACAAGCTCGAGCGCGAGCCCGTGGCCGGCGCTCCCGAG
>DATKQD010000255.1:0-6585 GCA_035532895.1 Chloroflexota bacterium
TCACAGCTGTGCCAACGCCCAGCGGCACACCAGCGCCCACCGCTACGGTGCCGCTGGCCACCGCCACCGCCTACATCCCACCCCCCGTTCCAACCACGGAATCCTCCGCGCAAGCGCAAAGCCGGGCCAATCAGGTGCAGACAGCAGTCGTATCGACACAAACGGCGGAGCGCCAGGTCCAGCTTCCGGGCAGTGCGTGAGCAGGAGGTTTGTGAGTGAGCTTCCCTGCTGTGGGTTCCGATTTGCTGCTGCTGGCCCTAACATCGTCCCTTCATTCGCAGGGGCTGGAAGGAGCCACCGGCAGCGAGCTGTTCCGGAGCCTGCCAGGGGCGCCGAAAAAAAGCCGGCGTTACGGTCGTCGGCCAGTAACTCGAAGATCGCCCTATGGTTAACTTTCAACTTGGAGCTCACCGGTTGGGATAGGCAACAGCAGGACGAGTAAGCGCAAAGGAGTTCAGCTATGGGCGTCGAACCGACCTTCGGCTATCCGGCCACACTCGATATCGATTATCCGGACCGCGAAATGAACCGGATGACGACCATCCTCCGCATCTTCGCCATCATTCCCATCGCCATCCTGTTGGCTTTGGTTACGGGACCAGCTTTTCGGTCGGGGTCCACAAGCTATGTCACAAGCGCTGGCGGCGTGACGTTTGTGGCCACACTGCTGATGCTCGTCTTCAGGCAAAAGTATCCGCGCTGGTGGTTCGACTGGAACCTGGCGCTGACCAGGTTCAGTCTTCGGGTTTCCGCGTACCTGGCACTGCTGCGCGATGAATATCCATCCACCGACGAGGAGCAGGCCGTCCACGTGGACATCCCCTACCCCAGCGCTCTCGAACTCAACCGCTGGCTGCCTATCATCAAATGGCTGCTGGCGATTCCACACTACATCGTGCTGTGGTTTCTGACTATCGCGGCCTTCGTGGCAGTGGTCATCGCCTGGTTTGCGATCGCTTTTACCGGCCGCTATCCACGGGCGCTGTTCGACTTTGTCGTGGGGGTTCACCGCTGGTCACTGCGGGTGGCCGCCTATGCCTATCTCTTGACCACGGACCGCTACCCGCCCTTCAGCCTTCGGCCGTAAGCCCCAATTCGCCATCTCAGCTGTGCCTTAGGTCCACTCCGTCGCCCAACAAAGCGAGCCCCGGCGAGGCTCGGCCCATCGCCAGGCCAACGATCGCCGCTGCGCCAACGCCCAGCGGCACACTACGTCTGCGCGTATGAGCGCCCCTGCTGTTGTGGGCGATCTGCTGCTGGCGGGCCCCAATATCGTGCTGCATCCCCAGGCGCTGAGCGAGCCCACCGCCAGCGAGCTGTTCCGGGGCCTGCTGGGCGGCATTGTCTGGCGGCAGGACGCGCTGCGCATCTACGGGCGATCGGTCAACCTGCCGCGCCTCACTGCCTGGTATGGCGACGCTGGCGCCAGCTACACCTATTCCGGCATCGAGAACGTGCCGTTGCCGTGGACGTCAGAACTGCTGCGGCTCAAGGCCGTGGTTGAGGAGTTGGCGGGCGAAGCCTTCAACAGTGTGCTGCTGAACCGCTACCGTGACGGAGCCGACAGCATGGGCTGGCATTCGGACAATGAGCGAGGTGTGGGCCCCACCATCGCCTCGGTCAGCCTGGGCGCGAGCCGCGCTTTTGAGTTGCGCCGCAAAGCGCCGCCACGCGACTACGTGAAGCTGCGGCTGGCCCATGGCAGTGTACTCCTGATGCTGGGCGATACGCAGCGCCTGTGGCAGCACCGCGTGCCCAAGGAGCCTGCTGCCGGCGAGCGCATCAACCTCACCTTTCGCCACACAAGAAGTAACCGCTAATCGGTCAGCCAGCGTAACGCGGCGTCGAGCTCGGGGTACTGGAAGGCATATCCACTGTCCCGCAACATGGTTGGCGACACCCGCTGGCTGGCCAGCAGCAGCTCGTCCGCCATCCCGCCGAGCGCCAACCGCAGCAGCGGAGCCGGAGCCGGGAGGAGTGACGGCCGGCGGAGGACCCGCGCCAGCTGGCGCGAGAACTCGGCGTTCGTCACCGGCCGCGGGCTCACCACATTCACCGGCCCACTCACAGTATTCGTCCGCACCAGGTGCAGCAGCACGCCGACCACATCGGCCAGCGTCACCCAGCTCCACCACTGGAGCCCACTGCCCAGGCGTCCACCCAGCCCCGCCCGAAAGAGGGGCAGCAGCCGCGCCATGGCTCCGCCGGATTGGCTGAGCACGAGGCCCAGCCGCGCGTGCAGCACCCGCACGCCAGCCTGGCTCGCGCCGCTCGCCGCGGCCTCCCAGTCGCCGCAAAGGGTCGCCAGAAACCCTGCTCCGGGGCCACTGGCCTCCGTCAGCAGTTCGTCTCCCCGGTTGCCATACCAGCCGATGGCCGAGGCGCCGATGAAAGCGCTGGGTGGATTGGCCAGCCGGCCGATGGCCCCTGCCAGCAGAGCCGTGCTCGCTACACGGCTCTCGTGCATCGCCCGCTTGCGCGCGGCGGTCCACCGTCCAGTGGAGATGGACACGCCGCCGAGGTGGATCACCGCGGCACAGCCGGCCAGGGCGGTGGCGTCGAGTTGACCGCTGGCCGGATCCCAGCCTATCTCATCCTGCTGGAGGACGGTGCGCCGCACCAGCCGGCTTACCTGCCAGCCGTCGGCTCGGAGAGCCGGCACCAGAGCGCTTCCGATCAGCCCGCTGGCACCCGCCACCACGACGCGTCTATCACTCACCGCCGTAGCCTACCGCGGGCCGCCCTCGGCCGAGGATCTTGCGGCAAGGCATAGCTTTCTTCTGCAACGCGGTGACTTGTGCGACGCCGTAGATCGAACCGATCCTTCCGCGGCCTACCCGCTCGCCGCGTAGGGGCACCAGCCTGCTACCGTTCGCCTATCCCCAGGCCTTGGCGGCGGTCTGCACTACCAGCTCCAGCTTGCGGCGCTGCTCGTCCCAGCTGAGAGGGTTTCCGGGAATGCTCGAGGCAAAGCCGCACTGCGGGCTGAGCGCCAGGTTTTCCATGGGGATGTAACGCGCGGCCGCCTCAATGCGCCGCAGGAGCTCATCCGGCGATTCCATATCAGGGCTCTTGGTGGTGATGAGGCCCAGGACTACCACGCGGTCACTGGGCATGAAGCGCAGCGGCGCAAAATCGCCGGCGCGGTCTGTGTCGTACTCCAGCAGAAAGGTGTCATAGCGGAGCTCGGAGAACAGTTGCTCGGCAATGGGGTCATAACCGCCTTCGGAGAGCCACTGTCCACCGGAATTGCCACGGCACAGGTGAAACCCCAACGTGACCTTGCCCGCCAGGCCATCCACAATGGCGTTGTCCGCCGCGATCGCTTCACTGATCGCGGCCTCCAGGTTCGTTCCTCCCCGCTCCAGCCGCTGGCGCCACAAGGGGTCGGCGAACTGAGTGTAGGCCGGGGCGTCTATCTGAACATAGGGCACGCCATCCGCTACCAACGCCTGCACCTCCTGGCGGAGCAGGCCCGCCAGCTCCGCCATAAGCTCGCCCCTGGTGGCGTAGAACGGTTCCGTCAGGCCCGCCCTGAAGGCGGTGCTGCCGATCATCTGCGCACCGGGCAGGGTGACCTTCCACGGTCCGGGACTGTGCTCCTTCAGAAAACTCGCTTCCCGGGCCGCCAGCCGGCCGCGAGCCTTCAGCTTGCCCGCCGCGACGGGATAGTTGACGCGAGGATAGCCGTCCAGCGGCTTCCCCCGCCAGATGCTGCTGCCCTCGGACGCCGCGGGCGGTACTTCAAAGCCCTCCACCGCGTCGTACAGGCCCATCATGTAGCTTCGGCGGCGGTATTCGCCATCAACGAACACATCCAGGCCTACCTGGCGCTGCATCTCCAGGGCTTGCTCAATGGCCCGATCTTCCGCCGCGGTGAGCTCATCCCGCGTCGCCGCTCCGGCCGCGAATCGATCCCGCGCGGCCAGCAGCTCGGTCGGGCGCAGCAAGCTGCCGATCTGCTCGGCCCGGTAGCGTGCGCTCACGCGATGCCAACCGCCGGGGCAGCCGGGGCTGTCAGGGTGAGGTGTGGAAACCGCTCGCGCCAGTGCTGGCCAGGCGGCACCAGCCCGTGGCAGGTATCAATGTGGGTCAAGGTCGATCCGTCCTGGCCGATGCTGATCCCTGGAGCTTCCTCCCCGCGGGCCAGGCTCTGCGCGGCTTCCAGAAGCTGACGGCGGACGGCGATAACCGCCTGATCGCTAATTCCCAGGTGCTCGCGAGAGCGGTCATACAGCGCGCCCATGGTCTCCGTAGCCATGGCATCGTGGTTGAGGAAGTTCTCGATCCCGGTGAAGTCGCGCGTGCGCTGGCGCTCGCGGTCCTGCAGATAGTGGTTGGCCTGCGTGCGCAGCCTGCGGTAGTCGGGCCCAATTTCCGGCGTCCTGAAGCTGTCGGCCGGGGTCGCGGGGCGGTCGATGAGGAAGCCGAAGTCATAGCGCCACGCGTGGAAGTCATCAACCGGCACGTAGATGTGCACCTCTTTGGTCAGGGCGTGAATCCAGCAGGTAATGGGCAGCACGAAGCTGGACACCCGAACGTAGTGTTGGCCCTCCGGCGCCTGGCGAATGGCCACCATGCGCAGGCCAAAGTCCGTTTCCTCTATCTCGTATTCGGGGGCGCTGTCGGCCGCGTACAGGTCGCGCCCCTCGCGCGCGAAATCGCGGTGCAGGAACGATAGATGAGCGGAGTCGCACTCGCCCTCCAACCCTTGCAGATAGTTGCACTCCAGCAGCGACTTGGTGACATAGCAGTGATCGGGGGGCAGGTCCATGAAGGAGTACCGCGGAAAGCTGGGCTGCCTGGCCGGCGGCCCGAGATAGGCCCACACCATGCCGCCCACTTCCAGGCAGGGGTAAGCTGCCTGGTGCAGCTTCCCCTTAAAAGAGCTGCTCGCGGGCTCCGCCGGGGTATCCAGCACGGTGCCGTCTACGTCGTACTTCCAGCCATGGTACGCGCAGCGCAGACCGCACTCCTCGTTACGCCCATAGAAGAGCGACGTGCCACGGTGCAGGCAGTGCTCTTCCAGCAGGCCCACCCGCCCGTTGCTGTCCCGAAAGGCCACCAATTCCTCGCCCATGAGGCGCACCTGCACCGGGGGTGCATCCGGCGCGGGAATCTCCTCGGAGAGCAGTGCCGGCATCCAGTAGCGCCGCATCAGTTTCCCCATGGCAGTTTCTCGCCCGGTGAGACACACCAGCTCATTCTGTTCCCTGGTCAGCATTCCCCGGCCCTCCGTGCGCGTTCGTTTTCGGGGCTATGCTAGCGCGCCGACGTGCCGCCACGAACTTCCGCGGCAGGCCGGGTTGAGCCCGACACCAAGTGTGGGCGCTGCGAGCGCCGGCACGCACAGGAGAATCCACGAAGTGTTACGCGAACCCCTCCGGGTAAAGCGATGGCGGCCACCAAGTGGGCACAACTTCCCCGCGCCGCCGCCGCGAGCCGTCCATCGCTCATCGCCCCAGCCGACCGCACGCCCGTCCGCGGCCACAGGTAGGCCGCGCAGGCAATGGTGATTGCCTGCATCGTCTGCCTGGACTCGGCCTTCGCCCACTTTCCCTTACACTTGCCCTCAGCCATGGAGCCCTTCCATCGTCGCGAGCGGCGGCTGTTGGCCGACTTGCTGCTCCAGTTGGGGCCAGAGGCGCCCACCCTCTGCGATGGGTGGCTTGCGCGCGACCTGGCTGCGCACCTGGTGCTGCGGGAGAGCACCATCCTCGCCAGCGCGGGCATCGTGCTGGGCCCACTGGCGGGCCGCACGGCGGCCGTGCAGGCGCGCCTGGGGCAGCAGCCGTGGGAGCAGCTTGTTCAGGCAGTGCGCGATGGGCCGCCTCGCCGCTCGCCAATGCGCATTCCGCTCATCGACCGTGGCGCCAACACGCTGGAGTTCTTCATCCATCACGAAGACGTGCGACGCGCCCAGGCGGCCTGGGCGCCTCGGCAACTCGATGCAGAGGCTGAGCAGACCGTGTGGAAGAACCGGCGATCGACCCGCTTTACCCTTGGTCGCCAGGCGCAAACGGGCATCGTGCTGCGCTGGCCCGACCATGAGGACTACGTTGTGAAAGGCGGCGAGCCACGCGTCGTTCTCTCAGGCGCACCGAGCGAGCTCATGCTGTACGCGTCGGGTCGCCGCCAGGCGGCTGCCGTGGGGGTCGAGGGACCGCCAGAAGCGCTGGCGTACCTCAGCCAGGGCTGAGGCCGCCCACCGGCGCGTGAGTATTGCCTCACGGCGGCCGGCGGAGGTGCAGCAATCCTCCTCCATGCAACATTCAGCGAGCGGCAGCTTGGAATTGCTGTCCCGGTCGCACCAGCCTTGTCGCCGTGTCCTACGTGCCAGCGCCGCTGTCAATCACCGAGAGCGCTCATTTCGAGATGGCGAGTTCCCTCAAATTTCCCGGCGCTCACACCCCCAGTTGCGTGCCTCGCGCAGTGGGGTCCGGCGCAGGAAAGGCTGCCTGAATCGCGCAGTGTGCACTGAGGGGAACGCGTCTTGCTTAAGCTGCACCAATTACGGACATTACATAGGTGACTCAGAGGTCCTTCCCACAGACCCCCGCTTCTGCTTCAGCTCCCGCAACGGGG
>DATKQD010000256.1:0-6258 GCA_035532895.1 Chloroflexota bacterium
CGTGGGCTGGAACGATGGCACCAGCTGGCCGGTAAAGGCCGGGCACGGCTGCATCGGCTGCGCTGGTCCCCGCTTCTGGGACACGATGAGCCCGTTTTACAGCCCGCTGCCGGGTGTGCCCGGTTTCGGAGTGGACGTTACTGCCGGGCAGATCGGGCTGGGCATCACCGCCGCTACGGCCGCGGCCTTCGGGGCGCATGGCGTGGTGAGCGTCGTGCGCGCCAAGATGCGCCCCGAAAGCGCACCCGAGACAGCGGGCCCGGCTGCGCCGGCCGAGCCGGGCTCGCCACCGGACACCAGCCAGCCGGTAGCCGGCACCCCACCACCTGAGGAGAACAACACATGACCCGCATCGCTATCGACCCGGTAACGAGGATCGAAGGCCACCTGCGCATCGAGGCCGAAGTGGACGGCGGCGCGGTGACCGACGCCTGGAGCTCGGGCACCATGTTCCGCGGCATCGAGCTCATCCTGCGCCAGCGCGATCCGCGCGAGGCCTGGATCTGGGCGCAGCGCATCTGCGGGGTGTGCACCACGGTGCACGCGCTGGCTTCAGTCCGAGCGGTGGAGGATGCGCTGGGCATCGAAGTGCCGGATAACGCCCGCCTGATCCGCAATTTGATTGGCGGCATCCAAAACGTCCAGGACCACGTGATCCACTTCTATCACCTGCATGCGCTGGACTGGGTGGATGTCACCGGCGTGCTCAAAGCCGACGCTACGAAGACGGCTCAGCTGGCACAGTCCATCTCCGACTGGCCGAATTCCAGCCCGGCGTACTTCAAAAGCGTGCAGCAGCGCGTCACCAATCTGGTCAACAGCGGCCAGCTCAGCCTGTTCACCAGCGGCTACTGGGGTCACCCAGCGTACAAGTTGCCGCCCGAGGCCGACCTGATGGCCGTGGCCCACTACATTGAGGCCCTCGATTGGCAGCGCGACGTGATTCGCGTCCACGCCGTGCTGGGCGGCAAGAACCCGCACCCGCAAACCTACCTGGTCGGCGGCATGGCCAGTTCGATGGATCCGAACGAGCCGGATGCGACCATCAACATCGAGCGCATCGCCTTCCTGGCGGAGCGCTTCAAGACGGCCAAGGCGTTCGTCGAGCAGGTCTACATCCCGGATGTCCTGGCCGTGGCCAGCTTCTACCCGGAATGGTTCTCCATCGGCCAGGGTCTGGGCAACTACATGGCTTACGGCGACTACCCCGCCGGCGCCGTGCACGACGCCAGCCGCTTCTTTGTTCCGCGTGGCATCGTCATGAACCGCGACCTGTCGAAGGTCCACCCGTTCTCACCGGACAATGTCAGCGAGTACGTTACCCACTCGTGGTACGACTACAGCTCCGGCGACCAGGCCGGCATGCATCCCTACCAGGGCGAGACGAACCCCAAGTACAGCGGGCCCAAGCCGCCCTACGATTTCCTGAACACCGACCAGAAGTACTCCTGGCTCAAGGCGCCGCGCTACCAGGACCAGCCAATGGAGGTTGGTCCCCTGGCGCGTGTGCTGGTGGCCTATGCATCGGGCGATGCCGGCGCCAAGGCGGCGGTGAACGGCGTGCTGGCCAAGCTCAAAGCCCCGCCGGCGGCGCTGTTTTCGACCCTGGGCCGTGTCGCGGCGCGGGCCATCGAGGCACAGCTCATGGCCAACCAGCTGCAGACCTGGCTGAATGAACTGACCGACAACCTGGGCCATGGCAAGCTGCAGGTCCATGACGGCCGGCTGTGGGACCCCAGCAGCTGGCCCAAGCAAGCCGAAGGCTTCGGCTGGCACGAGGCGCCACGGGGTTCCCTGGGCCACTGGGTGCAGATCGAGGACAAGAAGGTCAGCAACTACCAGGCTGTGGTGCCCAGCACCTGGAACGCCGGCCCGCGCGATGCCAAGGGGCAGCGCGGCGCCTATGAAGCGGCCCTGCTGAAGACGCCGGTGGCCGACCCGGAACGGCCGCTGGAGCTGCTCCGCACCGTCCATTCGTTCGACCCCTGCCTGGCCTGCGCGGTCCACGTGGTGGATCCGCGCAAGCGCAAGCTGGCCGAAGTGCAGGTGCTGTGATGGGTGCCGTGCTCCAACCCTTGCCCCCCGCGAGACGGCCGGCTGAGGTACCAGTTCCTGCCCAGCCGGGCGACGACCCGATTATCCGCGTCTACGTGTGGGAAGTGCCGGTTCGGCTGGTGCACTGGACGATCTTCTTCGCCCTGATCGTGCTCTCGGTCACCGGCTATTACCTGTACAACCCGTTCTTCGTGGTGCGCGGCCAGACCGCCTACACGCTGGCTACCATGCGCTTTATCCACGAGGTCACCGCCTTCGTGTTCACGGCCGCCTTCCTGGTGCGGATCTACTGGTTCTTCGTCGGCAACGACTACGCTCGCTGGAAGGCCTTCATCCCCATCACGCGGCAGCAACGGCGGGGCGTGGGGGAGATGCTCAAGTACTACCTGTTCCTGCGCTGGATGGCGCCGGACGAGGTTGGCCACAATCCGCTCGCGGCCAGCGTCTACCTGTTGATATATGTGCTCTTCCTGGTGCAGATCCTGACAGGCTTCGCGCTGTACCAGTGGCTGCTGGGGTCAGGTCCGCTGACGGCCATGTTCGGCTGGCTGCCGCGTCTCATCAACATCCAATACCTGCGCGAGACGCATTTCCTGCTGATGTTCATCTTCTTCGCCTTTACCATTCACCACGTCTACAGCGCCCTGCTGGTGTCGCTTGAAGCGGCCAACGGACTGATGGGCAGCATCATGAGCGGCCACAAGTTCGTGCGCCGCAGCATCCTGCGCAAGGAGCAGCGCGGTGAGTGACGGCGCGGTGGTGGTGCTTGGCTTGGGCAACATCATCATGTCTGACGAAGGCGTTGGGGTGCACGTCATCCGGCGGCTGCTGGATGATCCACGGCTGCCGGCGGGCGCCCGGCTGGTCGATGGCGGTACCCTGGGCCTCGAGCTGCTGAGTGTTGCCAGCGGGGCCGACGTGCTCATCGTTGTGGACGCCGTCGACCTCGACCTGGCGCCGGGCTCGGTCGTGCGCCTCGGAGCTGCCGAGCTGTTTGAGATGGACCGCGGCGCCAGCGCGCATCAACTGGGCGTGGCCGACCTGCTGTCGGCCCTGCGAATGCTGGGCGCCGAGCCCGCGAATGTGGTGCTGCTGGGGGTCCAGCCGAAGCAGGTCGGGCTGGGCACGGAGCTTTCGGCCGAGATCGAGGCCGCGCTCGATCCACTGGTGGATCAGGTGCTGGCCGAGATCCGCGGCACAGCTACCAACGCGGAGGGGGTGTGCCATGCATGAGGTGGGGCTGGTCGAAGAGGCGATCCGAAGAGCCGTGACGGTTATGGAGCTAGCCGGCGCTTCATCGATCGATGGGCTGACCTTCGCCCTCGCTCCTGGCGGCCACGTCACGCCGGAAGCGGTGGAGACACTGTTCGGTGCATTGAGCGCGGGCACGCCGGCCGAAAGGGCGCGGTTGGAGTTTGAGCTGCTGGAGCAGCAGTACGGCTGCTGGGCCTGTGGGCGGACCTTCACCCTGAGCCAAGCCGCCGCGGCCTGTCCCGCCTGCGGAAGCGCGGCCCTCAAAGCCTTGCCGGGATCCGATCTCGTGCTGAGATACGTGGACCTCCCAGAACTGCAGCTCGAGGCCCAGGCCAGGCAGAGCCGCCCGCTTAGAACGCGCGGCGAAGGCACCTGCGCAGTCGGTCGGCGGGCTGCAAGGTTCACCAGCGGTTAACTGCTGGTTTAGGCGCTGTTCATGCCTGACGCGGGAGCATGGCTGCATGCTCAGCAACAAGACGGAGGAATGAGTCACGATGTGCCAGACGATTCCGGCGCGCGTGGTGCGCATTGACGGCGACCAAGCCTGGGTTGAGGGCAGCCTGGCCAGTGTCTCGCTGCTTGGGGTAGATGCTATCGCCATTGGCGACTACATCCTGCACCAAGCCGGGCTGGCGCTGGGGCGCGTAGAGCCCGAAGAAGCCGAGGCTATCCTCGCGGCCTTCCGCGAGCTGGATGCGCTGTATGAGCAAGAAGAGCGCCGAGCCGGGCAGGAGTCGCTGGGACTCAGTCAGCGAGCCCGTCCATGAGCCCGCTCACGCTGGACCCGGCCGATGCTCCGGCCGAGGTCGGGACGGCCGCGCCGGCCTTCAGCGGGCTGCTGCGTTTCATCCACTATGGCTTCATGCCCAACCATTACGGCTACTGCGGTGGCGACGACAACCGCGAGATCCTGGAGCGCGGCGCGGCGGCGGAGGTCGATCGTGGCGTCGAGCCGTTGTTGCGGAAATTTGCTGGCGCCCTGCCTTACCTGAAACTGATCGCGCGGGCGAATGCCATCGCTGACCCGTTCGACGATCGTGTTGTCGAGGCCTACTGGCTGGGCAATGACCTGCTGCGAGGTGTGGAGGTGCGTCAGCTGTACGACCACCTGGTGGAGCGCTTCGGGCGTCAGCTGCCGGCCTCCACCATGAAATGGATCGCCGGCAAAGCGCCCGCGGGTGCGCGGCCCCACCACAACTTCCACGTCTTCGACCTGTACACCCGGGCCGGCGATCCAGACCATTCGCTGGACACGATGGACAACTGCCGGGTGAGCTGGGGTGCTGTCGTGGCCGACCTGGGCAGTCAACTGCTGGTCGAACGCCAGCCGCTCGTGCTGCTGGAGGGCAAGCTAAGGCTTGGTCCAGCCGAGCCGTTCCTGGCCGCGCGCCAGATTGATGGCCGCGGCTTCGTCGGCCAGGTGGCGGCCGGGGCCCAGGTCGCGTTGCACTGGGGCTGGGTGTGCGAGGAGCTGACGGATCGGCAGTTGACGAGCCTGCGGCAGTACACGGCGCAGCATCTGGCGCTGGCCAACCAAACACTCTGAGGCAGGAGATCGGCAGGTGGTGCACAGCGAGTCCCCGGGCTCCGGGTTGTTCGCACGGTTCTTCAGGGGCGAGGCGACCGGCCGGCGCAGCGCGCGTTTCGGCTACGCGTTTGCCGCGCTGGCCGCCACGATCAGCGGCGTATCCGTCTACGTGAACAGCCTCGGCGTGAAAAGCTTCGCCGATCCGGTGCTGTACACCGCGCTGAAGGACGGCTTCGTCGGTCTGCTGCTGCTCCTGCCACTCGTCGTTTCCCCCGGCTGGCGAGCGGAATACCGGCGCCTGGACCGACGGACGTGGGCCTGGCTGCTGGCGCTGGCGCTGACCGGTGGGAGCGTGCCCTTCGCCCTGTTCTTCACCGGACTCCAGATGACCACCGCGGCCACCGGGGCCGTGATCAACCACTTCCAGTTTGTCTTGGTGGCGTTCTTTGCGCTGATCTTCCTGAAAGAGGCCATCCGGCCGGCCCTATGGGCGGGCTTCAGCGTCCTGCTGCTGGGCACCCTTCTCGGCAGCAATCTGCACGCGCTCCAGTGGAACCGGGGCGCCTGGCTGATCGCCGCATCGACCGTCCTGTTCGCCATTGACTTCGTCATCGCCAAGCACTTGCTGAGGGGACTGGCCACCTTGACCGTGATGACCGCGCGCATGACGATCGGCACGGCCCTGCTCTTGGTGTACGTGCTTGCCACCGGGCGCCTGGCGCCGGTAGCGCATCTCGGCCCAGCGCAATGGCAGTTCGTCGGAATTACCGGTCTGCTGTTGCTGGCCTTCACCGTCACCACCTTCACTGCCATCCGGAACGCGTCCGTCTCAGCCGTGCTGGCCATTGGCGCAGCCGCGCCGATCATCACCACGCTGCTGCAAGTAGCGACGAGCGGCCACGCCAAGCTGGCTGTGGCGGACCTCCCCGGCCTGGGTGTGATTGTGCTGGCGGTCGTGGGCATCATCGTGGTGGGCCTGCGACAGGATGCCCGCGCGATGGCTCCGGAGCTGCCTGGGCAGACGGCCACCGCCTGAACCAAGGCGACCAGCGGTTGAGAGGGAGGCTCCGTCGATGGCTGATGCCTCCCGCGTCGATCACACCGGCTGAAGCGCTCGCAACCAACGGGCGGCAGTTGTTCGCCGAAAAGGCGCGCATTTGAGCGATTTGGGCCGCATTCGCCAGCTGGTGTGTGGCTCGCTGGACGGGCCTGCACATGCCGTTTGGTGTCGTCAGTGGCGTCGTGGGAGGCACGGGTGACCGAGGGCCGTTGTCGTGGCTGGCCTCGCCGAGGCATTCGTGCGCGACGTGTCCATAGGCGCCGAAGAGCTCATCGGCGGACGCTCCGCGGCATCGCTGGAGTCATCGTAGTTGGCGGCCAGTCCGCCGACGGCGGCCACTACTGGGAAGCGTGATCAGCGC
>DATKQD010000257.1:0-4501 GCA_035532895.1 Chloroflexota bacterium
TTTGCGCTTACTCGTCCTGCTGTTGCCTATCCCAACCGGTGAGCTCCAAGTTGAAAGTTAACCATAGGGCGATTTGGCGTCATTGGCCGGCGACCGTGAGCCGCGTTGTTTCGGCCCCCAGGCAGAGTTCGGAGCAGTCCCCTGCCAGTGAGCGCCTCCAGCGCCTGGAGATGCAGCACGATGTTGGGGCCTGGCCGGGCGGAGCGGCCCATGGCAGGGAAGCTCATAGGCCCCAACCACCAGCTCACGCACTGCCCGGAAGCTGGACCTGGCGCTCAGCCGTTTGTGTCGATACGACTGCCGTCTGCACCTGATTGGCCCGGCTTTGCGCTTGCGCGGAGGATTCGGTGGTTGGAACGGGGGGTGGGATGTAGGCGGTGGCGGTGGCCAGCGGCACCGTAGCGGTGGGCGCTGGTGTGCCGCTGGGCGTTGGCACAGCTGTGAAGGTTGGCGTGGCGGTGGGTCGCAGCTCGCCAGTGATGGATTTGTTAGCGATGGAGTACACCTTCAACGGCGCCGGCGTGTGGCTGGCAGCGCTGCCCGGCAGTGCCGGCGCACCACAAGCCGCGAGGGCCAAGACCAACAGGGTCATTGAACCAGCGCGCGCGAAGGCGCGGGCAATTGGGCGCCGCGGCCCCTCACTCACGTCTCTATTCTCGGCCTTTGGCGGCTGGCGCTCTACAATTCTTCGGATTCGTCAAGTCCAACCCACCACAGAATGGGAAGAGGAGTAAAGAACATGCCGAGTGAAGCCTACGAAAAGGGCCTCGCCGTGCGGCGCGAAGTCCTGGGAGCCGATTACGTGGACCGCGCACTGGCGCAGGCGAACGACTTCACCCGGCCGCTCCAGGAGCTGGTGACCGAGGTGGCCTGGGGGACGATCTGGACGCGCCCCGGTCTGCCGCGAAAGACGCGCAGCTTGATCAACATCGCCATGATATCCGCGCTCAACCGGCCGCAAGAGTTGCGCGCGCATGTGCGCGGCGCCATCGCCAACGGCTGCACGCGGGAGGAAATCCAGGAGGTGCTGTTGCAGGTGTTCGTGTATTGCGGCGCGCCCGCCGGCGTGGATGGCTTCCGCGTGGCCAACGAGGCTCTGAGCGAGCTGCCGGCCTGAACCAAGCGTAAGCAGCCGTGCACAGGATCCGCCGCCGGCGTTCATGGCCAGCCGGCGGATCCGCTGCCAGCGCTCTACTTCAGCGCCAACGCGTTGGCCGAGGAGCCCACGCCACCGCGCAGCATCAGCGGCTTAGCCACGAAGAGGCACTCGTAGGTGTGCTGTGCGGCGCAGTCCTCGGCTAGGGCTTCCAGGTCAAAGAGCTCGCCGAACACCATGCCCAGCATGGCGATGGCCCAATGGTGCAGGTTCTTGGCGCCCTGGCGAAAGGGAAAGGCCTCCACGGAGAGGTTGTCCGAGACGATGGCAGCGAAGTGGTGGTCCCACATCCAGGCCAGGGACTCGTCCCCCTGGTCCAGCCCAGGACCCTCATACTTCCGCAGCTCAGTGCTCAGGCCATCGGCCGCTTCGCGGTGCTGCATCGCCCCCACACCTGTCCGCAGGAGCACGATGTCGCCACTGCGAAAGGCCACGCCCTCGGCCGCGGCGATAGCATCGAGCAGGTCGGCCGTGAGCGGGCGATACACATCGGGCGCGAGCGTCTCGCCCTGGGTGGCCAGGTAGCGCACGGCATCGAGGAGCACACCTCGCCCTACGATGCCCTGCTGGGCGAAATTCTCCACACCCAGGCGACCCTCTTCAGCTGCAGCTTGCTCATCGGTCGTCCAGTTGTAAAAGCCATGTTCGGGGTGGCGGATGTGTCTCAAAGCGTCCCATTGGCTGGAGTACTGCGGATAAAAGCCATCAAGGTAGTCGTCCTGCACGGTCCCGTTGCCCCAGCGGAGGATGGTGTGTTTGGGCCGTGAACGGTTGCCGAAGAAGGGCCTGGCCGGCAAATGCAGGGGCATGTCCAGATTGAAGGTCGTCCCGCGCACAGCCAGTTTGGCAGCGGCCGCGCGCACCTCGGGCGTGAGCAGGTTCAGCGTGCCCACCTGGTCGTCCCGACCAAACACACCCCAGGCTGAGCCTGCCGGGGCGTCGGGGCTGATGGGCAGTTCGGCGTAGCTCGGTAAGCGATCCATTGCGGCGATCATAAACGGCCGGCTCGCGGCGATCCGCTACTTCAGCAGCTGGCGAGCGGTGAACTCATCCGTCACCAACGTGTTCACAAAAGCGTGATCGAGCGCCACGCGCAGCGGATCCACCCGCTCGTTGCTGGCGGCCACCACGGCGATCACGTGCTTACCAGCGGCGCACAGTGCGCTCAGGCCCTCGATACCCAACCCCACCGGCACGGCAGTTGGCAGGACGATAGGTTCGCCCTCCTGCTTGAACCACCAGTAGCTGGCGATCTCGCCGGCGGCACCCTCGGCTCGCACCTTGCGCAGGTACTCGTAGCTCACGATGCCGCTGCGGGCCAGCGTTGAGGCGTTTTCATTGGCGGCGCCCACCGTGGTGAGGGCAACGTCGGCCTGGCAAGCACGGTTGAGCGCATCCTTGACCAGCGGCAGGTTTACCACGGTAGCGTGGTCGGCGCTGGGCACTACGGCCGGGCTGGCCAGCTGCATGGCTGTGGCACCGTAGGCAGCGGCAAAGGTCGCGGCCACGGTGTTGGCCTCGTAAGGGTTGGCGTGATAGCCGGTCA
Source organism: Chloroflexota bacterium (assembly GCA_035532895.1). Lineage (GTDB taxonomy): Bacteria > Chloroflexota > JAJPGV01 > JAJPGV01 > JAJPGV01 > DATKQD01. Next base: position 2,703 of record DATKQD010000257.1, read on the forward strand.
CGCCGCACATGGGGACCACCTCGAGTGTGGCCAGCGCTCGCTTCGGGCGCAGCAGCCGCGCGGTGTAGTAGGCGACGCGCCCCCAGGGTACCGCCAGCGTCACCGGTCGAGGGCCGCGCCAGCCCTGCTCCCTGGCCAGGTGCGCATTGTCGGCGGCGGCTTCGTGCAGCAGGCCATCCAAAACCTCGCCCGCGCGCTGGCAGGCACACAGCAGGATCGATTCTTTGTCCGCGTCACCCGGCGGCTCGTCCATCACCCGTTCCAGGCCCGGCACCACGTGCGCGCTCACTGAGCTCCAGCGCGCCATGAGCTCGAAGGCCAGCTCTTGCACGCTTTCGGAGCCTTCGCCCAGCGGCGTGACGATAGTGTGCACCAGGCCAGCCGTGCGCGCCTCGGCCAGACGCGCCCGCACCCAATCGCGCGTTTCGTTGAAGTATTGGGCTACCGCGTCCTGGCTGGGGCGGCCGTCCGAGTAGTAGTAACTGGCAACGTCGTAGGGCGTTCCGGGCATAGCGAGCGCGCACACCTCCTGCTCCCGGGCAAGTGTAAGGGGCGCGCAAGGGCGCGGCGACCAAACGATGCGGTGCGCGAGTTTGCGAGTACGCGCCTGAGAGAAAGCGGGCAACGAGATTTGCCGCGCGCGAGCCACGCCCAGCTGGCAGTGGATTTGCTGGCAGCCGGGCAGAAACTGCTGTGAGGGATGCAGAAGATGGCGATTCACACGCCCACGGCCGGCGATGTGTTGCTGACCGAGCTGGAAGCGAACGAAGAGGAGGCGCGGGAGCGCGACGCCCGCGGTCGGCGCATTGTGGACCTGGCGCCGCGTGGCAGCGCACACTTCCTGATGGAGTTGGTTCTGGAGGATGCGGACCGGGAGCGCCGCTGCCTGGCGGCCATCGAGCAATCGCTGCGGGCCACTATGAACCCGGATGGGCCGCCCGCCCAGATGCCGCCGATTGAGCCCGATGGTGACCGCCGGGCGCGCTTGCTGGGTGAGGTGAGCCGGCTGTTGGAATTGCAGGAGCGGCGCCTGGACGATCTGAAAGCGCTCAAACACTCGGTGAGGTGGGTCGCCAGCGATATGCGCTCGCTGTACGGCGAGGGCCAGGGGGCCGTGGAGATCGAGCGGCGGCCCAGCACGGTGCGCTGGCTGCGCTTCAGCCCGCTCAGCTTTGTGCTGGACCTGATGGAGGATGGCACGCGAAGGGACATTCGCATCCTGAAGTATGTGAAGAGCCAGGCGCAGAAGTCCCGCGGGCGCGACCAGAGCCTAGGTCAGCGCTTCGCGCACCTGTGGTGGGGAGACGGCGAATAGCCGCCAGACGAAATCGAGCCGCTATGCTGCTCCTAGAAGCAGCCGTGCTCCAACGAAGGCGAGGGCCACAGCCAGCAGGCGCACCAGCAGCCGGCCGCTCACCCGCTGCGAGATGCGCGCGCCTAATTGTGCACCGACTACCATGCCCACGGAAACCAGCGCCGTGCTCTCGATGACGCCGTTGAAGTCGCCCTGCGCGGCGTGCGTCACCGTGGCGCTGAGCGAGGTGAACAGCAGGATGAAGGTGGACGTGGATGTCGCGATGGCTGGAGGAAAAGCCAGGAGCGACACCATGACGGGCACCTGCAGGATGCCGCCGCCAATCCCCAGGAGCGCCGCTACGAAGCCAATGATCAGGCTGAACGCCCAGCCCAACGGCAGGCTGTACACCCAGCGGTAGGTGTTGCCCTTGGCATCGGTCTTGACCCGGTGAAAGCCTCGCCGATCCGGCCGATCCTGGGCGCTCGGCGGGCGACGGAAGAAG
>DATKQD010000258.1:0-5504 GCA_035532895.1 Chloroflexota bacterium
CCAACTTCGGCACGTTCGTGCTGTATGCCCTTACCTGCCTGTGGACTATCATCGCTTTCGCTGGCAGGCTCAATTTCAGTCTTGTCAAGCACCTGATCGTCCCGGTGATGGGTCTTCTGGCGAACCTGGCCATGCTGCTGACCATCCTCGGCCTGGGCTTCATCGGCGGCGGCGACTCGCAGACGGAGTCGATGATGGCGCTCATCATCGCGGCGCTGTGGCTGGTGGCCAGTGTGGCCTACGTCCTGTTCAACAACCGCAAAACGGGCCGCACGCTGATGGGGGTCAGCGTCGCCAGCTAGCGTTTGTCAGTAACGTTTGATCGTCCAGGCTGCCGCGCAAACCAATCAGGGCTCCGTTCGCGCAAACAATGAGGACGCGGTCGGGTCGGTGCAACCCACCGACCCGACCGAGCGCGATCGCAAAGGGCTGTTGTTTGCCATTGCCGACGGCCTGGGCGGTCTCAACGCCGGCGAGGTGGCCAGCGCGACAGCCATCAAGGCACTGCTGGACGAGTACTATGCCCCATCCAACGCCGGGCGCATCGAGCCGGCACTCCGGCACGCGGTGCAGCTGGCCAACCTGCGGGTGCACGACCTGGCCCAAAAGCACCTGGAGCACCGCGGCATGGGCACCACCTTGAGCGCCCTGGCGCTGGCCGGGACCACGGCCTATGTGGCGCACGTCGGAGACAGCCGCATCTACCGCCTTCGGGGAAACAACCTCGTGCAGCTAACCGCCGATCACAGCGAAGTCGCCGACATGGTGCGCATGCGGCTGGTCAAGCCGGAGATGGCAGCGGAGCATCCCAGCCGCAACGTGCTGACCCGGACGGTTGGCCACCACTTGATGCTCAGGCCTGATTTCGCCCGTGAGCCGGCCCAGCCGGAGGACGTGTTCGTGATGTGCACCGATGGCATGTGGTCCGAGGTGGCAGAGCCGGAGATCGCAGACGCGGTCACGGCTGCCGAGCCGGACGACGCCTGCCGGCAGCTGATCGACCTGTGCTTGGCACGTCAATGCGACGACAACATCACCGTGCAGGTGGTGCGCATCCTGGAAGTCGACCAGGCGGCGCAGCACAACCACCATCGTCCCACGCTGCTGGGGGGGCTGTTCGATCGCCTGCGTTGAGCGCGCTCACTAGAATGCACACCGTGAGGCTGGCAGCGGGGCAGTCGGTTGGCCGTTACGACATCCTCGATCTCGTCGGCGAGGGCGGCATGAGCGAGTCCTACCGAGCGCACGATCGCGAGACCGGGCGCACGGTGGTGCTCAAGGTCCCATACGCCAACATCATCGGCGATCCCGCGACGTACAGCCGTTACCAGCGCGAAACGGAAATTGGGCGCAGGCTGGTGCACCCGCATATCCAGCAGCTGCTGGACACGGGACATCTCGACGGCAGCGTGGCGCCCTACCTGGTGATGGAGTACGTGGAGGGCGAGTCGCTGCGCCGCTACCTGGAGGATCACGCGCCGCTGGCGGTGGAAGAGGCCGTGGATCTGGCGCGGCAACTGGCCGATGCGCTCGAAGCTTGCCATGCGCAGGGCATCATCCACCGCGACCTCAAGCCGGAAAACGTGCTGATCTCGGCCGATCACCAGCTCAAGCTGCTGGACTTCGGGATTGCCCTGCTGCAGGGCGCGCGGCGGCTCACCTGGAGCCGGTTGAGCAACTCGGTGGGCACGCCCGACTACATGGCGCCGGAGCAAGTCCGCGGCGAGCGCGGCGACGTCCGGACCGACATCTACGCACTCGGCACCATGCTGTTCGAGATGCTTGCGGGCAAGGTGCCATACGAAGGGGACAACGCCTTGGCGATCATGAACCAACACGTGCAGCGCGAGGCGCCGCGCCTGCACGGCAGCCCGCCCCAACTGGCGACGGTTGTGGCCCGGGCGATCCGGCGCCAACCCAATCAGCGGCACCAGACGATGGCCGCGCTGCGCCATGACCTGGAGCACTGGCAGGATGTTGAGCCATACACCTGGCTGGAGGATCCGCCCTCAGTCGGCGGCTTCCCCAGCCCATTGAAGGCGGCCATCCTGGTGCTGGCCCTGTTTGGCGGGCTGGCGCTCATTGGATTGCTTGCGCAATTGGCTCATGGCACGCACTGATTCGCTGGCCAGCGAGGCGCTGGCACGTGTCCGGGACGCCGGAGCCGATTTCGCCTACCTGCAGTTCACCGATATCCTGGGCAGCGTCAAAGGCGTCACCATCCCCGCCAGCCGCCTGGAGCGTGCCTTCGATGAAGGGGTGTGGTTCGACGGCTCGTCGGTCGAGGGCTGGGCGCGCGTGGCGGAGAGCGACCTGTTCCTGCGGCCCGATCCTGCCACCCTCGCGCTTTTCGCCTGGGAAGACCCACCGGCCGTCCGCTTCATTTGCGACCTTGGCCTGCCCAGCGGCGAGCCGTTCCCCGGAGATTCTCGCCAGGCCCTCAAGCGCGTGCTGGCTGAAGCTGGCGAGGCCGGTTTCGATTACCGGGTGGCGGCGGAGTTCGAGTTCTTCCTGTTCCTGGACGGCCAATCCACTACGCAGGGTCTCGCCCGGGGCCTGGAGCCCAGCGACGCCGAAAGCTACTACAGCATGCCCACCGAGCGAACGCTGCGGCTGTGCCACGAGGTGGCGCGCACGCTGGAGCAGTGCGGCTTCGCGGTGGCGGCAACGCATCACGAGGTCTCGCCCGGGCAGCATGAGATCGACCTGGCCGAGCACGATGCGCTGCGGGCGGCGGACGCCATCGCCACCCTCAAGATTGCGCTGCGAGCCTACGGCCAGCGCGAGAAGCTGCTGGCGACGTTCATGCCCAAGCCACTGGCCGGGCTGAGCGGCTCTGGACTGCACCTCCAGCAAGCGCTGTTCGACCGGGGCTCCGGCCGCAATGCTTTCTTCGCGGCCGATGCTACCTACCATCTGTCGGACACCGGCCGAGCGTTCGTGGCCGGGCAACTGGCCCATGCGCGAGGCATGTGCGCGCTGATGGCGCCGCTGGTGAACTCGTACAAGCGCCTGACCGGCGGCGGCGAGGCGCCAGCCTCGATCGATTGGGCGCGCATCAACCGGGGCGCCCTGATTCGCGTTCCCGAGCTGGGCCTGGATGGGCAACGGATGTTCGTGGAGCTGCGCTCGCCCGATCCCAGCTGCAATCCCTACCTCGCGCTGGCCGCGGCGCTCAAAGCCGGCCTCGAGGGCATTGCCGGCGGCACGCCGCTCGCCGAGCCTGTGGAAGAACGCTTCGCCGACGAGACGGCAGAGGCGGAGCAAGGAGCAGACCCACTGCCGCGGACACTAGGCGAGGCCATCGAGGAGCTCGAGTGGGATCCGTTGGTGCGGGCGGCGCTGGGGCAGTCCATCTACGAACGCTTCTTGGCCGCCAAGGAGCAGGAATGGGCCGCATACCGCAACCACATCAGCCTGTGGGAGATCGAGAGCTACCTGCAGCGAGCCTGATGGCTCGCTGCAGGCAGCTTCGGCTTACGACGTCTTTACGAAGTCGAAGTGGAAGACGCCCGCGGTGTTGCAGTTGGTGTAGTTGACCGTCCTCATGTCCGATGATTGGCGACCCTGCCCGTCGACGACGAAGACCTGGTAGGTCAGGTTTTGAGCCGGGCAGCTATTGGACAGGATGAAGGTGAAAAGGCCATCACCCTCAGTGCCCGCCATGACGCTGTTTCCGTAATACGTCATTTCCAGCGTGTAGCCGGAGAGGCCATTACCGCTCTTGTCCAGCACATGTCCCTGGATGTACTGCGTGCCAGCGTTGGGGTCGCTGTCGTTGCAGTCGGTCACGCGATTGCCGTTGCCGCAGTCAATTGGGGGTGTGTTCACGCTCTTGGAGATGAAGGGAAATAAAGCGGGATTCACGGTCGGGGTGGCCGTTGGGCCCACCGGCGTCGCGGTGGCCGCGGGAGTTGGCGTCGCCAGCGGCTGGCCTTGGGCTGTCTCCGTGATTTGCGCGTCGCCAGGGACGAGGCCAAGCGTCTTCGCCACGTCGCCGCCGTTCACGACGCTCACGGTACCCGGAGTGATGCCACCAGGACCGGCAGAGTTCCACTTCTGAATGGCGTCTCGCTCGGCTCGAATGATGGAGAACGGCCCAGCAGGCGTGATTTGCGACGTCGGCAGGCCGTTGGTTTGGAGCGCCGCGGGGCCGGTCCCGAATTTCGCCGCGATGGCCGGGTCCGCGTTCAGCCAGCCCAGGCGAGTGGCCTGATCGACTGACGGATCGACTTGCGCCGGAATGCCGAACTGCTGCTGCAAGGCAGCATCCTTGCCCTGGTCGTGCAGCTTGTCGAACACATTCACAAAGTAGACCTGGCTTACTTCAGGCCGCCACTGCAGGAGGTACTTCTGCGTCGCCTGCACGAAAAAGCCGTCCAACTGAAAGCGCCGCGAGGCCGGATAGCCCAGCGCGGTAAACCCACCCAGCTTCTGGAACTGGTCCCAGAAGCCGATGCCGCGCTCGTTCGTGATGCGATAGCCGTAATTCGGGCCCGCATTGGAGTTCGTCTGAGTGTAGAAGTGGCCTCCTGGGATGTCGTAATCCGGCCCTCCGGCAACTTGCGCGCCCACGCCAGGCAGATAGGTTGCGCCCACGAGCAATGCCACCAGGCTCGCAAGCGCGAAAACGGAACGACGCATCAGGCAATGCCTCACTTTGTCCGGAATCACGGCCGGGGCGCTGGCCGCCCTCCGTGCTGACTCAGTATACGAAACGGTCGCGTCGCAAGTTGCTGAGCGCGAGTTGTTGCGCATGGCACGCCCGTTGCGTAGGGACCGGCAGCATGGCAGCGGCTGCTCCTATCGTCCAACTGGACCAGGCGTCCAAAGCTTTCGGCCAGACAATCGCCGTGGACCGGCTGAGCATGGCCGTGGCCGCCGGCCAGGTGTTCGGCTTGATTGGCCCCAGCGGCTGTGGCAAGACGACGACTATCCGCCTCCTGCTGGGCGTCCTGCAGCCCACGAGCGGCAGCGTGTGCGTGATGGGCTCCGAGCCCACCCGTTTCAGCACTTCGCAGCGCGAGGCGATTGGCTACACGCCGCAGGGCTTTTTCCTGTATCCGACCCTCACTGTTTACGAGAATGCGCGGTTTGTCGCCAGCCTGTTTGGCATGGGCTGGCGACGGCGCCGGAAGCGCATCCGCGAGGTGCTCGAGTTTCTGGAGCTGTGGGATGTGCGCCGGCGGCTGACCAAGCAGCTTTCGGGCGGCATGCAGCGCCGGCTGGAGCTGGCCTGCGCGCTGGTTCACGAGCCGAAGCTGCTGTTCGTGGACGAGCCGACCGCGGGCCTCGACCCGGTGCTGCGCGGCAAGATATGGGACCTGCTGCGAAGCTTGCGCGACCAGGGCGTCACGGTCTTCGTCACGACACAGTACATCGACGAGATCGAGCATTGTGACAACGTCGGCATCCTGGACAGGGGCAGACTGGTGGCGATCGGCACGCCAGACTCCCTGCGGAGCAAAGCCCTTGGCGGCGAGGTGGTGGAAGTTGATGCGAGC
>DATKQD010000259.1:0-2490 GCA_035532895.1 Chloroflexota bacterium
AAGGCAAACTGGCGGGCGCAGAGCGTGCCGGCCGAGGAGAGGATGGCATGGCAATCAAGGAATTGGGCCACGTGGTGCTGTACGTTCGCAGCGTTGAGCGATCGCGCCACTTCTATGGCGACATTCTCGGGTTCCACCAGATTGGGCCCTCCTATCGGGGCTCGTCGGCCGCGGCGTTCAACAGCGGCGGCCGCACGCACCATGAGCTGCTGCTCATCGAGGTGGGAGAAGACGCGACGCCAATTCCTGAAGGGCGGCGCGTGGGCATGTACCACTTCGGCCTTAAGGTGGGTGAAACGGACGATGAGCTGCGCGAAGTGCTGGCCAACCTGGTGGCCAATGACGTGCAGATCATGGGCGCCAGCGACCACACCGTGACCCACAGCCTGTACGTGCTCGACCCCGACGGCAACGAGATCGAGCTGTACATCGACGTGCAGCCGCCCATCTGGAAGGAGCAACCCGAGGCGGTTTTGGCCCGCACCAAGCCGCTGCGCATCTGAGCCGGCAGCGGAGGTCCGTCCCTTCTGGGTCTGGCAGCGGCGCAGTTGGAGGTAGCGGAATGGCGCGCCGCGCTATGCTAGCGGGTGCCAAGCAGGCCAGGCAACCGCGCGCCCGCTGCCCTTGCGGTGGTGGGATCGAGGAAAGTCCGAGCTCCACAGGGCAGGGTGCTGGGTAACACCCAGTGGGGGTGACCCCAGGAAAGTGCCACAGAAACATACCGCCCGCGCTGCTCATCAGCGTGGGTAAGGGTGAAATGGCGAGGTAAGAGCTCACCGGCAGCCGGGCGACCGGCTGGCCGCGGCAAACCCCATCTGGAGCAAGACCGAGCAGGGGCTGGTGGCCCGCCGTACGCCCCGGGTTGGTTGCTAGAGGCACCCGGCAACGGGTGCCCGAGAGAAATGGTTGCCGCCGCCGCGAGGCGGATACAGAACTCGGCTTACCGGCCTGCTTGGCTGCCCGCAAAAGGGCACGAAATATGCGGAGTCATGCTGCGTCGCTGGCTTGGCCTACCGGCTGAACGCCTCGCGACGGCAATCTGTTCGGAGGATGTGGCGTGGACCTGTGGAGCGACTCCGCGGCTCGGTTCGGGATCGAGCAGTCCGTTTCAGCCCGGCTCAGCGAGCGAAGCATTGAAGAGTGGCAGGACTGGATCGCGTCCCTGTCACCCCGGCAGGTGATTCGCCGCATGTATCAGTGGCAGTGGATCGCTGAAGACAAACCGCCTTTGCGCGCCGATCTGTTGGCGGTGATCGATTTGGTACGGCGTCTGCTCGGAGACCGCGAACACCAGCTCGGCTGACGGACGCTCGGCTCGCACCCGCGGATCGCCGGCTACATGGTCAGCGCGGACATCGCGGCGTGCGCCAACCCGGCCAGCACCAGCAGGCCAACCAGGCCAACCGGCCACGAGAACGCCACCGCGTGCGTAGGCCGCCATGGCACGACGGTGAGAGCCAGCCGCGCGGCACCGGCCGCCATGGCCAGCGCTCCCAGTGTGCCCGCCGCGGACAGCGCCAGGTAGGGCGAGGCCGCCGCCAGCAACCCCAATCCAACCGCCAGCCAGAGCGCCGCGCGGCCCAAAGGGGGCCCCGCCAGGGCACCCAGCGCCAGGCCGGCGAGCAGCCCGGTGGCCAGGCGCAGCGAATTGCTGGGCGCATACAGGCCCACGCCAGCAAAGCTCACCACCACCGAGTTGGCGCCATCGATGGCAAACGGCAGCAGGGCCAGGAGGCTGAACCAGCGGCTCTCCAGCGGTTCAGTGCGTGCCTTTCGGACTGGTACCTGGAACCGCGTGCCGGTGGTGCCCCGGCTCCACCTCGGCAAGGCAGCGTTCACGAGGCAAGCTGCAAACAGGAAGCCGGTGAAAAGGCCCAAGTTCCGGGCGCACAGAGGTAAGCGCTGACCCTGGACAACAAAAGAGTGCGCGGGCACCTGGCTGCACACGCCGGCGTCCAGCCAAAAGAGCAGGCTATCCCACGGAGACATGCCGCTGAGCACCTGCCACGGTTCGCTCGCGCCCGCGCAACAGCAGCGCCAGCAAGCCCATGTAGTCGCCCACCACTGGCAGCGCCAGCCACAGCGAGGCCACGCCAAATAGCGTGCCCGTGATGACACGCAGCTCCCAGGTGCTTTCTCGCCAGCCGAACAGCTGCGTAAAGCCATCGAGCGCCATAGGCGTGATGAGCAGCAGATAAGCCCAGAACGGCAGCCGCGAGACGTGCTTGCCAAAGCGCGCCCACAGGAGACCGCCCACGGCCAGGCTACCGTAGATGGCCGTGTTGCGCTCGCAGTACGCCATGGGCTGCCCGAACAGAAAGAATGTGCGCGACGGCAACTGATGGCACACCAGCGCGTAACGCGCGAAGATCGCCGAGGCAGGCTCGCGCCAACCCGCCGCGGCCAGCAGCGGCGACAGCACCGGCAGCCCGGCGAACACCAGCATCACAGCATTGCCCGCGCCCAGCCAGTGCCGTGAGAGCCAGAGCC
>DATKQD010000260.1:0-8011 GCA_035532895.1 Chloroflexota bacterium
GTAGACGCAGCCGAACTTCCGGCGCTACAACGTGCAGCGTCCGACGTACTCCGCGTGACATCGTGTCCGCCTCGAACAATCCCCGCTGAGCACTCCGTTTTCGGAGCATGCTGCCTCCAGCGCAGCATGCTCTCAGATTGATCGCGATCCGATGATCCTTGTTGGCTTTCTAGTCTAGAAGTTCGGCCGGAAAGCCATTGGCGGCCTTCAGCCGATCCCCTGTCGCTACAGTTGGCGAGCTCAATCGACGCTCTGGAGGAACCCACCCCGGCCGCCGCGGCAGGTTTCCGGCCGAACTGCTAGCAGGCGAAAGTTCCAGCAGACGACCAGAGGCAGCCGACCGTTTAGGGAGCCTCCACCTCAGGCGACGAAGTGGGTGCCCACCGGTTGAGCGGACTGGAGCGAGTAATCGTCCGCGCCGACTGCACGATCGCGCAGGCCGGCGAAGAGGTCATCTTCCTGGAGGGGCGTCTCGACCGCGCTCACTACGCGGGTGAAGCACTCTTCGCCCAGCAGCGGCAGCAGTACGCTGGCCGGCGCGGAGAGCCAGCGCGTGCCGGTGATTTGGCTGCGGTGGCACAACAGTGCCTGCCGTTTCTGCTCCAGGTACTGCGACACGTCTATCCGGGTGGTGATGGCTTCGTCGGGCAGGCCGAACCGGCTGGGGTCGCGCCGCGGGAAAGGGTCGTCCAGGCCAGCGGCCAGCACAGCCTCCCGTCCCTGCTGGAAACGGCTGCGCGATTGCGCGATGTAGTACAGCTTGCTGGGTTGCCACGGCTCCTCACCGTCGTCCCAGAACTCCTCCGGATCGCCGGCGCGGTAGAACGCCTCCTGCGTGACGCGATTGCACATGATGTGGTCCGGATGTCCGTAGCCACCCTGCTCGTCATACGTCACCAGGACCTGCGGGCGCAACTTGCGAATGTTCAGCACCAGGCGCTGGCAAGCCTCATCCAGATTCGCGTTGGTGAACGCCGAGGTGTGCAGGTTGTCGTTGGTGCCTGCCATGCCGGAGTCGCGATAACCGAGGAAGTTGACGAAGTTCACCTTCAGCACCGAGGTCGCCAGCGACAGCTCCCTGGTTCGCACCTGCGCCAGCGTTTGGTAGGACTCGATCACGAGCCGTGGGTCGCGGATCTCGCCGACTTCGCCGCGAGTGGCGGTGATGAGCGAGGTGAGCGCGTGCTCGTCCGCGTACTTGGCCAGCGTGCCGCCGGTGGAGAAAGACTCGTCATCCGGATGGGCGTGCACGCACATAAGCGACAGGACTTCAGGCATATGGTGAGGGCACCTCAGCTTCGAGGATTGCTGAGCAACATTATACGGACTCCAGCGGGCCAAAGCGCTGCCGCAACGTGGTGGGTGACAGCGGCGACCGGATAATGAAGCTGGCGAGTTCCAATAGCGGAAAGGTCTCCGCCTCCGGATCCGCGGCGGCCAGCAGAATGTCCCGCAAAAAGGTCAGCCGCAGGTGCTGCGATCGTTCTTCCGGGGCAGCATCCACAGCCTTCCACGTTAAGGGCCAGCGAAGGCGCCGGCTATAGGGGTTTTTTGGTAACCGCTGGAGGCAGCGTCCTTATGTTGGGTGTACGCCTGGTTCGAGGCGCTTGCAGTCGCGCGTACTGCTGCGCGATTTGCTGGTAGCTCAGTACGCCCCGAAAGTTCGTGCCGTCGTACACCTGTACGGTATCGCGCCCTTGCTCAGCCATCAGTTGCTCCACGTCGTGCAGGCTCTCTGCCGCTTGCACGGCTGGCATGTCGCCTACCATGGCAGCGCGCACCGGCGCCCATGGACCGTGTTCACGGAGGGCCTGGTTCAGGTCGGGGATGTGCAGCACGCCGCGCACGACACCCTGCTCCAGGACTGGGAAGTTTGGCTCCGCGTTAAAGACGGCCAGTTGCGTGACCGATCCCAGCGGCTGGTTGGCGTCCAGCAGGGGCGCGCGGCTCTCGCCCACCAGGTCGCCCACGGTAAGCCCGTCCAGCGCATGCTGCGCGCGGGCGGCGCGCAGCTCACCCATGGCTCCAGCGAAGATGAATACGCCGATCAGCATAGTGAACGGGCTGGTGAAGTACAGCCCGAGCAACACGAATCCGGCCGAGAGCACTTGGCCCACCCGCGCGGCGATGGGCGTGGCGCGGCGCGGGCCCGCGGTCATGGCCAGCACCGCCCGCAGAATCCGCCCGCCATCCATGGGGAAGGCTGGCAGCAGGTTAAACAGGGCCATACCGAGGTTGGCGGCCATGAGGTACAGCAGCACGCCGCGGGCGCTGGGCACCAGCATGAGGCGCAGGGCCTCTCCGAACGAAAACGTGGGGTCCAGCAGGCTCAAAGCCCACACAGCCAGGCCCAGCACCGCGGCGATGGCCAGGTTCACCGCTGGCCCAGCGATCGCTACGCCCAGCTCCTGAGATGGCCGCGATGGCATGCGCCGCATCTGCGCTACGCCGCCGATGGGCAGCAGGGTGATGTCTCGCACGTCTACCCCAAAACGTACGGCGACCAGGCTGTGCCCCAGCTCATGCAGCACCACGCACACGAACAGCAGCAGCACCAGCAGAACGCCGTAGAGTGCATCGAATGGGCTGAAGGTGGTCCCCAGGCCCCACTCGACCGCGGCCCAGATCACAATCAGCGGGAAAGTGGCATGCAGGCGAACGTCGATGCCGCGAATCCGCGCGATTTTGAGCGACCTCCCCATGGGCAGACTGTAGCACTGGCCGAGCGCTGCTCTGGGTCGGAGCGGCGCCCAGGGCTGAGCCAACCGGAGCTCGGTGGCCACGAGTGGCACGCCCCGGGTCACAATCAGCCGGCGAACACCTCCTGCGCCTTGTCCGCGATGAGGCGGGCGATGGTCAGGGATGAAGTGGCGGCCGGCGACGGCGCATTGCGCACGTGGATGATGCGGTTGCCCTGTGTATTGAATACAAAGTCATCCACCAGCTGGCCATCTGGGGCCAGGGCCTGGGCACGCACGCCCGAGGGGCCGGGTACGATGTCATCGGCGGAAAGTTCCGGTACATAGCGCCGCAGAGACTCCAGGAACGCGAGTTTGCTGAAGTCGCGCCACATCTCGGCCATGCCGGTTTTCCAGAACTTGGAGGCGAGCTTCTGAAAGCCGGAATAGGTGAGCGCTTCCACGAGATCCCGCGCGCGAAACTGCAGCCGGCGATAGCCTTCGCGGGCGAATGCCAGTACCGCGTTCGGACCCAGCCACACCGCGCCATCCTCGATGCGCCGGGTGAAGTGCACGCCCAGAAAAGGAAACGAGGGGTCCGGCACAGGGTAGATGAGGTTGCGGCCCAGGTGGCGCTTCTCCGGCTTGAGCATCCAGTAGTCGCCGCGGAAGGGCACGATCTGAGGCTCGGATGGTCCACCTGTGAGCGCGGCTACGCGGTCGGCGTGCAGACCCGCGCAGGCGATGACGTGCTCGGCGTGAATGTCGCCGGCGGTGCTCACCAGGGTCACCTCGCCGCCGCTTTGGACGATGTTGGTGACTTCGGCATTCAGCAGGATCGTTGTGCCGCCCGCGCGCACGTCATCCGCATAGGCAGCGGCCACTTGAGAGTAGTTGACGATACCGGTGTTGGGGGAGAAGATGGCTCGCACGCCGACGCAATGCGGCTCGATCTCCCGCAGGCGCTCCGGGCCGATTATCTCGAGGCCCTCCACCCCGTTGGCGAGGCCGCGCTGGTGCAGGTTGTCCAGCCGCGCCAACTCGGATTCATCGGCGGCGACAATGACCTTCCCACAGCGATCGGTGGGGATGCCCTTCTCATCACAGAAGGCATACATCTCGCGCGATCCGCTGGTGCACAGCTTGGCCTTGAGCGACCCCGGTGCGTAGTAGATGCCGGAGTGGATCACGCCACTGTTGTGCCCGGTTTGGTGCCGCCCAATGGCCGGCTCCTTGTCCAGCATCACGAGCTTCAGCGCTGGGTTGCGCTTCAGCAGCTCGCGCGCCGTTGCTAAGCCGAGGATGCCAGTCCCCACTATCGCCGTGTCGTATGTTGCCATTACCGCACAGCCTACCCCATGCCGGGTTTCCGCGAGCGAAGGCGCTCGCGTGGGCTGGCGGCATAATCGATGTCATGCCGGATTTTGGCGCCAACGGCAACGGGCACTCGCCGTACAGCGAACAGGTCGCACCCAAGCCGGCTCCACGGCCGGTGGATAGCCAGACTCACGATCACGGCCGGCTGGGCTACGCGATGGGACTGGGTTTCATCTTCCTGGCGTTTATGTCGCTGTTCCTGTGCGGCCTGGTGGCCAGCGCGGTGCTGCACTTCATGCGGTAACGATCACTGTGCCATTCATCGTGGGGTGAATCTGGCAGTGATAGGCGTACGTGCCGGCCTTTGAAAACGTGTAGGTGAAGGTGCCATTGCGCTGCACCACCTTGGAGTCGAACAGGCCGTCGTTCGAGGTGACGGTGTGGTTGGATGGACCCAGGTTGGTCCAGATCACGCTCGTCCCAACCTTGACGGTCAGACTGGGCGGAGTAAACGCGAAATCTGTGATGCGGACGGTATTGGGCGGGGCCGGTGTGCCCGACGGTGTGGCCGTGGGTGGTGGAACGAACGGGGTGAGCGCGGTGGGCACCGCGTCGGCTGGGCTCGGCTCGGGCGTGGGCGAGGCCACTGTGCTGGTGGAAGAGATGACGATGGGATGGGGCGTCGGCGTGGCCGCGGAGGCGCTCTTGCCACTGCCGCAGCCCGACAGGGCCAGCGCCACCGCCAGGGCGAGGGGGAGCGCTGGCCAGCCCCGCCCGCGTGTCCTGAAGGACCCTGTTGGCGGCCTCAGCTGGCCAACCGCGCCCGCAGCCAGGCGGACAGGTCGTCCAGCTCAGCTGGCACGACCTGGTGATCCATCGCGTACTCGTGGTACTCCACCGCCAGCCCCAGCTCTTCCAGGCGCCGGCGCGCGTCGTGCCCCATGGCCAGCGGCAGCACGCTATCCTCCCGGCCGTGGGCCAGAAACACGGGTTTGCCGGCGCAGCCCGGGCGATCGCTGGGCAGCTCGATATTCGGTAGGTACCCGCTCAGCACGGCGGTACCTCGCACCAGAGCCGGGTGAATGAGCGTGATGCTGGCGCACATCATGGCGCCCTGGCTGAAACCGCCCAGGAACACTCGCCTCGGGTCGATTGGGTACCGCTGGGGAAGGTTGCTCAGAAAGGGCTGCAGCAGGTTGAGCGACTGTTGGAAGGTGGGCTCATCCGGCACGCCCATGGACTGCAACTGGTACCAGGCGTAACCACTGCCACTGAATGAAAAGGGTGCCCGAACGCTCACCACGAACAGCTCTGGCGGAAGCGCGGGCACCAGCGCCGGCAGGTCTTGCTCGTTGGACCCGCGGCCGTGCAGCAGCACCAGGCAGGGGTGAGGCTCCGGACCAGCACCGCGGGGCGAAAGGGTGATGTGGACCAGCTCGGAATCGGGCATGTCTACCAGTCTACCGGCTACAATCTAGTCCACCTTCTCGCCATCTCGGGGCGGGCAGGCCACCCCTGCCGCGGGCGATTAGCTCAGCTGGTTAGAGCGCACGGTTCACATCCGTGAGGTCGAGGGTTCGAGCCCCCCATCGCCCACACCCTGTCGAGCCGATATTGCTATGGCTCCAGCTGGACACGGCCAGCGGGCTGTGAATTTGCGCGGTCGGTTGCGGGACGCTGAGAGCGCGGAGAGGCGCCGCCCGTACTTCAGCTACGGATGCAGTAGGCTGACCCCGCATGCTGTACCGAATGCCGGCCAGTGAGCCGTGGAGTGAACGGAAACCAGTCCGAATGGCGGCGAAGCCAGCCTCGACCAAAAGCAAGAGCGGAAGCGAAAGCAGTTGGCCCGCTCCGGCGCCGGCTGAACAGAGGTAATACCTCTGGCGCGCTACCCTCGGCCACCGGACGCTGCCCTACGCTGGGTGCAGCGGTGCACGGGCGCGCGGGCCGTTGCCTCGGTTCGCCGCCTTTCCCTTGGTGGTTGGCATGTCAACCACCTCGTCACCCTGCTCGGAGCGGACGGCCAGCGCGAGGCGGTTGTATTGCGACGCTGGGCGCGCCCTGGCTGGCAGATCAAGGATCCCGACTTCAACGCTGCCAGGGAAGTGGCCATCTACGGCGTGCTGGCTGAGTCGCGAATCCCAGCTCCTCGCCTCATCGCCGCCGACGTTGATGGTCGGGCTTGCGGCGTTCCGGCCGTCTTGTTGACCCGCTTACCAGGTCACCCGCCCCCGGCGAAGCTAGGCAGCTTGCCCGAATTTCTCCGCCAGCTTGCGGAGCCGCTGCCGCTTATGCACCAATTGGGGGAACGCGCTCGATCCGTCGTACCAGCGTTTCGCAGCTGGCATGACTTCCGGCAGACCCGCCCGCCGGCCTGGGCGCAGGATCGCCACGCCTGGGAGCGACTCATCGATTTCGTGGCCACGACACCTGCTCCAACAGCCGGCTGGTGCTTCATCCATCGGGATTACCACCCCGAGAACACCCTGTGGCTGCGCGGCGGGCTCGCGGGGGTCGTCGACTGGACCTCGGGGTCCTATGGCCCGCCCGCGGTTGATCTGGCGACCATGCGGGTGAATCTGGTGAGGACCCAAGGCATAGAGGCGGCCGAGGAGTTTGCTCGGATGCACGCGGCCGTTGCCGGAACCAGCTTCACGGATCAGCCCTATTGGGACGCGGTCGTGTTGGCCGACGCGTTCGGCGAGGACGCTCACTCGCCAGCCAACCTCAAGTTCACTGCTGTTTCGCATGTCGAAGGCTACTTGCGGCGAGTGCTGGCACACCTGTAGGCCGGCCGCTACCTCACCCAGCAGGTGGCGACCGGGCGAAACGTCCAGATCGTCGATTGGTTGGCGCGTCAGTCAGTCGAGGTGGCTGGAATCCTCGACACGATCAGGCCAAGGTCGTCGGGGCCGGGTTCACCTTGCGCACGCGGCCGAGGCCTTCCGGCTGCCTCCCTTCCGGGAGGTTGGTACCCTCGTGTACTGGCTCTGAAGTAGCAGCATGGCATGGTTCCGACTTCAGCGTGGATCGATACTCCGACCAGCTTCGCAGGCTGCACCAGTGCATCCAGTCCGGCAGGCAACGGGACTGCTGCTTCCACGCCGCGGTCATCCCGGCCACGGAAACGTCGCCCGTCGAGGAGGAGTCGCCAAAGATGCAGCTCGCCAGTGATGACCATGCTCCTTTGCCCTCTCTTTCATGAACCGTCAGAAGGGCCATCGGAGCGCCGCGATTCGGGCCGAGCCGTTTTTGCGGTCCCTCGTCCTCGTGCCCGAGCGAGTGCCTTCCTTCGACGAGTATCCCTTCAACATTCCGGCGCTGCGCGAGCTGCGCCGGCTGGAGTTCGGTCCCGCAGTCACCATTCTGGTTGGCGAGAACGGCAGCGGAAAATCAACCCTGATCGAAGCGATCGCGGTGGCGGCTGGCTTCAATCCGGAGGGCGGCAGCCGCAACTTCAACTTCGCTCACCGGCCGTCGGAATCGTCGCTGATCGATGCCATTCGGTTGGTTCGGGGCGTGCGCCGGCCGCGCACTGGGTTCTTCCTTCGGGCGGAGAGCTTCTACAACGTGGCCACAGAGGTTGAGCGCCTGGATCAGGAACCGAGCTTCAGCCCACCAATTGGCCCGGCTTACGGCGGCGCATCGCTGCACGAGCGCTCCCACGGCGAGTCGTTCCTGGCGCTGGTCGGGCATCGCTTCTTCCCGAACGGCCTCTACGTGTTCGATGAACCCGAAGCCGCGCTGTCGCCCCAGAACTGCCTGGCGCTGTTGCTGCGCATGCGCCAACTCGTGGCTGCCGGTTCGCAGTTTGTGCTGGCCACCCACTCGCCGATCCTCATGGCCTATCCGGAGGCCGCGGTCTATACCTTGACCGCCCATGGGCCTCGCCAGACGGCCTTCGACGAGATAGAGCATGTGCGGCTTACGCGCGACTTCCTGGCGCATCCTGATCTGTACCTGCGCCATCTCGCCTCCGAAGAAACGGACGCGTGACCACAATCCGTGCGGCGGCC
>DATKQD010000261.1:0-2993 GCA_035532895.1 Chloroflexota bacterium
TTGATACGACCACCAGCTATACGGCCGTCTTCACCCGACTAAAGGAGCTGAAGATTGGCGATCCCATGTCCGTGACCGTGAATGGGCGCACGATTCAGTACCAGGTGTTTTGGACCAAGGCCTGGCCCGATGCCGATGCGCCGCTGCCGCTCATCCTGGGGAACGCACCCAGCCCCACCCTCACGCTCATCACCTGCTCCGGCACCTTCAGCCGGAGCGCCAGCAACTACTCCGCCCGGCTGGTGGTTCGGGCGAAGCCGCCGGGAACAACGACATGACACATCGCCAGGAGACCGCCGTATGAGTTCATTCATTGACACCGATCCCACGCTGCGAGCCATGCAGTTCACGCTGGATGGCCTGGCTCAGCGATCGCAAGTGGCTTCCAACAACATCGCCAACGCCGATACGCCCAACTTCAAGTCGTCCGTCGTGACGTTTGAAGACAGCCTGCGCCAGGCGCTGGCCGGCAACACGAGCGGGCCCTTGCCGCTGATGCTGACTGATGGCGCGGACATCAACCCCAACCAGACTGCCTCCCAGGCGGCCATCACTCAAACGCAGCTCGGCAACCTGGTGAATAAGAACGACGGCAACAACGTCGATATTGAGGGCGAAATGACGACGCTGGCGCAGAGCAACATCATGTACGACGCCATGGTTCAGCTCGATACGGCTGAGATGGCCATGCTCAAGGCATCCGTCAGCGACGTGAAGCCGTGACCGGCCAGCCTTCCTCGCCTCGCCACCCCAAACTCAGCGCAGGAGCAGCTTCATGAGCTTTTTGGATTCCATGCAGATCAGCGCCTCGGGTCTCACGGCGCAACGGCTGCGGCTCGACGTCATTTCCAGCAACCTGGCCAACATGGATACAACTCGCACCGCCGAGGGCGGCCCGTACCGGCGCGAGCAGGTGGTGCTCACACCCATCGGCAACAGCTACAGCTTCCACGATCTGGTGAATGGCCTCATCGCCCCGCCGTCGCCCACATTAGGCGTGCGTGTTTCGGAGATCCAGCAGGATAATTCCGAGGGCCGGTTGGTGTACGATCCACAGAACCCGGATGCTGACGCCAGTGGCTACGTCCACTACCCTAACGTGAACCCGGTGACGGAGATGACGGACATGATTTCCGCCACTCGCAGCTACGAGGCAGATATCACCGCCATGACGGCGACCAAGGCCATGGCCATGAAAGCCATTGAGCTGGCGCAGTGATGGCCGCCACCCAGTACCTTCGGGTGATGGTCGACGCATCAACGAGCGGCAGCTTATGCCAACTTATGCCAACGACCAGCAGCTGGTCTTGACGAGCGCGCTACGGTGAATCGCAGGCTGAATCAGAGCCATCCGGCGGGAAAGGAGGCGCGGTAGATCAATGGGACTTTCGATGGTGAATCTGCTGCCGCCACCTGCCGCGGCCAACGGCTCGGGCCAGCCGAGCAGCGATGGCGGGCAGGCCTCGAAGTTCGACCAGTTGCTGTCCCTCGTCGCCACCGCCCCCCAGGGCGGCTCCGCCCCGACCAGCCCGACCGCTGACGCAGCTGTGGTGCCGAGCCTGGGCAAGCAGCTCACAGCGCTGCTGAAGGCGCTGGCGGGCCACGCGGTGGACTTGAAAGCACCTGACTTGGGGCTCACCAAGCGGCAGTTGGGCAGGCTGCAGGCGGCGCTGGTCGCACTGCTCAAGAAGCATGGCGACAACGGCGCGGAGCTGCTTGCCGGTTTGCTCGCGGCGAGCCAGTCCATCCAGCAGCAGAGCGCCGGCCTGGAACACCTGGCCACCCTTTTGGGGACGGGCGCGGACGGTGCCATCTCCGTGCAGGCAGCAGCTCAGAACGTGGGCCTGCTGGCCCAGGCGGTGCACCTGCTGGCGCAGTCCGCGGACCCCATGACCCTCCAGCAAGCTATCGCCGAATTGGCCGGCGGGAACGACGCCTTCGCCGCCCAGCTGGAAGCGGCCATCAGCCAGGCCACGACCCTGGCCGATCAAGGTCCACCGGGCACCTCGCCGGGGCCGGCGCCGGGTGATGGAGGGACTGCGGCCCATCCACCGCCAGAGAGCGTGGGGCAGGCCTCCACCGCGGATTCGAACGGACTTGATTTGACACCAGCGCAAGCTGGCAATCCGTCGGAAGGAGCGGTACCGGAGGCAGCCAGCGCGGATGCTCCGCACGCTGCGCTCATTCAAGCCATTCAGGCTCTGGTGCTAGGGCCGGCTGCCACGACAGCGCCCTCTGGTGGCATGCAGAGCCGTTCTCCAGTGGTTGCCGCCGTGGTCGCCAGCCCGCCCAAAAGCCTGGCTGTGGAGTCGCCCGTGCCGGCCGCGCCGCACGTTGCTGGCGAGGGAAATGAAGCAATCGCCGGTAAGCCGGCCCTAGCGCCGGCCCCCACGACGCTGCCTGTGCCCGTGGCGGCTGAGGTGCCTGTGGAGGTGCCGGCATCGAGCCTGTCGCCCATGGCGGGCGGTCGCGCCGCGGCAAAGGGTAAAGGGCAGTTGCCGGCCGCCGTAAACAGCGAACCAGCGGCTCCAGCTGTGCCTGGGGCGCCCTCCGCTGGCCCGGCCCCGCGGGCGGTCGCTGGTGGGGACAGCGGCGCTGGTGGGGCGTTCCCGCGACAGGCATCGGAGCGCGGGCAAGGCACGCCATTGAAGGCGGACCAAGCGGCAGCGATGGCGGTCCCGGTGGGTTCACCCAGCGCGAGTGTGGGTGGCGCGCCGGTCGTGTTTTCGTCGTCGGCCGCGGCTGGCTCCGCACCTCCGCCGCTGGACCAATCTGTGCTGCAGCAGCTCGTGCAGCACGCCACCTTGGCCTTGCAGAACGGGCAGCAGGAGTTTCGCCTGCAGCTAAAGCCGGACTTCCTGGGAGCCATGGAAGTGCGCGTCTCGATCGCCAGCGATGGCGGTGCAATGGTGCGCGTCTCCGCGGATAACCCAGCCACAAAGCAACTGATCGATGCCAACCTGCCTCAGCTCAAGCAGGCGTTCGGCACGACG